>DATBKQ010000037.1:0-4861 GCA_036555825.1 Acetobacteraceae bacterium | reverse complement strand
GCCGATCACCTGGCGCGATTCGGCGCCGTCCACCACCGCCAGCGCGTCGCTCTCGGCGTTCTCGAACATGGCGACCGCTTCCTTGATCGTCATCTGCGGCAGCAGCACCGTATCGGCGTAATGCAGCAGGTCGCGGACCTGATGGTTTTCATCCGCATCGGCATGCACCTCGGCCGGGAGCGCGATGCCGGCATAGCGGTCGTCCTCATCCATCACCACCACACGCTGGTGCGCACCAAGCGGGAAGTCGCGCTTGAACGCCGCTATCGGCGTATCGGCGCGCACTGTCCGCATCTCGCGCCGCATCATCCGGCCCACGGTCAGGTTGCGCATCCAGCCGATGTCCACCGCACTGCGGATAGCCTCGCCGCGGAGATGGAAGCGCCAGGTGGCGAACGAGTAGCCAAACGTCCGGCGCACCGTCAGGGCCGAGATGACACAGGCAGCGAGCACCGCCACCGTCAGCGGCAGGCTGCCCGTGCTCTCCAGCGCCAGGAACCCCATGGTCAGCGGCCCGCCGATGATCGCGACGGCAAGGCCGCTCATGCCTACCAGTGCACAGACCACGGGAGATACCGCGTGGGTCGTGCTGACAATGGCGAGGGCGCCGGCGAACGTCCGACCGACCAGCGCTCCAAGAAACAGCGAGGCGAAGAACAGGCCACCGCGAAAGCCCGACCCGATCGAGATCGCCGAGGCCATCGACTTCAGCACCACCAGCATCGCGACATGGGACAGCGAATACGGCGCCTCGATGACAATTCCCAATGCGCCGTGCCCGGAGGACAGCACCGCTGGTGTCACCAGTGCCAACAGGCCGACGGCGAGACCACCGAACGATGGCCGTAGCCAACCCGGTACCCCGCTGCGGCGAAACAGCTCCTCGGTCAGCGTAACGCCTCGCATGATGGCGATCCCGATCAGGGCGCACAGCATGCCCAGCGCGAGAATCGGGATATAGTCCAGCGCGTCCACCCGCGTGGGGACCTGCACGACCAGGTCGAACGGTGCGGTGCTGATCGCGTTGACGATGGATACCGCGACGATAGACGCGACGGCCACCGGTGCGAAGGTGCCAAGGGTGTAGGTGCCGATGATCAGTTCGAAGGCATAGAATGCGCCGGTGAGCGGCGCATTGAACGCCCCGGCAATGGCGCCTGCCGCGCCACAGCCAACCAGCAGCCGCAAATCGTTGCGCCTCAGCCGGAACATCCGTCCGAATCGCGACGCGATGGCCGAACCGATCTGGGTGTATCCGGCCTCCAGCCCGATCGAGGCCCCGACGCCATTCGACATGATCGTCTGCGTCATGACGATCAGTCCGTCGTTGAGCGACATGCGCCCGCCATACAGCGCATTGGCCTCGATCGGGTCCACGGCCCGGCGCGGGCGATAGCGGGCGACGAGCAGACCCGCCAGTCCAAGTGCCAGTCCGCCCAAGGTAGGCACAAGGACTGTCCGCAGCGAGTCGAGTTCGACCATCGCGCTCAGGCGCTGGTTGGGGCCGATCTTGAACAGCACCTCGTGGATCAGTTGCGTCGCTTCGGTCATCGCCGAGACCATGATGCCGGCGAAGCTGCCGACAAACGCAGACAGCACCACCAGCCAGACCTCGTCGGTGCGGACCAGTGCGCGCAGGGTCTGCGGCGCGTGCAACACGGCATCGCCGAACGCGCGACGCGGACGATGGTACCGAGTGGACGCAGTTCTCCCGGCGTGCGGGGCCGCGGCGGCACCCGCGATGGTTGAGTCGCCAGGGAGTGTCGACATGTGCGACGTCCAGCGGGCCAGCGAGAGTAGCGACCTCCTTCTTGGAGCTTGTGCGTCGCAGGATCAACCGCCGTGGTGCGGTTTTGGCACCAGGTGTGGTAAATTTAACTGTCGGTATGTTGCTGATGCGGAAGGCCGCGTTCCGCTCGCGTCGCTGCCAGATCGTCCCGCACGAATGCCCGGATCACCTCGACCACCGGTTCATGCGCCGCGAAGCCGAGCGTATGGGCGCGCACCGGCTCGAAGGCCGGCGGCCAGACACCGACGATATCGGCGATTTCTATGTCCTCCACCCGTCGCACCAGCGCCGAGGCCCCAGACTTGACCTCGTCGAGCGCCTGCAGCAGATGCGCGATCGTCGTGCTGATCCCGGGCGGGTTGATGCTGCGATCCAGCCCCATCGGGGCCGTATCCATGTCTGCGGCGTGCAGCAGCCATTCGATCGCCCGGCGCGGGCTGCACACCCATGCGGCGAAGCTCTCCGGCACGGGCAGATCCGCCGGCAGGCCAAGCAGCGGCTCGCGAACGATGGCGGAAAAGAACGAACTGGCGGCCCGATTGGGCCGGCCCGGGCGGACAATGACCGTTGGCAGGCGAATGGAGACCGCGTCGAGAAAGCCGCGCCGGGTGGCATCGGCAAGAATCAGTTCCGCCGCCGCCTTCTGCGCCCCATAGCTGTTTGCCGGAACCTGCCTCGCATCGTCGGCGAGCACGGCGCCCTGACCGCCGGAGAAGCTCGCGACCGAGGAGGTGAACACCACGCGCGGCGGCCGGCCGCCGGTCGTGACCAGGCGGCGGCAGGCGTCGACGACCGCGTCGGTGCCGCGCAGGTTGACGCGGCGCCCAAGGTCGTAGTCCGCCTCTGCCTGCGCGGAAACGACGGCAGCGAGGTGGAATATCACCTCCGTGCCGGCTGGGACCGCGTCCTGCGGCAAAGCGACAAGGTCGCCGGCGATCGCGGCGACAGGGAACGCCGCTTGCAGCTTCGGGGGGGCGGCCAGGTCGAACAGGGTCAGCCCGGTGATTGCCCGGCCGCCCAGCTTGCCGTCCTGCGCCAGCCGGGCTGCGAGTCTGCGGCCCAGGAATCCAGCGCCGCCCAGAATCGATACACGCATGGTAGCCTCCGTCGCTGCACGGCGGGCCACGATTGCACCGCGGCACCAGGCGGTCCACCGGAGTGGGGACCCACGCGCAGGGATAAACTGTCCCCGTAACGTTAATCCGAAGGTGACGACTCCTATAGGTTGTGGCAAGCTCGCAAACACGTTTGCCTTCTCAAGCAGTTGTCAGCTGGAAGGCGGTCTAGTCGCCATTAACCGGACACCAAGGCATCCGCTCTAATGATGCAGTGGCCTCAGGAGGGACGCGGCTCGTGGTGGGCAAAAAGCCAGTGATCGGCGCTTGCCTGGCGGTAGCCATGGCATACGGCATTTATCCCTATGTGACGCTTTACCGGCTCGGCCAGGCAGTCCGGAACGGCGATGCCACGGCGTTGCAATCCATGGTCAACTGGGAATCGGTCCGCGAGGGAATCAAGGAAGATATCTGCGATATGGTGGTGGACCAGCCGCCGCAGGCCAAGGTCAGCGGTCAGCTCCCCCCCTTCGGCGCCGGGTTCGTGCGGGGTGTGGCCACAAACGTGGTCGACAAGCAGGTGACACCCGAAGCGTTGGTCCAGGCGGCACACCAGCCAGACGCCGGTCAACATGCCGCTGGCGCCGCGGTGCAGGTGAGCTGGGCATTCTTCGCAGGCCCATCCACCTTTCTGGTGGATCTGAACGGGCCGGGACAGCCGGACCCGATCAGGCTGCAGATGGACCTCCGGGACGGTGCCTGGCACGTTACGCGGGTCTGGCTGCCCCCTGGCCTGCTGAACCAGGCAAACGCCCGTACTTAGAAGTCCGCGACCCCAGCGGTCGGATCGCCGATTGTGCATCATTGAGTAAAGGAATATTTTCTGGCGGCAGCCCCGAACGCGCTTGCCAATGCTCTACAACCTATGGTTTCATGTGTTCGTGGAATGTTCCAATCCGATCCGGCTCAAAATGGAGACACGACTCATGGTTGCTGCCGCCCGTCGAACCACGACCACTCCGCGCCACTCGTTCGCGCCGCTTCGGCGCTGCCAGCCATTCCGCGATGCGGAGGAGGCTTGGCTGTGGACGATGGCGGCCTTGGTAGCCCGCCGTGAGGGGGCACGTTTTACGGCAAACCAGGGAAGCATCGCGCGACCATGTGAGCCGGACGATGTGGTGAAGTGCCTGGATGGGCTATACCGGCGTCGGCGGATCGATCTTGTCCACGCTCGAATTCTGCGCATCTGGGGCGAGCGGCAAGTTTCGCCCAGTCCGGCGGCCCCCGGCGAACGCTGCGACTGGCGGTTGTGGCGCGAGGCATTGGACCGGCTGGAATGGCCGCTCCGGGTGAAGGGGATCGTGGGCTGAGTATCGGCGAGTTCATCTGGTGTTAGGAAAAAAGTCGTTGACAAAACGCCCCGACAATCCTTAATCTCTCATTGTCAACGGGCGTACTCCGCCCGCTGACCTTTCTCCTCCTCGAACTTCAGGGGCTGCCGCGATCCGCGGCGGCCCTTTTCTTTTGCCCGAAGGAGTCCGGAACCCATGGCTTTCGCCATCCGCGATCTGTCTGTGCTCGCATACGCGAACGGCTTCACCCTGTGGCACTACCGGGCCGTTGGCGACCAACTCGCTCAGGTGCAGGTGCCGGACTTCTTTGCCGATGCGGCAGACATGCTGGCCCATGGCGACATGATGATGGTCTCGGCGGCGGATGGCGGGCGCATTCTCAGCGTCATCGCCGGGACCGGCGGCGAGATCGCCACCACCCCCCTGGTCTAACCGCAATTGCCCGTCCTGATCCCATCGCTCGCAGCCGCAATAGACGCGCCCGGCCGGCGAATTGCGTGCCGCGGCCGATTGCGCGCTGGTTTCGTCGGTGCGGTTGGTGCCTGCTGATGTCCACCACTGAGCACGAAGGCGAGCCGCACCACCGAACGGTTCGGCTCACATGGGAGATCAACCTCACGTCCATCCTGCAGGGGGTGCAGATCGCCGCGCTGGTGTGCGCCCTG
>DATBKQ010000036.1:0-10542 GCA_036555825.1 Acetobacteraceae bacterium | reverse complement strand
CACCCTCGGCCGCCTTGCGTGCCCAGCGCAGGCCCGCCTCGAAATCGGGAGCCACCGCCTCCTGCGAGGCGAACAGCCGTGCCGACTGCCCGCCTTCCGGCTGTGCCACGAGGCCGTGGATCGCCAGTGTCGCAAGCTGCGCCTGCGCCTCGACATAGCCTTGGTTGGCCGCACGCTCCAGCCAGCGCGCCCCTTCCGGACGGCTTGGCGGCACGCCCGCGCCCTCGAGGTAGCAGCGCCCCAGCCGATACTCCGCTTCCGCGATTCCGGCCCGAGCCGCCCGCACCAGCAACGGGAGAGCCTGCTTGAGGCTTCCCTGTTCGGCCAGCCGCACTGCCCGCCGCAAGGCGGCGGCAGGCGACAGCGACGCAAGCATTCGGTCGAGGAGGGCCACCAGATTATCCGTCGCGTGTCAGGGTTCGCGCATCCCCTCGGATGCCACCGGGAGCGCCCGACCGAGCAGGTATTGCAGCACCGTTCGCTTGCCCACCTTGATGTCGGCCGTCACCGGCATTCCGGGCATCAGCCGGAATCCGGGCGGTGTGTCGTGCAGTTCGACCCGGTCGATGGTCACCCGCGCACGATAGTAGGGTTCGCTGGTGTTCCCTGGCAGTGGGACCGCCCCGGTCGGGTTCCGCTGATCGTCCTGTGCGGTGAAGCTGTCCGCGCTGATCGTCCGCACGGTGCCGTAGGCCAGACCGTACTGCACGAACGGAAAAGTGTCGAACTTGATCGCCACCGGATCGCCGACGTGCACGAACCCGTCGTCGCGGCCGTTGATGTTCGACTCGATCTCGAGCGGCGCGTCGGCCGGCACCAGCGTGATGAACTGCTGCCCCGATTGCAGCACCGAACCCACCGACACCTTGGACACCGTCAGTACCGTTGCGTCGCGGTCGGCCCGCAGCTCCACCAGTTGCTTGCGAAGCTGCGCCTTGTTCAGCGACTCGCGCGCGTCCGACAGCTTGCTGGTGGCGTCGGCCAGTTTCTCCGACACATCGGCGTGCCACGACTGCACATAGCCGTCGCGCTCGGCGACCAGCGCCGCCAGATCGCGCTGCGCGCTGGCCGCGGTCTGCATCGCTCCGCGCAGGTCGCGATCCATCTCCGCGCGGTTGTCCATCGCCGCGAGCGTGTTCAGCTTGCTGCCCACCTGCAGCCGCTCGAGGTCGCGCCGCATCTTCTCGACCTGGCTGGCGACCTCCAGCCGGTCGCGGAAGCCGGCGGCGTCCGCATTCGCCTTGGCGATATTGGCAACCAGTCCGTTGATCTTCTGCGTATAATTCTCGAGCTTGAAATTGTATTCCGCCTGCCGCTGCGCATAGGTCGCCGCCTGCAGCGCCAGGTTCGGATCGGTCCCCGAGTAGGTGAACGGCCGCCCGTCGGCCTCCGCCTGCAACCGCGACACCTGGGCCTGGAGGCTGCTCACCTGCGCTGCCAGCGCGCCCACGTCGGCCGCGGCAAAGGTCGGATCGAGCCGTGCCAGCACCTGTCCGGCCTGCACCGACTGGCCCTCGTGCACGTCGATCGAGCGCACGATCGAGGTGTCCAGCGGCTGCACCACGATGGTCGGCGATTTCGAGACCACCCGGCCCTGCGCGGTCACCACGCGATCGACATGGATGGTGCCGAGTGCCACCAGGATCGCGGCCAGCATGCTGCCGATGATCCATACGACGCCGCGCGCCGACCGCGGCATCGGCGCCGAGGTGATCGCCGTGGACGGCATCTGGAATTCGAGGATGACCGGCAGCGTGGGGTCGCCGGGGGCCTCGACGGTCGTGCTAATCGCCTTGGACGAGGGTCGGCGCGAGCGCGGCATGGCGTGGACCTTGTGTTTCAAGATGGCGGTTCTGCTGCGCCCAGAGCTGGCGATACACGGCGCAGCGCTCCAGCAGGGTGCGATGCGGCGCGATGTCCATCACCTTGCCCTGTTCCAGCACCAGGATCTGGTCGCATTCGGTCAGCGAGGACAGCCGGTGCGACACGATGATCATGGTCCGGCCGCGCGCGATGCGCAGCAGGTTGGCGTTCACCAGCGCCTCCGACTCGGGATCGAGCGCGCTGGTCGCCTCGTCCAGGATCAGGATGCGCGGGTCGTTGATCAGCGCCCGCGCGATCGCCAGCCGCTGCCGCTGCCCACCCGACAGGTTGGGCGAGCCTTCTTCGATGTAGGTCTCGTACCCGTTCGGCATCCGCTCGATGAACTCTTCCGCGCCGGCCAGCCGTGCCGCGCGCACCGCATCTTCGAGCGTCAGGCCGGGACGGCCGGCCAGGATGTTGTCGCGAATCGAGCCGCGGAACAGGAAGTTGTCCTGCAGCACCACGCCGAAGCTCTGGCGCAGGTGGCGCAGGTTGATCTCCCGCAGGTCGGAGCCGTCGATCTTCAGGAAGCCCGAATAGTCGCGATTGATGCCTTGCAGCAGCCGCGCGATGGTCGATTTGCCCGATCCGGACCGCCCGACGATCCCCAGCATCGTGCCGGCCGGGATCGAGAAGCTGATGCGGTCGAGCGCCGGGGTCTTGGTTCCCGCGTAGGTGAAGGTCACGTCGTCGAAGCTGATCGCCCCGGCGAAGCGCGGCCGCAGCCCGCCCGACGCCGCATCCACCTCCAGCGGGCGGTTCAGCACGCTGGCCGCCTGGCCGATCGCCGCCGCCACATCCTGGTACTCGTCGGTCAGGCGCGCGAGCTGCACCAGCGGCTGCGCAACGCGTTGCGACAGCATCATGAACGCGAACAGCGCACCGGCGCCCGCACCGGTGTGATCGCCCAGCGCCCAGTAGACGCCGATCAGAATCGCGCCCATCCACATGAAGCGCTCGATCGGCGTCACCAGGGTCTGCGGCCAGTTGCCCAGCTTGCCGTACGCCAGACGCCACCGTCCGGCCTCGGCGATCCGCTCGTCCCATAGCTGCTTGCGCTGCGGCTCGAGCGCCAGCGATTTCACCGTGCGCACGCCGAACACTGTCTCGCCCAGCGCGGCCTGCTTGTCCGTCTCTGCCTGCACCACGCGCTGGAAGATCACCGCCAGCGGCTTCAGGAACACCAGGATGATCAGCGCTATCACGCAGGCGCACGCCAGCACGATCCAGGCCAGGGGCGCGTTCAGCCAGAACAGGAACGGCAGCAGCACGCAGAGCGTCATCAGGTCCAGGAAAGACGACAGCAGCTTTCCGGTGATGAACTCGCGCACCCGGTGCACCTGGCTGATCCGGTACATCGTCTCACCCGCGGGATGGCGTTCGAAATAATCCAGCGGCAGCCGCAGCAGGCGATTGAAGATGTGCAGGTTCAGCCGCGCGTCGATCCTGGTGCCGACCACCAGCACGATCAGCCGTCGCGCATAACCCAGCAGCGTTTCGTAGAGAATGGCGATGCCGACGATCACCCCGATAAGCGCCAACGTGGAATAGGAATCGTGGGTGAGCACCTTGTCCACCACCGTCATCACCAGGAACGGTGGGAAGATGGTCAGGATGCTGAGCGCCAGCGAGGCGACGCCGATCTCGCGGAGCGAACGCTTCTCCTGCATCACCAGGCCGAACAGCCAGCGCAGGGTGAACGGCGCGTCGGTGTCGGCGTAACCGCGGTTGGCGCGCACCAGGACCGCTTCGCCCGACCAGACCTCGGACAGCCGCAGCTCGTCCACCGGCACCGGTGCATCGGCGGCCGGGCCGGCCGGGTCCTTGATGAAGACCACCTTGTGCTCGGTGTTGACCCCGGTCAGCAACCCCGCGCTGCCGTCGTTGAACAGCAGCACCACCGGAGCGGAGTTGTGGAACCGCAGGAGATGGCGCCAGCGCAGCCGCACGGCGCGCGCCCACATCCCCGCATTCTGCGCCCAGCTGGACAGCTCCGCCGCCGAGGGGGGCGTCTTGGGTGTGCCGCGGAATTCGCCCGGATCGAGCTCCTGGCCGTGATAGCGGCCGGCCACGATCATCGCCATCAGGCGCGGATGGACCGGCTTTTCCTCCGCCGCCCCGAGCTGCACCGGCCCGCCAGCATCGCTGCTTCCGGCGGCGAGCGATTGGCCGTGCGCCGAAGGTCCGGAAGTGTGTCCGTCATTTACATCCACGCGCAGTCCCCCTCGAGGCATGCTCCATAGCGGGCCAAATGTGCCCTGGCGACGGCCCTGGGACCACCTTACCGCGGATCCTGGCCTGAAACCATCCGCCGAAACTGTAACAGCGACGGAAGGAAGATCGTGGGCAGTATGCCCGATAGAGTTTACAACTTACCAAAAAAACGGCCGGGCGCCGGCGGCCCGACCGGGACGTTGTGGCCGCCTTATCGCACAGCCGGGGTGCAGGGACCAAGCAAATGCTGACACTGGACGACGCCGCGGGTGCCTTCGTTCCTGGACCGCGTCTGGAACGTCCCCCGCTCGGTTCCGGTCGGCTGTCCGGCCTCAACTTCGCGGTGAAGGACCTGTTCGATGTCGCCGGGGCGCTGACCACCTACGGCAACCCCGATTGGGCCAGCACCCACCCGCCCGCCGCGGCGACCGCCCCGGTGATCACCTCGCTCCGCCAGGCCGGTGCGCGCCTGGTCGGCAAGACCAAGACCGTGGAGCTCGCTTATGGATTGACCGGCGAGAACGTCTGGCAGGGCACTCCGATCAACCCTCGGGCCCCGGACCGCTTCCCTGGAGGTTCGAGCTGCGGTTCGGCGGCCGCGGTTGCCGCCGGCCTGGTGGATTTCGCGCTTGGCTCCGACACCGGTGGCTCGGTGCGGATCCCGGCCAGTTATTGCGGCCTCTTCGGCATCCGTCCGAGCCATGGCGCGATCAGCCTCGCCGGAACCTGTCCGCTCGCGCCCAGCTTCGACACGTGCGGCTGGTTCAGCCGTACCGCGTCGCTCCTGATGGGGGTGGGCGACGTGCTGCTGCCAGGCGGGCGGCAGCCGGTCGATGGGCCACTGCTGCGCGTCGAGGAGGCCTGGGTGAATGCCAGTCCGGCGGTCGCGGAGGTGTTGCGTCCGCGATTGGAGCGGCTGGAGCAATTGCGCGGCCGCGCGGTCGGCATCCGGATTGCGCCCGAGGGCATCGACAGCTTCTTCGACCACTTCCGCACCGTGCAGGCGGAGGAGGCCTGGGCCTCACTCGGCAACTGGATAGAGACGGTGAAGCCGCGCCTGGGCCCCGGCGTCCGCGAGCGTTTCGCTGCCGCGCGCGCAACCGGCCCCGCCATCGCGGGTCCTGGCCGCGCCTTCCGCCGGGTGCTGCAGGGGCGGGTGCGCCCGCTTCTTGCGGGCGGCGCCGTGCTGGTGTTTCCGACCAGCCCGTGCCCCGCCCCCCTGCTCACGGCCGGCCAGGCCGAGCAGGACGCGGTTCGCGCGGCGACGATCGGCGTGACCGCAATCGCCGGGTTCTGCGGCCTGCCCGAGGTCACCCTGCCCGCCGGCGCGGTCAATGGCGTACCGGTCGGTCTGTCGCTGGTCGGCGGTCCTGGCCTGGATCGCGGGCTGCTGGCGTTTGCTTGCGACGCGGCGGACGTGCTTGGACTCCCGGTCTGACCGGAGAGGCAGAGGTCCATGGAGATACGCGCGGCCACCGCGGCCGATATTGCTGAAATTCAGTCGATCTACGCCCACCACGTGCTGACCGGCACCGGAACTTTCGAGGAAACCCCACCTTCGGTGGAGGAGATGGCGGAGCGGTTCGCCAAGGTGCAGGAGCACGGCGGGTCGTGGCTGGTGGCGACCGACCCGACCGGTGTTCTCGGCTTCGCCTACTACACGCAGTTTCGCGACCGCTCGGCGTACCGCTGCTGTGCCGAGGACAGCGTGTACGTCCGCGAGGACGTGCGTGGCCAGGGCGTCGGCAAGGCGCTGGTGAACCGGCTGGTGGACGAGGCCACGGCCGCGGGCATGCGCCAGATGATCGCGGTGATCGGGGATTCCGAGAACACCGGCTCGATCGGTGTGCACGCCAGCCTCGGCTTCCACATGGTCGGCACGATGCGCGCCGTGGGCATCAAGTTCGGCCGCTGGCTCGATGTCGTCACCATGCAGCGGACGCTCGGCAAGGGCGACGCCGATATCCCGTAAGCTTCTTCTCCTGGCGCGGGAGCGGGCCGGAAGCAGGTCCCGCGGCGAGTCCCGCCCCGCGCTGTACCTGATGGCCGCCTACGGCTTCGTTGCCGGGCTGCCGCTGCCGCTTTCGGGCTTCACGTTCCGCCTGTGGCTGGCCGAGGGCGGCGTTTCCCTCGCCGTCATCGGCCTGACCGCCAATATCGGCCTGGCCTATTCGCTGAAGTTCCTCTGGGCACCGGTGCTGGACAATGCTTCGCCACCCGGACCGCTCCGGCGTCTCGGGCGCCGCCGCGGATGGCTCGCCGCTATCCAGCCGGCGCTGGCCGCGGCGGCTGCCCTGCTGGCGCTGTCCGATCCGGCTCGCCTGCCATTCCTCTCGCTCGCCCTTGCCGCGCTGGTCGCGTTCCTGTCCGCCAGCCAGGACATCGTGGTGGACGCCTGGCGCATCGAGGTCTACCCGCCGCATCGCCAGGGCGCCGCCATGGCGGCCTACATCTGGGGCTACCGGATCGCCCTGCTGATCGCCACCACCGGGGTTATCTCCCTCGTCTCCCTTGCCGGCTGGCGTGCCGCCCTGCTCGGCGTGGCGGCGTTGATCGGCTGCGGCATCCTGATCACCGTGCTGGCGCCCGAGCCGCCACGCGTGGAGCGGCGGTTGGTCGCCGCCACTTTCGCCGTCCGCCTCGCCCATGCGGTCGTCGAACCGCTGCGCGACTTCCTAACCCGTCGCGGCGCCTTGCTGATCCTCGCCTTTGTCGCCCTGTTCAAGCTGGGCGAGGCGATGGCCGGCATCATGACCGCCCCGTTCTATCGCGCGCTGGGGTTTTCGCGCGAGGCGATCGCCGCGACCGGCTGGTTCTCATTGGGCGGCACCCTGGCGGGGATCGCCCTCGGCGGCTGGTTGGTCGCCCGCCTCGGCACCGGGCGGGCGCTGCTGCGCACCGGCTGGGCGCAGACGATTGCCATGGCGATGTACCTGCTGCTCGCGGTTTCGGCCGGCGAGCACCATGTGCTCTATGCCACCGTCACCACCGAGGCGTTCGCCCAGGGCATGGCCGACGCCGCCTTCATCACCTATCTCTCCGGTCTTTGCTCGCGCGCCTTCACCGCCACTCACTACGCGCTCTTGTCCTCGCTCGCCGCCATTGCGGTCCACACCATCGGCGGCACCTCCGGCATCCTTGCGGCGCGGCTGGGCTGGATCGAATTCTACGCGCTCTGCATGTTCGCCGCGCTGCCGTCGATGGGGCTGATGTTGCTGCTGCTGCGAAGCTACCCGACCGAACCGGCCCGCGCCGACGCGGCGATTTGACGTCCGCTGTCCGGTCCACCTGCCGGCCAGATGCACCAGATATATCTTGACTTGCGATATATCTTGATTTATATCGCATACCCATGAAACATCGACACAGGGGCGGTTCAGACCGTCGTTTTGCCCATCCCGACGACCTGGCGGATCGCCGTCACGGGGGGCATCGCCACAGCCGCCAGGGGCATCGCCTGGGCGGCCGTCGCGGGCGCCGGCTGTTCGACTATGGCGAGCTGCGCCTGCTCGCGCTCGCCATGATCGCCGAGCAGCCGCGCCACGGCTACGAGCTGATGAAGGCGATCGAGGATCGCATGAGCGGCAGCTACAGCCCCAGTCCTGGCGTCATCTACCCGACGCTCGCCTGGCTCGAGGACATGGGATACGCCGTGGTCGAAACGGAAGCCGCCGGCCGCAAGCGATACCGCATCACGATGGAGGGCGAGGCTTTCCTTACCGCCAATCGCGCGGCGGTGGAGGACCTGCTGTCGCGCACCGGGGAGCCTGGCGCGGGTCCCGATCGGGATCTGCCCGCGCAGGTGCTGCGCGGGATGGAGAACCTGAAACTGGCGCTGCGGCTTCGCCTCAGGCGCGGCGCACTCGATTCGGCCACGGCGGAAACGATCGCGGCGGCACTCGATGGCGCGGCACAGACAATCGAGCGGACATGACAGGCGCACGACACCGGGCCCGTGCCGTCACTCCTCTGCGGCCAGTCGCGCCGCCTGGTCCTCGGCGGTCAATGCGTCGATGAACTCGTCCAGTTCCCCAGCCATCACCCGGTCGATCTTATAGAGCGTCAGGTTGATCCGGTGATCGGAGACGCGCCCCTGCGGGAAGTTGTAGGTGCGGATGCGCTCCGAGCGGTCGCCGGTGCCGACCTGCGCCTTGCGGTCCGCCGCGCGCGAGGCGTGCGCCGCCGCGCGCTGCTGCTCATAGAGCCGCGCGCGCAGGATCTTCATCGCCTTGGCGCGGTTCTTGTGCTGGCTTTTTTCCTCCTGCATCGCCACCACGATACCGCTCGGGATATGCGTGATCCGCACCGCGCTTTCCGTCTTGTTGACGTGCTGCCCGCCGGCGCCCGAGGCGCGATAGACGTCGATGCGCAGGTCGGTCTCGTCCACCTGCACGTCCACATCCTCGGCCTCGGGCAGCACCGCGACGGTCACGGTGGAGGTGTGGATGCGCCCCTGGCTTTCGGTCATCGGCACGCGCTGCACGCGGTGCACGCCGGATTCGTATTTCAGCCGGGCGAACACCCCGCGCCCGGTGATCTCGGCGATCCCTTCCTTCAGCCCGCCCAGTTCGGTGTCGCTGTATTCCAGGATCTCGAAGCGCCAGCGGCGACTCTCGGCATAGCGCTGATACATCGCGAACAGTTCGGTCGCGAACAGCGCCGCTTCGTCGCCGCCGGCGGCCGGCCGCACCTCGAGGATCGCCGAGCGCTCGTCGGCGGCATCCTTCGGCAGCAGCGCCACCCGGATCTCGTGCTGCAGCGCCGGGATGCGCTCCCGGAGTTCGCGCAACTCGGCTTCCGCGAGTTCGCGCATCTCGGGGTCGTCGAGCAGCGCCGCCGCGTCCGCCTGGGCGTGCTCGGCGGCGCGCAGGTCGCCGATCCGGGCCACCACCGGTTCGATGTCGGCCAGCTCCTTCGAGGCCT
The DNA here is from genome assembly GCA_036555825.1 of Acetobacteraceae bacterium. Taxonomy (GTDB): domain Bacteria; phylum Pseudomonadota; class Alphaproteobacteria; order Acetobacterales; family Acetobacteraceae; genus JAMXLO01. Next base: position 1,542 of record DATBKQ010000036.1, on the reverse strand, counting down.
TCACGTAGGCCTCGCCCGACAGCCCCTGCGTCAGCATATGGCGCAGCTCCTCGGCGCGCGCCGCGATACGGTCGAGCTTCGGCGCGAGGCTCATCGAAGCCTGTCGGGGAGGTCCGCCAGCGCCACCGCCTCCTGCTCGCCGGTGGCCAGGTCCTTCACCTGGGCCACGCCCTGGGCGATGTCGTCGTCGCCGATCACCACCGCGGCGCGGGCGCCGATCCGGTTGGCGCGCTCCATGCGCCGGCGCAGGTTGCCGCGATATGCCACCTCGGCGCGGATGCCGGCGTGGCGCAGCGCCTGCACGACGTCGAGCGCCACCGCCTCGGCGGCCTCGCCCACCGGCACCACGGCAACCGTGGCCGGGGCGCGGGGCGGGTCTTCCAGCAGCATGGCCAGCCGCTCGATCCCGGCCGCCCAGCCGACCGCCGGGGTGGGTGGGCCGCCCATTTCCTCCACCAGCCCGTCGTAGCGTCCGCCGCCCATCACCGTGCCCTGGGCGCCCAGCCTGCCGGTGACGAACTCGAACGCGGTGTGGCCGTAGTAGTCGAGCCCGCGCACGATGCGGGGGTTCTCGCGGAACGGCACGCCGAAGCGGTCGAGGTAGCCTTGCAGCCGGGCGTAGAATTTCGCCGCCGGCTCGGTCAGGAAGCCGGCGATGGTCGGCGCGTTGGCGACGATCGCGCGGTCGCGCTCGTCCTTGCTGTCCAGGATGCGCAACGGGTTGCGCTCAAGCCGCGCCTGGCTGTCGGCCGACAGCGCGCGCTGGTGCTTGGAGAAATAGCCAACCAGGGCGGCGCGGTAGTCCTGCCGGCTCTGCGCGTCGCCCAGCGTGTTGACCTCCAGCACGGTTTCGCCGGCCACCCCGAGCGCGTTCAGGATGTCCCAGCCGCAGGCGATCACCTCGGCATCGGCCAGCGGCTCGGCCGAGCCGATCAGCTCCACGTCGATCTGGTGGAACTGGCGGTAGCGGCCCTTCTGCGGCCGCTCGTAGCGGAACATCGGGCCGGCGCAGAACACCTTCTGCGGCAGCGACTGGGTGAGGCCGTTGGTCACCAGGGCGCGGCAGATGCCGGCGGTCGCCTCGGGGCGCAGCGTGATCGCATCGCCGCCGCGGTCCTGGAAGCTGTACATCTCCTTGGTGACGATGTCGGAGGTGTCGCCCAGGGTGCGCGAGAACACGCGGGTGTCCTCGAAGATCGGCGTGCTCCACTCGTCGAAGCCATAGCGCGCGGCGATCCGGCGGGCGGTGTCGATCACGTGCCGGTGGCGGCGCTGGTCTTCGCCGATCAGGTCATGGGTGCCGCGAGGCGGCTGGAGTTCGTTGGCCATGCGGGTCCGGGAGATGTGGGCGCCGGGCAAGCTAGCTGGAAGCCGCCCCGGCGCAACCCGGCTTCCTCGCACCGGAGTGGCTCGCCTGGTCAGGGCTTTCGAGCAGAAAGCCGCAAACCCCCTCAGGAGGCACGCAGCGCAAATGCGTGAACGTCCTTCAGGAAGGGCCGGCCGGTCAGCTCCATGGCCTGCGCCAGATGATCTATCGCCTGC
>DATBKQ010000035.1:0-2510 GCA_036555825.1 Acetobacteraceae bacterium | reverse complement strand
CTGGGACGTGCTGGTGCACGCGTTCGAGCCCATCGATACGGCCCTGGGGCGGCTGCACGACGGATCCGCCGGGATCGGCCCGGTGCTCGGCTACGCCGCCCTGTTCTTCCTGGGCCTGACCGTCGGCCTGATGAGCCTGGTCTACTACGAGGCCTGGCTGGCCAGCCGGCGGAAGCCGCGGAACTTCGGCCCGGGCACGATGGCGCCGGGCGAGCTGGCCGCGGCCAAGCCGGGCATCGCAGGCTGGTCCGCCGCCCGCCGCATGTCGCTGCTGATCGCCGTCGGCATCGGGCTGCACAACTTCGGCGAGGGCCTGGCTATCGGCGGCAGCGCCGCCACCGGTGAGATCGAGCTGGCGACAGTCCTGGTCATCGGCTTCGCGCTGCACAACGGCACCGAAGGATTCGGCATCGTGGCCCCGCTGGCCGCCGAAGATGACCGGCCATCGTGGGGATTTCTCCTGCTCATGGGCCTGATCGGCGGCGGCCCTACGATTGCGGGCACCGCCATCGGGCGGCAGTTCACCAGCGAGGCCATGAGCGTGATCTTCCTGTCCCTCGCGGCCGGCTCCATCCTCTATGTCGTCATCCAGCTGCTCGGGGTCGCGCACAAGAACGGGCGCAAGGAACTGCTCTACTGGGGCGTCCTGCTCGGGCTGGCGGCGGGGTTCATCACCGACATGGTGGTCACCGCGGGCGGCGCGTAATCTGACCCGAACGGACACATCTTCACGCACTCCCGCCGGCACCTGTTCTGGCTGGCCGAAACGGCGGCGCGAGCCCGGGAGCGCTGGCCTTGCGCCCCGGCCGCGCCGCCGTGAATAATGTTCGCTGCGCGGCGAAGCCCAGGGGGTGAGCCGCTCTTCTAGGTCCAGAGACGCGGCCTACTACCTTTCGCGCGAACAGATGGTGGTGGTACGTGTCTCAAGAGCGCTATCCGGTGCTGTGGATCGGCCAGGTGGCCGCGGTCACACTGCCCGAGGAGATAGACGTCACCAATGCCGACACGGTCCTGGACGAACTCCTCGCCGCACTGAACCAGGGCGCGCTCCTGCTGGTCGCGGACATGAGCAGAACGAATTTCTGCGATTCGTCCGGAGTAAGCGCCATCGTGCGCGTATTCAGGCAGGCCGTTGCGAGCGGAAGCGGGTTGCGACTGGTCGTCGGTGCCCCCGCCGTGCAGCGCGTGCTCTCGATAACCGGGGTCGACCGGCTGGTAGACGTATTTCCCAGCGTCGCCGCGTCGCTGGCGGGCCCCTACCGGCAGCCGGACCAGGCGCAGATGGACCAGACTCAGATGGACAGCGCCACCGCCACGGCCGATACCGACGGCGCCGCTTAGGGGCGGCCTTCCTCGAACGGCGGGGCCGGCTGCGGGGGCTCGCCGGTGATGCTGGTCACGACCGCGCTGGCGACATCGCGGAGCTTGACGTTGCTGTTCTGCGAGGCGGATCGCAGGATGGCGAACGCGCGCGCCTGCGTGCAATGCTCCTTGGCCATGATTATGCCGAGCGCCTGGTCAATTACCGTTCTCGAGGTAAGCGACGAACGCAACTGCTCGATGAGCGCGACGTGCGAGGCCAGCCGCATGGCCAGCGAAAGCGCGCCCGAGGCGTTTTCGGCGAAATTCTCCGCACGGCGTGCCTCGGCGACGCCGAACGCCGATGCCTTGCGCGAGTACAGGTTGAGGGCGCCGACCGGCTTGCCGTCCGCCTTCAGCGGCAGGGCCAGGCACGACCGGATGCCGCGCCTGGCCGCCTGCGCCTCGAACTCGGGCCAGTGCGCCTTCTCGGCGGTGTCCTTGATGCGCACCATGTGGCCGTCGCGCATGGCGTACAGGCACGGGCCGTCGTCGAGTTCGTACTGCACCTCGTCCACTCGCGCGGCGACCTGATCGCTGCACGCCACGGTGACCGGCCTCCCGCTGGGCTGCATCGTCATCCCGCAAGACAGCCCGCCGCTCACCAGCCGGGCCGCCATCACGGCCATCTCGTGCAGGAACTGCTCGACGCCCTGGGTGCTGAGCAACGCGCCGTGCAGTTCCCTGAGATCGCCCGTGTCGGTGAATTCTTCTCCGTGTTCTCTCGTCATGACATACCCATCGGTCGGACACGCTCCCCGCAGATCCTGGCGTTCGTTTCGGTTTCGATCACCTACCCCTGACCAGCACATCAAACGTTGCGGGCGAAGCGGCGCAGGTCAGGGGCCAGCGCCGGGACCGCGACAGCGTCTGCTCCGGCGATCGGCATGTACCGACGGTCAGCACACAGAGTTAGTACTGATAACAGAGTGACACTAGGTTAGCGCCAGTCGCATCGTTCGGCATGTGACGGACGGTGCGGATCATTATGATCACGGTGACCTAGTCGGTCGCCGTTGCCTGGCGCGGTATCACCCAGCCGGTCGCGGGTCGCATGCGACGCCGCAATGTCTGATGGAGCAAGAATGAAATCCCGCAAGGTGTTCGTAGCGTCGGCTGTCGCGGTCACGGTGCTGGCCGCCGGCTGCTCC
>DATBKQ010000034.1:0-3528 GCA_036555825.1 Acetobacteraceae bacterium | reverse complement strand
GCCCATCGCGGCACAGAACAGCCAGTACAGCGTCTGCGCGGCACTGCGCGAGAGCCGGTTCACCCCCATGCTGAGCACCAGCACGAAGGCGAGCGGGGCGAAGATCGAGATCATCGCCAGACCCGATGCGTGACGTGCCGGACCCATCGGCGTCATGACGACGGGGTAGAACACGTTGACCAGGTCGGTGTTGGCGATCGCATAGGCGACGATGCCGGTCAGCAGCAGACCGGACGCCATCCAGTTGTAGACCCGCAGCATGTAAGCGCGGAGCCCGGCGTCCAGGACCGCTGCGGTCGTGGCAGCCGATGCCCGCGGGTAGGTCCGGTAGTCGGGACTGAAGGCCATGGTTCTCCTCGTTTGCCCTTTCGGGCGGGTTGTCCGTCGACCTCGCAATTTGGAGATCGGCGGGGAGGGGTTCAAGCCAATTCGGTAGTGAAAGCTCGGTAACCCGCTCAAGGCGACCCAGGGCTTTCACTCGTTCCGCAGCATCGCCGCCGGCTTGGCACGCAGCGCCGCCGCAGTGCCAACATAGCCGAACGCGAGCATCATGGCGAGGGCGCCAATCAGGGTAAGGGCGAGGGCGCCCGGCAGCAGCACCCATTCGATGTGCATCAGCCAGTGGGCGATGGCGTAGCTGGCCAGACTGCCGATGGCGGCGGCGATCAGGCCGGCGGCAATGCCAACTACGCCGAACTCCACCATCCAGGCGGTGCGGATCTGCCGCCGCGTCGCCCCAAGGGTCCGCAGAATAGTGGCCTGCTGGATGCGGCGTCGCTGGCCCGCGGCGACCGTCCCGGCCAGGACCAGCACACCCACAGCCAGGGTCAACGATCCGGTCGCGGTCAGCGCGGCGGCCACCTGGCCCAGCAGTGCGGCCACGGCGGCGAGTACATCCTGGACGCGGATGCCGGTCACGTTCGGCAGCGCATCCGTCACGACCCGCAGCAGCCGGCCTTGATCGGGGCCCGCCACCCGCACCGTTGCGATGTGGCTGTGCGGCGCGTGCTGCAGCAGGCCGGGGCTGGCCACCAGCACGAAATTCAGCGACAGCGTCTGCCAGGCGATGTTGCGCAGGCTGGCGATCTTCAGGTCGAGATCGCGGCCCAGCACGTTGACCCGGATGGTGTCGCCGATATGCACCCCCCAGCCGCGCGCGAGATCGGCATCGAACGAGACCAGCGGCGGGCCGTCGTAGCCGGCCGGCCACCAGCTTCCGGCGACGATGCGGGTTCCGGGCGGTGGGGTTGCTGCATAGGTCAGGCCGCGGTCGCCGCGCAGCGCCCACTGGGTTTCGGGCGTGGCATGCACCTGGTCGGCCGGCACGCCGTTCACCGCGACGATGCGGGCGCGCAGGCTGGGCACCTGCTGGAGGTCCCGCACGCCCGGCTGCTGCCGCACCAGGGTTTCGAAGCGCGACAACTGGCTGTTCTGGATATCGATAAAGAAGAAACTCGGCGCGTTGGCGGGAAGCTGCTCGGCAATTTCACGCTGCACGTTGCCATTGATGAGCGCCACGGCAGCGAGCGTGGACAGGCCGAGGCCGACCGAGATCAGCATGGCCGGTGTCGCCGCGCCGGGACGGCGAAGATTGCCGAGACCGAGCCGGCCGGTGGCACTGCCGAGGCGCGTGCCGGCCCGCGCCGCCATCACAAGCAAGGCGCCGCCCAGGCGGAACACGACCAATGTCACGATGGCAGCGGCGCAGAACCAGAGCGCGAAGCGGCGGTCGGCGGAGGTGGCGACCGTCAGGGCGATCAGGCAGCCAGCGAGCGTAGCGGTAGCCAGCAAGAGGCCGCGCGCGGGCCGGGTCCGTTCGGGGAGCAGAGCGTCGCGGAACAGGGCGGCGCCGGGGATGCACGCCGCGCGGCCGAGCGGCCAGAGCGAGAAGGCCAGCGCGGTGAGCAGACCGTAGGCCGCCGCGAGCAGGAGCGGGCCTGGGTAGAACCCTGGGACCGGGGGCACCGGCAGGACCCCTTTCAGTGCATCGGCGAGCGCCATCGGGCCGAGCGCGCCCGCGGCCAAGCCGATCGCGATGCCGCCCAGGGCCAGCGCCATCACCTGGATCAGGCAGACGGCGAGCACGAGCCTTGCGGACCCGCCGAGGCAGCGAAGCGTTGCGATGGTACGGGCGCGCGCGTCGAGCCAGGCGCGGACGCCGTTGGCCACGCCAATGCCGCCGACCAGCAGCGAGGTAAGCCCCACCAGCGTCATGAACAGGCTGGTCTGGTCCATGAACCGGGTGACGCCGGGTGCGGCACTATGTGGATCACGAATGCGCCAGCCCTGGTTTGGGAATGCCAGGGGTATGGCCGCGATAACCGCGGCCGGACCGGGCACGGTCGCGCGGATGGCGTATCGCACCATGGAGCCGGGGACGACGAGACCCGTGGAGGGCAGTGCATCGGTGCTGATCAGCACCCGCGGGCCCAGGATCAACGGCGCGGCCACCCGGTCCGGTTCGGATATCAGGGCGCCGCGAATGGTGAAGATGGTGTTTCCCAGGCGGACCGTATCGCCGGGGTGCAGGCCGAGGCGGTCGAGCACGACCTGCTCGGCGAAGAGGCCGCGGTTGGCGAGTTGGGTGGCGATGGACTGGCGCGGTGGTTGGGCCCCCTCCCCCCATCCCCCTCCCGCGAGGGGAGGGGGGGTGTTGGTGGTGGTCACTGCGTGGCCAACCAGGGGCCAGGCAGGGTCTACCGCCTTCAGTTCGACGAGTTGCCGCTCGCCGGAGGGCGCGACCAGCATCGAGCGCATCCGCACCACGTCGGACAGCGTCGCGCCGCGTGCACGCAGCCATTGGCGCAGTTCATCGGGCAGTGGTTGCGAGCCGCTCTCGACCTCCAGGTCGCCGCCGAGGATGCGGCGGCCGTCCTCGGCCAGGCCGCGATCGGTGGCGGCCCGCAGCGAGCCCACCGCCGCGATCACCGCGACGCCGAGCACCAGGCACAGGAGCACGATCCACAGGCCGCGGACTCCGCTCCGCAGCTCGCGCCGCGCCAGCCGCAAGGCCAGCATCAGCCCACCGGTTCGGAGCACAACGGGCTCAGGTCGATCTCCACCACCGCTCCGTCTGCCAGATGGATGCGCCGCGAGCAGCGGGCCGCAAGATGCGCGTCGTGGGTGATCAGCAGCAGTGTCGTGCCGGTCTCGGTGCGCAGCCGGAACAGCAGGTCCATGACCGCGTCTCCGGTCGCCTGGTCCAGATTGCCGGTCGGCTCGTCGGCGAGCAGCAGCCGCGGCCTTGGCGCGAAGGCGCGAGCCAGCGCGACGCGCTGCTGTTCGCCGCCGGAAAGCTGGCCGGGCAGGTGCGTCAGCCGATGGCCGAGACCTACGGCGTCCAGCGCCGCCCGGGCCCGGACGAGGGCGTCCCGGGTGCCGGCCAGCTCCAGCGGCACCGCCACGTTCTCCAGCGCGGTCATGGTCGGGATCAGGTGAAACGCCTGGAAGACGATGCCGATGGTGTCGCGGCGCAGGCGGGCCAACGCGTCCTCGTCCATGCCGGTCACCGTGTGCCCGGCGACGACG
>DATBKQ010000033.1:0-8957 GCA_036555825.1 Acetobacteraceae bacterium | reverse complement strand
AGCAATACCGCTGCCGAAAGGCTGAAGAGCCAAAGCAGCAGCGCGGTTCGCTCCGGTAATTGCCAGCGCCAAAGGGACCGGTAGAGCACCACACCGAGCAGCCAGCACGGCATCAGCAACAGAATCTTCGGGCCTGCGATTGTCGCCAGAACGACCGCGGTCAGCACACGGAACGGGCGCGGCAGATACGTCCATGCGCCGAAGATCGCGTAGTACCAGGCTTCGTAGTTCAGCGACCAGAACGGACCGTTCAGTGGAGGCGCCAGGTCGAGAAACCACGTTTGCCCCAGGAACACCGTGTTGGCGGCCGTGCGCCACCCAGCGCCAGGCCAGGTAGGCTCCGGCGAGAAGACGGACTGGCCGGCGAAGTGACCGAGGATCATGCCGAATCCCAGCGCCGGCAGTGCGACCGACCAGAGCCGTGACACCCGGTCGAGCGTGTAGTCCGCCAGTGTCCGATCTTTCTCGTCGGTCACGTAGGCGATGACGAAGCCGGACAGGACGAAAAACACGATGACCGCGGCGGGACCGGGCCAATGCAGCGGATAGCCTGGAAACAGCACCAACCACGCATGGCTCAGCAGGACGACAACTGCCGCGGCGAACCGGACCAGGTCGAGGTAGAGCGACAGATGGTGGGGCATCGCGTGCCGGGAAGCCGCTATTCCATCGCCGCGTGCGACTCCGCCGTGCGCGGCGCCTGGCGCGGGCGGCGCATCAGGAACAGCAGCAGCAGCGCCGGCAGCGTGGTGAAGATCATCATCTTGTAGTCATCGACATAGGCGATGATCTGCGCCTGCTGATTGATGAGATGGTCCAGCATCGCCGCGCCCTGGCGCGTCGCAGGATCAAGGTGCTGCTGCACGGCCCCGCCGTCCTGCAGTGCCCGATTGAACGGATTGACCCAGGCGCCGATCTCGGCGTGCAGCGCCTGCGAGTTGTGCGCCAGCATGGCCGAGGTAACCGAAACGCCGATCGCCGCGCCGATATTGCGCGCCAGGCTGAACAGCGATGCGCCGTCGGTGCGCAGCATCACCGGTAGCGTGGCAAACGCCACCATCTGCAAGGGAATGAACAGGAAGCCCAGCCCGAATCCCTGCACGCTGATGGTGAAGATCAGCCGCCATTCGTTGATGTCCGGGGTCCAGCGGGTCATTTCCCAGATAGACCAGACGACGCAAAGGATGCCGAAGCCCATGACGATGCGCGGATCGATGCGTGTCGCGATCCGGCCGGCGAGCACCATGGAGACCATGGTGCCGATGCCGCGCGGCGCCATGATCAACCCGGCGGTATCCACCGGATAGTTCGCGAGATTCTGCAGCCAGGGAGCCATCAGCGACGAACTGGACACCAGGATGGTGCCGGCGGCGAACATCATGGCGATGCCGGCGGCGAAGTTGCGGTCCTTGAACAGCGTTGGCGGGATGAACGGACGCCGCGCGGTCAGCATGTGTACGATGAACAGATAGATGCCCAGGCCGCCGAGCACCGCCTCGATCATGATCTCGCGGGCCGAGAACCAGTCCTGGTCCTGGCCGCGGTCCAGCATCATCTGGAGTCCGCCGATGCCCAGACTCAATACCGCGAAGCCAACCCAGTCGAAGCGCAGGCTGTCGTTCTGGCGGGAGCGCGGCATGAAGAAGATCAACCCGAGCGTCGCCAGGATGCCGAACGGCAGGTTGATGTAGAACACGAACCGCCAGTTGTACATCTCGGTGAGGTAGCCGCCGAGGGTCGGTCCCAGGATCGGGCCGATCATCACGCCGACCCCCCAGATCGCCATCGCGTTGCCGCGCTGCTCGGCCGGATAGATGTCCAGCATGGTGGCCTGCGACAGCGGCACCAGCGCCGCGCCGAACATGCCCTGGAACAGCCGGAACAGCACCATCTCGTCGAGCGTCTGCGCCGCGCCGCACAGCATCGAGGTGATGGTGAAGCCGGTCAGGCAGCCGATGAACAGGTACTTGCGGCCGAACCGCGCCGCCATCCAGCCCACGGGGGCGGTCATGATCGCCGCCGCGGTGATGTAGGAGGTCAGCACCCAGGTGATCTCGTCGAAGCTCGCCGACAGGCTGCCCTGCATATAGGGCAGCGCCACGTTGGCGATCGTCTGGTCGAGCGCCTGCATCAGGGTCGCGCCGACCGTGCACAGGGTGATGATCAGGCGGTGCGGCACCTGATCATGGCCGGCGGGAGCCATGGGAGCTTGGCTAGAACAGATCGGCGAGCGCGCGCCGATGGCCCGTGTCGATCCTCGCCTCGACGCTCATGCCGGCGCGCAGCTCGGGGTCGCCGGGCTTGCGGTCGCAGGTGATGCGGACCGGGATGCGCTGCACGACCTTCACCCAGTTGCCCGAGGTGTTCTGCGCCGGCAGCACCGAGAATTCCGAGCCCGAGTTCGGCGCGATGCTCGCCACCCGGCAGTCCCAGGTGCGGCCCGGGTAGGTGTCAACGTCAACCCGCACAGCATTGCCGGGCTTCACCCAGGTCAGCTCGGTCTCCTTCGGGTTGGCCTCGACCCAGACATCCTCGTCAGAGACGATGCCGAAAGCAGCCGTGGAGGCAGCCAGGTACATGCCCGGCTGCACCGTATCCACCTGCGTCACCACACCGTTGAACGGGGCTCGGATCACCGTGTCGTCGAGCTGACGCTGCGCCTCGTCCAGCTTTGCCTTTGCCTGCAGGTACTCGGGCATTGATGTCACGTCGACATCCGGATTACCCTGCAACTTGGCCAGCTGGACCTCGGCCATCGTCTTCAGCGCCAGCACCGCGCGCTGGTTGGCGGCAAGCTGGAAGCGCATGTTGTCGTATTCCGCCCGCGTCACTCCCCCCGACTTCACCAGGTTGGCGAAGCGCTCGAAATTCGCCTGGTCGGACTGGACTTGGGCTTCCTTGACCGCGACCTCGCCGAGCAGGCGCTGATAGTCCACCTTCATCGCGTTGAGCGTGGACACCGTGCCATTGAGGTTGGCGCGCGCGCCATCGACCGCGATCTGGAACTGGCGCGGATCGAGCCGCAGCAGCACGTCGCCTTGTTTCACCCGCTGACCCTCATGCACGGGAACAGAGGCGACGGTGCCCGACACGTCGGTCGCGAGCGACTCCTTGGCGGCGCGCACGTAGGCATCGTCGATCGAGACATAGCGTCCCCCGGTCAGCCAGTAGGCACCGGAGGCCACCGCAACGACCAGGATGCCGCCCAGCATAAGGATGGGTCGCAGCAGCGCACGGTTGATGCGGCGGCTGCGCACCGGGGCGTCGGCGACCCGCGGGGCGGAGCCGGCGGTGGTGGCCTGCGACATCAGGCGATCTCCCGTGCTTCCGGCTCCGCCGGTGCGTAACGGCGGAGCGAGTGGGTTTCCTGGGTCAGCGTTGCCTTCATGGTGAGCAGCGCTTCGGTCATTGTCTCGATCGTTGCTTCGTCCAGGCCATGGGTGACCCTGGCTCGCATCTGCTCGCGCTGGGAGTCGATCTCGCGGAGCACCGAATAGGCGGGCGGGCGGAGGTGCAGTCGCCAGATGCGGCGGTCCTTCGGATCGGGCCGGCGCTCCACCATACCGCGACCTTCCAGCCGGTCGATCAGGCGGGCGACGCTGATCGGTTCGACTTCGAGAAGCTCGGCCAGCTCCTTCTGCGAAAGACCGGGCTGGCGCTCCAGCCAGATCAGGATGCCCCACTGCGCCCGCGTCATTCCGTGCGCGCTAGCCCGCTTGTCGGCGTCCACTCGGAGCAGCCGGGCGACGTCATGCAGCAGGAACATCAGGTCGCGCTGGAAGTCGTGCACTGTTTCGGGGCTCCTTTCAGTAGCCACTGTTATCATAAGCTGCCTTATGATAAGTACACCAGATGTTGCCCTATGCGCGGCGCGCAGGGCCGATTTGTGTCCGCGGTTGAGCAATCGCTCTGGGGCAGCCCCTCGGGCCGGCGCGATAGCTATGGCGGTTGGCCGCGGATAGAGGATAAACAGCGCTTCCCCGCGGCAATTGGAATCGGGCATACAACCAGAGAATGAAACTCTTGCTTACCGGCGGTTGTGGCTTCATCGGGTCGGCAGTGGTGCGCCATTTGGTCCACTGCACCGATCACAGGGTGATCAACGTCGACAAGCTGACCTACGCGGCCTCGGAGGACGCGCTGGAAGACGCGCGCGGCCACGATCGTCACCTGCTGGTTCGCGCCGATATCGGCGACGCCGCCGCGATGCGGCAGGTGTTCGCCACCTACCAGCCAGACGCGGTGATGCACCTTGCCGCCGAGAGCCATGTCGATCGGTCGATCGATGGCCCGGCCGCGTTCATCGAGACCAACATCGTCGGGACGTTCACTTTGTTGGAAGAGACGAGGCGCTATTTCTCCGCCCTCAGCCCGGCGCGGCGCACCGCGTTCCGGTTCCACCACATCTCGACGGACGAGGTTTTCGGCGCGCTGGGGCCAGACGATGCACCGTTCAACGAGATCACCCGGTACGATCCGCGAAGCCCTTACGCGGCCAGCAAGGCGGCCTCCGACCATCTGGTGCGCGCGTGGTTTCACACCTACGGGCTGCCGGTCATCGTTTCCAATACCAGCAACAACTATGGCCCCTGGCAGTTCCCGGAGAAGCTCATTCCGCTGGTCATGCTGAACGCGCTGGAGGGCAAGTCCCTGCCGGTGTATGGCGACGGTTCGAACCAACGCGACTGGATCTTCGTCGAGGACCACGCCGCGGCGCTGGTGCGTGTGCTGGAGCTGGGCGAACCAGGCGCGACCTATGCGATCGGCGCGCGACAGCCGCGCAGCAATCTCGACGTGGTGCGGGCGATCTGCGCCGAATTGGATCGGCGGCAGCCGGACCCCGCCGGCCCCCGCGAGCGGCTGATCCACTTTGTCACGGACCGCCCCGGGCACGATTTCCGCTACGAGATCGATCCATCACGCACCGAGGCAGCGCTGACCTGGATGGCGCCGCATGACTTCGCGGCGGGTCTGGCGCGCACCGTCGATTGGTATCTGACGAACCGGGCATGGTGGCAGGCGGTTCGCGCGCGCCGCTATGCGGGCGAGCGGTTGGGGACCGCGGCATGAAGGGTATTCTGCTCGCCGGCGGCTCCGGCACGCGGCTGCACCCGATGACCCTGGCGGCGTCGAAGCAGATGCTGCCGGTTTACGACAAGCCGATGGTCTATTATCCGCTGTCGACACTGATGCTGGCCGGTATCCGCGACATCCTGGTGATCTCCACGCCCGAGGACCTGCCGCAGTTCCGCCGCCTCTTGGGCGATGGCGGCCGATTCGGCGTACGGTTCAGTTACGCCGAGCAGCCGCGCCCCGAAGGCATCGCGCAGGCGTTCCTGATCGGGCGCGACTGGATCGCCGGCGGGGCCTGCGCGCTGGCGCTCGGCGACAACCTGATCCACGGCGATCATCTGTCGACGACATTGCGAACCGCGGCGAGCCGCCCGAGAGGCGCGACGGTATTCGCCTATCAGGTGCGCGACCCCGAGCGCTATGGCGTGGTTTCGTTCGACAGCGACGGACGCGCCACGGAGATCGTCGAGAAGCCGGCAGCCCCGCAATCGAACTGGGCGGTGACCGGCCTCTATTTCTACGATGAAGCGGTCAGCCAACTGGCGCGCACCATCCGTCCCTCGGCGCGCGGCGAACTGGAGATCACCGATCTGAACCGGCTTTATCTCAATGCCGGCACTCTGGCGGTGGAACGGCTGTCACGCGGCTGCGCCTGGCTGGACGCAGGCACCCCGGATTCGCTGCTGCAGGCGGCCACCTTCGTGCAGACCATCCAGTCCCGCACCGGGATGCTGGTCGGTTGCCCGGAGGAGGTGGCGTTCCGCATGGGTTATATCGACGCCGATACGCTGCGGGCGCACGCGCGGCATCTGGGGAAGACGGAGCTTGGCCGTGTGCTGATGGAGCTTGCCAATGGGGAACAGGCATGATCGTCGAGCCGACCGCGATCCCGGGTGTGCTGCTGCTGACACCGCCTCGCTTCACCGACGAGCGTGGTTTCTTCTCCGAGACCTGGAATGAACAGCGTTTCGCCAAGGCCGGTATCGCCGGGCCGTTCGTGCAGGACAACCACGTATGTTCCGACGATCGCGGCGTGGTGCGTGGGCTGCACCTGCAGATCGGCCCGAGCGCCCAAGGCAAGCTGATCCGCGTGGTGCGCGGATCGATCTGGGATGTCGCCGTGGACATCCGCCCAGAGTCGCCGAGTTACGGCCGCCACGCGGGTGTCGTTCTGTCGGCCAAGAACTGGCAGCAGTTATGGATCCCGGTGGGCCTGCTGCACGGCTACTGCACGCTCGAGCCGGATACCGAGGTGATCTACAAGGTGACCGCGCCCTGGGACCGCCAGGCGGAGCGCGGCGTGATCTGGAACGATCCGGCGCTGGGCATTCCTTGGCCGATCGCACCCGAGGAGGTGATCCTGTCCGACAAGGACCGCGACCTGCCGAGGCTTGCCGAATGCGGCGAGTGGCACAGCCCCTGACATGTCTGACGCGATCCTGGTCACCGGCCGCACCGGACAGCTCGCTGTCGCCTTGGCCGAGGCGGCGCCGGCGCACGGCGTGACGGTCCGTTGCGTCGGCCGCCCGGTGCTGGAGTTCGATCGTCCTGCCAGTATCGGCGAGGCGATCGATGCATGCGCGCCGGCGCTGGTGATCAATGCGGCCGCCTATACTGCTGTGGATGCGGCCGAGGACGATAAGGACGCGGCATACCGGGCCAATCGCGACGGCCCGGCGGAGCTGGCGCGGCTCTGCGCGGCATCCCGCATCCCGGTGATCCAGGTTTCCACCGATTACGTGTTCAATGGGCGCAAGGGCGCGCCCTATGTCGAGACCGACGCCACGTCGCCGCAAGGCGTCTATGGCACGAGCAAGCTTGCCGGCGAACGGGCGGTGCTGGCGGTGTGTCCACGCGCGATCGTGGTGCGGACCTCGTGGGTTTACTCGCCGATCGGCAGGAACTTCGTACGGACCATGCTGGCAGCGGCCGAACGCAATGCCAGCCTGCGCGTTGTGGCCGACCAGATCGGCTGCCCGACCAGCGCGCGGGACCTGGCGCACGCGGTTCTCGGCATTGCCGCCCGTCTGCGCGACGACCGCGGCGATCGCCATGCCGGCATCTACCACGCGGCCGGCACTGGCGCTGCGACCTGGCACGAATTCGCCGAGGCCATTTTCGCGGCAGCCGCGCGCCATGGACGAGCGGTGCCGAGGGTCGAGCGGATCTCGACGAAAGAGTGGCCAACCAAGGCCGTGCGCCCGCCTGATTCCCGGCTTGATTGCAGCAAGCTTGCGGCGACGTTCGAACTGCGACTGCCGGCCTGGCAAGACAGCGTCAGACGCACAGTCGACACGATTCTCGGCTGAGTGCGATCGGCAGGTCCGGTCTGCGGCCGGACGCGCGCTCCGCTTCTTCCCCGATATTCCTGTCCGACTGTGAACTAGCGAACAGGAAGGACCTGAAGCCTGGCCTAGGTTATGCCGCCGAGCTCCAGGCCATCGCCCTGGGCATAGGCGGCACACTGATGGCAGTGCCGCACATGTCCGCATTCCCGTTCGTCGGGCTCGGTGGCCAGAAGAGCCTCGGTTTGTTGCAACAAAGCAAGAAGGAGGAGTAGCGGCTATGCCTTGGATCAGTACGACGGCAAGACAGGACTATGCTTCCGGCGGGCTTCGGCTTTCCGGAGGCGGCGACGCCGATGTCTTCACGAAACCGGGCCGACAAACACGTGTCGAGCTGAGCACGAGCAATCTGCGGCTGGACCAGGCCGCCAGCGTTATGCTGCTGGATGTGTTCTACTCTGTCAGGGAGATGCACGCAAACAACACGTTCCTGACATGGACCGACACCGCACAGCTGCCGCTGCCGCAGGCGGCGAACGGACACCCCATCGTCATCCAAGACACCAACTTCAACCAGTCCTGGATCGTCGTCGGGCAGCACCATGAATGGATGGAGTTGGCCAATACGGGCGGCACTGTCATCGAGCGCGGGCAGTTCCGCATCGATGGAGAGGGTGATGACCTGGAGAATGCAGGGATCGAACTGTCCCTTGCGGTTCACCTGAGCTATTTCGAGCCGCCGCGGTAAGTCGGGCCGGTAGGTCTCCGAAGGCGCCGGGAGAGCATCCTTCACCCCCCTGTGTGCGGGACGCGACTTCCGGCGCCGAAGAATTCGACGCCTGAGCCGCCGCGCCACAGCGCGAACTGGGGGAGGCGGGCTGAGGTTGCCGCCTCCGGTCGGAGCGTGGTATTTGCGCGCCTGCGCTGGCCATTGGGGGATAGTTTAGCGGTAGAACTCCCGGCTCTGGACCGGGCAGCCTTGGTTCGAATCCAGGTCCCCCAGCCACGAAATTCTCTATATTTATCAGTACCTTGCTAACGTGCCCCTAGCTGGACTCGAACTCGGTCCTGGCTAGGACTGGTCCGCCGAACCGGCCGCCGACCTAATGGTAAGGGACGATCGGTCTATACGGCGCCATAAATCTCTTCCACCGTGATGACGATCCCGGGCGGGGCCATCGCGATTGGTCCGTTGACGATGATCCGTGTGTCGATGCCGTCGCCGGCCCGTCGGTGATGGGTCACGGTTCGTCGCGTCGGGTGCACGATCAGGTAGTGCGCGACGGATGGCACGCGGAAATAGTCAGCCAGCTTGCCGCCCGTATCCGTCGATGCCGTGCCGGGTGACAGGACTTCGACGATGATCACCGGATTCGGCGCCGCGATCGCGTCGTCGGCCATCGGCTCGCCGCAATTCACCAGGGCGTCCGGCTCATAATCACTGTCGCCCGTTTCCACCGTCGCGCCATCGGGCAATGCCTGGCAAGGCACACCGCCATCAGCGACCGCGCGCTTCAGCGCGCTGTAGACGGCTCCCTTAACCCGCAGGTGAGCGCCGCGCTCGGGTGCCATGGCCACGATCAAGCCGTCCACGCGTTC
>DATBKQ010000032.1:0-7873 GCA_036555825.1 Acetobacteraceae bacterium | reverse complement strand
CGGGCTCCATGCGGAATGCCGATGAGTTGTCCACCACCACCGAACCCTGCCGCACCGCGATGGGGGCGAAGCGCCGCGACACCGTGCTGCCGGCGGAGAACAGTGCCAGGTCGATGCCGGGGAAACTATCTTCGTTCAGTTGCTCGACCGCGATTCCTGCACCGCGAAACAACAGCCGGCGTCCGGCCGAGCGTTCCGAGGCGAACGGACGGAGGCGTTCGAGGGGAAAGTCGCGGCGCTCCAGGCAGGCGATCAACTCGGCACCGACCGCGCCGGTGGCGCCGACGATGGCGACGGTGGGATGCTGCAGGCTCATGCTCTCGCTCCGTTGGTTGGCCGGCGGGAGACGAGTGCCCAGGAAAGCAAAGGCCCCGTCCGGTCCGGCGGGGCCTTGGGTGGTGCTATGTCGCTGCCATCAACACGTGCACGCCCAGGACGCCCGATCGGGCTTCCAGTTCTTCATCGTGCACTTGCTGACTCGGCGGGACATGGCAGCATCTTACCTGGTTGGCTCAGGCCGCGCCAGAGGTTTCCGGCAGCAGGCGCGGGATGTGGCTGTTGCAGTTGGTGTCCCACGCCTCGACCTGCATGCGAATCACGCGCTCGACCCGCGCCGGATAGTCCGGGTCGCGCACTCGCTCGAGCAGTGCAGGGTCATCATCCACCACCCTTCCTCGCCCCCAGATCTTCAGCCGCGTGCGCTCGGCATAGTCGATCAGCAGCAGGATTATGCGGTCGTTCTCGGCCAGATTGCCGATGGTTATGTACTGTCGGTTGCCGCTGTAGTCGGCGAATGCGAGCTGGTCCGGCGCCAGAACCTTGACGAAACCGGTTGGGCCACCGCGGTGCTGCACGTGCGGCCACCCCTCGCGGCTGGCGGTAGCGACGATGATGCTGTTGGCGCGGCGCAGGCGCTGCTGCATCTCCTCGGAGAGCGCCGCGCGGTCCGGTTCGCGCGCCGCAAGCTGCCGCATTCGCTCGCGCGATCCGTAGCGTTCCTGCGCGGCGAGAACCCCGGAACCGAACGCAAGCCTGGTGAACGCGCGGGTCATGCTGCCGTGCCTCCTTGCTGTGAGTGCAGGCCAGGACATAGGGTGGCGAACCGTCAACGGGTAACGATGATTATTCACACGATGGGTGAATTCGGTTCACATCGCCTGCCACCGCTGACCGCGCTACGCACGTTCGAGGCGGCCGCGCGGCACCAGAACTTCTCCCGCGCCGGCGACGAGTTGCACATCACGCATAGCGCGATCAGCCACCAGATGCGGGCATTGGAGCGCGAACTTGGCGTCGCGCTGTTCCATCGCGGAGGTCGTGGCGTGCAATTGACCGAACCGGGACGCACGCTCGCCGCGGCCGTGCGCGGTGCACTGGACCGCATTGCGCGCGGGGTCGAGACCGTGCGCGAGCGGCGGCACCGTGCGCTCACGGTCAGCGTGCTGCCGGCGTTCGCCACGCACTGGCTCATTCCGCGCCTGGCTGACTTCGACCGCCGGCATCCCGATATCGACATCAACATACGCGCCAGTCCGCTGCTCATTGATTTCACCAACGAAGACGTCGATCTCGCCGTGCGGTACGGTGGCGGCCAGTGGCCTGGTGTGCATGCGGTGCCGTTGGCGGATGAGGAAGTTTTCCCGGTGTGCAGTCCGCGGTTCAACGACGGCCGGCTGCCGAAGACGTTGGGGCAATTGGCTCGCTCGCGGCTGCTGCACACGCCGCTGCAGCCATGGGACGAGTGGTTCGGCGCGCTTGGTGTGGAGTCACCGGCGCCACGCCGCGGCATGACATTTGCCGAGACCGACATCCTGCTGCGCGCGGCGATCGGCGGTCTCGGCATCGCGCTGTCGCGCCGATTGCTGGCGCAGCCCGAGCTGGATGCCGGGAGGCTGGTGCGCCCCGTGCCGCAGACCGTGCGCGCCGAGCGGTCGTATTACATCGTCTATTCCGCGCATATAGAGCCGTCGCAGCATCTGGCGATATTCCGCGACTGGCTGCTGGAGCAGGCGCGGCCGCTGTCGATGAAGGAAAGCCAACATGGAACGCGCCAGACTGCGTGACCTCGGCATTGTGACTGGAACGCTGCCGCCGGGACGGTGGAACGCGATCACCGATGTGCCAGGCGTGCGCGTCGGCTACACCACGCTGATGCGCGACGAACCCTCGGTGGCGCGAACTGGGGTCACCGCCGTCTGGCCGCGCGGTGCGGAACTGTGGACCGATGCGGTTTTCGCCGGCATCCATTCGTTCAATGGAAACGGCGAGATGACCGGCTGGGCGTGGATCGCGGAACAAGGGCTGCTGGCCTCGCCGATCTGCATCACCAATACGCATTCGGTGGGCGTGGTGCGGGATGCGATCTGCGCGTTGGCGGCACGCGAGAAGGTGACGGCACCGTGGCTGCTGCCGGTAGTGGCGGAAACCTACGACGGCTGGCTGAGCGACGCCGCAAGCTTTCCGATCACGGCCGAGCATGCGATCGCGGCGTTGGATGTCGCCGCGTCCGGGCCGATCGCGGAGGGTAACGTCGGCGGTGGCACCGGTATGATCTGCCATGAGTTCAAGGGCGGAACCGGGACGGCATCGCGCGTCGTGCCTGCCGGGGGTGAGAGTTTCGCCGTCGGTGCGCTGGTGCAGGCGAACTATGGCGCGCGCGACCTGCTGCGCGTCGATGGCGTGCCGGTCGGCCGGGAGATCGGCGTCGATGTCGTGCCGTCGCATCGCGACGTGCCGCGCGATGCGGGCTCCATCATCGTCATTCTGGCGACCGACGCGCCGCTGCTGCCGATCCAGTGCCAGCGCCTGGCGCGACGCGCCACGACGGGCCTGGCCTGGGTTGGCGGCATCGGCGCCAACGGCAGCGGCGACATCTTTCTGGCCTTCGCCACCGGCAATCATGTTCGTCACGATGAGTCCGTCAATGCACTGCGCATGCTGTCGCCCGATGCCATGAACCCGCTGTTTCACGCGGCGGCCGAAGCGACCGAGGAGGCGATCCTGAATGCACTGACCGCGGCCGAGACGATGACCGGGTACGCCGGCCATACCGCGCACGCCCTGCCGCTCGATCATCTGGTCGAAGTCATGCGGCGGCACCGGCCCTGAGGTTCAGCGCAACAGCCAGCGGAATGCACGACGCAGTTCCTTGACGCCGTCCCGGTCATAGCAGCGCCCGTGAGCGATAACGATCCGCTCCGGATTCCAGGCGATCAACTGCTCGACCGCCGCTCGCAGCTCCGCCTTGCGAAAGCTCAGGCGCATGTCCCGAGGCATCCCGCCATTTGGGTCCTGGACACCGCCGAGCCGGACAAGCCAACGCATGATGAAAGAACCGAGCCTGTGCGGCTCGAAGTTCTCGATGAGGTCCGTCAGGATCAGCGTGCGACTTGTCCGATGGAAGAACACATACTCGGTCAGGTAATTGCCCGCCACCGCGAGCGTCGCCAGATCGGCATGCCATGGGTAGCTGTGTGCCTGATCAAGACGACGCGAGGGAAAGTCGATCCGCCCGGCTGCCTGCTGCTCGATTTTGGGCGCGAGCCAGACATCGGCATCGGGAAATGCCGCGTGCCAGTCGGGAATCCACCAGTGGTGCAGCCGGTTGGGACCGACGATCCAGCGCGGCCGGCCGATCCCGGCGATCTCGGCCTGAAGCTCTGGAACCAGCAGTGTCGGCGAGTCCAACAGCAGGTTGCCGTCGCGGCACCGCACGATGGTCATCCGGGTTGGGAACGGCATTTTCAGCCATTTGGGACCGAACCGGATCAGCGGCCCATCGACGATCCAAAGATCATCGACGATTGGTTTCAGCGTGTTCAGCGGTGGGTAGGCGCCGGTCACTTCAGCGACGCGGCGAAACCGGTGCGCCACGACGCGTGCACCGGACGCCATGCCAGGTCGCGGGTGGCCTTCGCGTTCGAGCCCGCGCGCGCATCGGTCATCATGTTGGTGATGACCTCGCCGGCGAGCAGCCGCGCCAGCCATCTCGGCACACGTCGTGGCGGTTTCGCCCCCAGCAGCGATGCCAATGCGGGCAGCCATTCGCGTGCCGGCGCCGGTTCGTCGTCCACAATGTTGAAAAGGCCGGCTGCCGAATGTCCGACCGCGACGGCCGCCGCGGCCGCGGCGTCTTCCACATGGAGGAACGACCACCAGCCATCGCCGGTGCCGATCAGCGGAATGCGCCGGCGGCGGACCTGTTCCAGCACCGCGCCTTCCAGCATCCCGGTAGCGGGACCGTACAGCGCGCCATATCGCAGTACAGTCCCGGCGAGGTCGCGCGCCTCGGTGACCGTGCGTTCAAGATGCGTGATGGCGGTCAGTGCCTGCCGTTGGCGCCGCGGCGGGCTCGCATCGAGCGGATCGTCCTCGGACTTGATCGCGCCACCCGTGCGGGCATAGGGCCAGCCACAGAAGCTTTGGACCACGATACGGCGCGTGCCCGCCTCCCGCGCGGCGGCGAGCAGGATATCCAGCCCCTCGGTGCGCAGGCGATTGGTCAGCGCGAAGACGCGATCGAAGTCGCGCAAGTCGGTCACGCCGGCGAGCGAGGTCATCTGGTGCACGATGACATCGGGTCTTGCGGCGAGCACGAGCGAGCGCATGGCCGCCGCGTCGAGCCCATCGGCAACGGCCGGCTCGGCGCCGGTGCGGCGAATGAGTTCCGCCCTGGCAGCCGTCCGGGTATGGCCAGTGACCCGATGCCCGGCCGCGACAAGCCGTGGCAGCAGGCGGAGCCCGATCACGCCACTGGCGCCGGCAACGAAGACACGCATTCCGCCTACCTCGGCAACAGCCTGTCCGAATCAAGGGACAGGCATCGCATGCAGCCGCTGGCTGTTTTCGCGTGGCGGCAAAATTCGTGCGGACCCGCCGGTGGCGAAGGAAGCCCCCGGCCCTTTGCCCCTGGCGCGGCGCGCGCTATCTGTAGTTGCCGAGTGGCGAGGTCAGTGCATGGCAGAGGACGAGGAGCAGCAACCGGAGAGCCTGCTCCCCTACGACGAGTGGGTGGAAGACGCGATGCGCCAGGTGGTCGCTCGCGCGATCGCGCATGTCGCCGCGAATGGGCTGCCGGGCGAGCATCATTTCTATGTGACGTTCCGCACGGATGATCCCGGCGTCGTCATGCCGCCGCGACTGCGCGCGCGATACCCGCAGGAAATGACCATCGTCCTGCAGCACCAGTTCTGGGATTTAAAGATGGACGAGGAGGCGCGGCTGATCAGCGTCGGCCTGTCGTTCGGCGGCGTGCCGGCGTCGCTGGTGATCCCGCTGGGCGCGGTGACCGGATTCGCCGACCCGCATGTGCGGTACGGACTGCGGTTCCGCCCGGTTGTGGCGACCGAGATGCAGCAGGAACCGGAGCAGGAACCAGACGCCGTGCCCGAACCGACAGAGCCGAAAGAGACGCCGCAGGTGGTCAGCCTGGACTCATTCCGTCGCCGGCCGCCCTCGAAGAGCTGACAGCGAGCACGCCATGAACGCCCCCCTGCCCCGCCCGTCCGGCTTTCTCTATTCGCCGATGTTTCCGCTCGGGCCGGATCGCACGCCGTGGAAGCGGCTGGCGATCGGGGGCGTGCGCACCGTGGCGTGCGATGGGCAGAGCGTGCTGCGCATTGCGCCCGATGCGCTGAGCGAGTTGGCATTCCAGGCATTCCGCGACGTGTCGCATCTGCTGCGGCCAGCACACTTGGCGCAGTTGCGCGCGATCCTCGACGACCCCGAGGCGAGCGGCAATGACCGTTTCGTTGCACTCGACCTGCTGAAGAACGCCAATATCGCCGCGGGCGGCGTGCTGCCGATGTGCCAGGACACCGGCACGGCGCTGGTGTTCGGCAAGAAGGGACAGCACGTCTGGGTCGATGGCGACGAGGAAGAGGCGCTGAGCTGGGGCGTGCATCGCACCTATACGGAAACCAACCTGCGCTACTCGCAAATGGCGCCGCTGTCGATGTTCGAGGAAGTGAACACCGGCAACAACCTGCCGGTACAGTTCGACATCATGGCCGCGCCCGGCGAGGCGCACGCGGACGAGTTCCACTTGATGTTCGTCGCCAAGGGCGGCGGCAGCGCCAACAAGTCGTTCCTGTTCCAGGAGACGCGGGCGATCCTGTCGCCCGAGCGGCTGCTGAAGTATCTCGACGGCAAGATGCGGTCGCTGGGCACCTCGGCGTGCCCGCCGTATCACCTGGCGATCGTGATCGGCGGCACCAGCGCGGAGCTGACGCTGAAAACGGTGAAGCTGGCCTCGACACGCTGGCTGGACACGCTGCCGACCACCGGCAGCAAGGCGGGCCATGCGATCCGCGACGTGGAGATGGAGCGGCAGGTGCTGGAACTGTCGCGCGGGCTGGGCATCGGCGCGCAGTTCGGGGGTAAATACTTCTGTCACGACGTGCGGGTGATCCGGCTGCCGCGGCATGGCGCCTCGCTGCCGGTGGGGATCGGCGTCTCGTGCAGCGCGGACCGGCAGATCATGGCGAAGATCACGCCCGACGGCGTGTTCCTGGAGCAATTGGAGACCGATCCGGCGAAATACCTGCCGGAGACCACGGACAACCACCTGGGCGACGATGCGGTGGCGGTGGACCTGAACCGGCCGATGGCGGAGATCAGGCGGCAGCTCTCGCAGTGCCCGGTGAAGACGCGCCTGATGCTGACCGGCACGATGGTGGTGGCACGCGATATCGCGCATGCGAAACTGCAGGAGCGGCTGGATCGCGGCGAGGGCTTGCCCGGCTACATCAGGGACCATCCGGTGTACTACGCCGGTCCGGCCAAGACGCCGGCGGGTTATGCCACCGGAAGCTTCGGACCGACCACCGCGGGGCGGATGGACAGCTATGTGGCGGCATTCCAGGCGGCGGGCGGATCGCTGGTGATGCTGGCCAAGGGCAACCGCTCGAAGGCGGTGCGCGAGGCCTGCAAGACCAATGGCGGGTTCTACCTGGGCAGCGTCGGCGGCCCCGCGGCACGGCTGGCGCAGGACTGCATCCGCAAGGTGGAGGTGCTGGAGTATCCGGAACTCGGCATGGAAGCGGTATGGCGCATCGAGGTGGAGAACTTCCCGGCATTCATCGTGATCGATGACAAAGGGAACGACTTCTACGACGGACTGGAATGATGCGCTTCACCGTCGATCGCATCGACCATATCGTGCTGAACGTGAAGGACGTGGAGATCACCGCCGCGTGGTATCTGCGCGTCCTGGGCATGGAGCGGGAGGAGTTCGGTCCCCAGAACCGCACGGCGCTGAAGTTCGGCGGGCAGAAGATCAATGTGCGGCCGGCGGATGCCGATCCGGGGCGCTGGGTCACCGGCGTCAACACCGCGCCCGGCGCCGGCGATCTTTGCTTCATCACCGCCGCGCCGCCGGACGAGGTGATCGAGCACCTGCACGATTGCGGGGTGCCGGTCCTGGCCGGACCGGTGGAACGCGCCGGTGCGCTGGGACCCATCCGTTCGGTCTATTGCCGCGACCCCGATGGCAACCTGGTCGAGATCGCGTCCTATCAGCCAAGCTGATGGATACCGGATTGCGACTGCGCGTCGGGTGGGCGGCGTTTGCCTGCTTCCTGGCCTCGATCCCGCTGGCGAACTGGATGGTGCTGCATGTCGGCACGGTGTGCGTGCCGCACGGCCCTTGCCTGGTGCCGGTGGCGCCGGGAGTGCTGGCCCCATCAGGCGTGCTGACCGTCGGCGCCGCCCTGGTGTTGCGCGACGTGGTGCAGCGCTGCCTGGGCCTGGCCTGGGGGCTGGCAGCGGTCGCGGCCGGCACCGTGCTGTCGGTGCTGGTCGCTCCTGGGCCATTGGTGATTGCCTCGGGTGCGGCGTTCGCGCTGAGCGAGTTCGCCGATTTCGCGGTGTATAC
>DATBKQ010000031.1:0-5516 GCA_036555825.1 Acetobacteraceae bacterium | reverse complement strand
GCGCTGAGCCCAGCATTCGCCAATGTTGGGACAGGCCGCCTCCTCGCAGACGGTGACCAGGCCGTTGGCGCGCATCAGCGCGCGCGTGGCGTGATAGACCGGGTGGGTAGGGGCCTTCACCCGGATCCAGGCAGGCTTGCGCTGGACGGGGTTATCGGGCCGGTGCGCCTTCTCGGGGTGGCGCAAGCGATGATCGACGAGGAGGCGGGTAGTGGACATCCAGCGGAGATGTGGCGGGGGCAGGCTGGGGCGTCAAGCATTGCGCGAAGCGTCACGAGGCGAAGGGGCCTGAGACGCGGTGGGAAGCTATGCGATGATCCCCGCCGAGGGCGCACCGGTGCCTTGGGCCGGCGGGTCCGTTCAGCCCAGAAATGCCACGACGATCGTGACGATGCCCAATACCAGGTTGATGGCGATCAGCTTGCGGATGGTGTCGATGGCGGCGACCGCGCGGTTCCGGTCGGTGGTGCGGCGGAAGCGCGCATAGGGTCCGAATACGATGAACAGGAACACCGCGCTCATGATGAGCCCGAGCAGCATCATCACGTCGTAGTTCCACCGGACGCCGGGGCCGCCGTAAAAACCGAACAGGACGGCGAAGCCGGTGATCAGGATCAGCGGCATGGCGTGCCAAATGACCTGGAAGAAGCGGCGGAACACCTGAGTATGGAGGGCGATGCGCTGGATCGGCTCCAGTACCGACAGGCTCGGGCGCAGCACGACGTAGGCGAAGAACATGCCGCCCACCCAGACCACCGCGCACAGGACGTGCACGGCGACGACCCATCCCCAGACGTTCATCCGGTCAACTCCTGCAATGTCTTGAGCGAGTCATTCCATCAGGCGTGTTGCGCATCAACCATGTCTGGAGGGCCGTAGATCAGCCGGCGCTCACGTGGACGGTCGAACAGGCCGAGCAGTGCCCTGGCACGCCCGACCGCATCGGGTGGACCCGAAAATGCGATACCACGCCGCGCCGCTTCGTCTGCCATTCCGATATAGCCCAGCCAAGCCCGCGACAGCGTTTCAAGATCGGCGCTGATCGTGACATCCGCCGGATGGCCCGGGTCCTTCATGCAAAGGTCGATGTTCGGATGCTCGAAGACGAACCAGAACCGTCTGGAGAGTACCTTCGAGTTCGGCAGGTTGCGCAACTCGAAGCAGATCACGAAGCGGGTCGCGGGATAGCTCGATCGCGGAATCTGGCTCTGGATGGTCATGAGCAGGAAGACCGGATCGAACTCATCCGGCTGCAGGATGCTTCTGGTGTGGCGCTGGCCCCACAGGCTCATCATCTCGATGATCGGGCGGAATTCCTCACCCGCCTCGGTCAGGCCATAGACATAGCCGGTGCCGCTCTCCTTTTCCGCCATCCAGACGATCCCCTTGCGCTCCAGTTCGCGGAGGCGCTGGGCCAGCAACGTCTTCGACATCAATGGCAGCCGCTTTTTCAGGCCGTTGAACTGTGCCGGGCCGCAGCACAATTCGCGAATGACAAGCGGCGTCCAGCGTTCGGCGAACAGTTCCGCCGTCTTGGCCACCGGGCAGAATTGTCCGTATCGGGCCATCGCAGCCTCCCCTCCCGCGCCAGTATAGGTCCATTTTGTGTCCTTGCCGCCAGCGGATCGCCCGGCCCACAAGCCGATCCGGCGAAAGCCAGCGAAACGGGAGGCTACCATGTCGGGTACAGACGATTCGACCTCCGGTCCAGGGAGATGGGCCGCGCTCGCCGATCGGATCGGCCGGAGCATCGCCGAGGCGTCCGTGCGGCACGACCAGGATGAGACCTTTGTCGCCGAGGGCTTCCAGGCTCTGAAGGCGGCAGGCTTCTTCAAGGCGCTGGTTCCGGTGGAACTCGGCGGCCATGGCGCCGACTACCGCGAGATGTGCGAAGCGATCCGACGGCTTGCGGTGCATTGCAGTTCCACTGCCCTGGCATTCTCAATGCACTGCCATCTGGTCGCGCTGCCCACGTGGCGGTGGCGGCACGAGAAGGCGCCGGTCGAGGGGCTGCTGAAACGCGTCGCGGCCGACGATCTGATCCTGATTTCGAGCGGCGGGTCGGATTGGCTGAGCAGCGGCGGCACCGCCACGAAGGTGGAGGGTGGCTTTCGCATCAAGGCGCGCAAGATTTTCGCCAGCGGCTGCCCGATGGGCGACATGCTGATCACCAGCGCGGTGTTCGACGATCCGGACAAGGGCCCGACGGTGCTGCATTTCGGCGTTCCCTTCAGGGCCGAGGGCGTCAGCCTGACCGATACCTGGCATGTGCTGGGGATGCGCGGTACCGGTTCGCACGATGTGGTGCTGGACAACGTGTTCGTGCCGGATGCGGCGATATCGGCGCGGCGGCCGGCGGGGAAGTGGCATCCGCTGTTTCATGGCGTCGCCATGATCGCGCTTCCCATGGTCTACTCGGCGTATGTCGGCGTCGCCGAGAACGCGCGGGCGCGGGCAATCGAACTGGCGCGCAAGAAGGCCAGCACCGGTCACGTGGTGTCGCTGGTGGGGAAGATGGAGAATGCCTACGCGACGGCCGAGCTGGCATTCGACCACATGATCCGAATCGCCGAGACCAGTGTTCCGGGCGCTGCCGCCACCCAGCGCGCGCTGTTCGCGCGCATGCTGACCGGTCGCGCCGTGGTGGAAACCGTCGAGCGCGCGATGGAGGTTGCCGGCGGCGCCTCGTTCTATCGCAGCGTCGGCCTGGAGCGAGCGTTCCGCGATGTCCAGGGTGCGCGGTTCCATCCGCTGGCCGAAGGGCCGCAGCTGGACTTTGCTGGCCGCTTTGCGCTGGGGCTCGACATCGACGGCTGAAGGGTCAGTTCGTCAGCTCCTGGAGTTCCGCGAGCAGCGCGCACAGTTCGGCGGCGGCGATGGAGCGCGGTGCGGCTTCGGTGACACCGAGACCGGCGGCGAAGGCGTGCGCGAAGCCGGCGCGGTTGCCAAGGGCCGAGTGCAGGACCGGGAGCCGCCGGTCGGCTAGATCGGCGGCGATCGCCTCGCGCAGTTTCGAGCTGGGCGGGGTGCGGTTGAACATCAGGTGCGCCGGCCGGCGTTCATCGGCGGCCAGCTTCAGGGTGCCCTCGGCGGCCCAAACGTCGGGCATGCTGGGCTGGATGGGCACCAGCACCAGGCCGGCGGCGCGTACCGCGACGCGAGCGTCGGTGTCGAGCTGCGGCGGACTGTCGATCAGCACCACATCGTGTTCTCGCTTGAGACGATCGAGCTCGGCGGGCAGACGCCAGCCGGATGTGTCGGAAAACGCCAGCGTGGCGGCCTGGGTGCGCCGCGCGCGGCGCAGCGCGTGCCAGCGACCCAGGCTTTTCTGCGGGTCGATGTCAAGGAGCGCGACCCGGCGGGCCGGCGCCAGCGCGGCGGCAAGATTGGCGGCCAACGTGGTCTTGCCGGTGCCGCCCTTCTGCTGTGCAACCGTGATCACCACCGTCATGAGCGCGACTCCGTTGCCGCGGACAGTATAGCGAGGCGGATACGCAGGAGGGCCCGTCCTCGCCGCCGAGGGAGGAATCCACCACCGCGCAGCGTCTCCGTCCTTCGATGAGGCCCCCCTGGACCGGTCGGGAAACCTACTGCGGTCCGTTCAGGTATTGACATGACGAGCTTCGCAGTCGCCAGGCGGTGGCGAAAAGAATGTGGCGGCAAGACCTGTTGCTCAAGGCCAAGGACCCGGTGGCCCTGCAGGCATATGAGGCCTCGCTGAAGGCCGAGCCGAACCGGTTCCGCAGCATCCTGCGCAAAGCGCGCGCCGCGAAAGCGGCCGGTGATCTGGAAACCTAGCGTGAGGCCTACAAGAGGCTGGTAACGCTGAGCGCTGTCGCGGACAGCGACCGGCCGGGACTGGCGGAAGCCAAGACCTTCGTGTCGAACTGACGGACAGGAAGGCTTGGGCGTCACTCCCCGGCTTGCTTCAGCCGGGGAGTGACGGGCCGCAGGCGCGCTACGCTAAAGCATGGATCACGGCACCAGCACGATCCGGTTTCGGCCAATGGCTTGAACGGCACGGTACGCCTCGACCGCGCGATCTAGACCGTAGCAGGCACCCGGGACCACGGTCAGCGGTCTGAGCTGCCCATTCGCAAGTCCCGGCAACAGTTCGCGCAGCAGCGCGGCGGAGGCACGTGCGTCCAGCGCCAGCGAGTCGACGCCGACGAAGCTGTGCTCGCCGCGATAGAAACTGAAGATGTCGAACGGCACCGGGCGCTCGACGGTGGAGATCAGGATCTGCCGTCCGCCGTGTGCCAGTGCCTGGTTGGCGGCGGCGAAATATGGGCTGCCCACGGTGTTGTAAACGATGTCGGCGCCATGGCCGGCGGTTTCGTCGCGAACCACGACCGCGACGTCGGTGCTGGACGCATCGATCATGCGCACCGGGCAGTGCGGGTGCGCGAACGCCTCGGCGCGGCGCGCGACACCGAACACGCGCGCGCCGTGCATCGCGGCGATCTGCACGGCTGCCTGTCCCACCATGCCGTTCGCGGCCATTACCAGCACCACGTCGCCCGGCTTCGGCATGCCGGAGCGATGGAACCCCTGCAGCGCGGTCACGAACGGCACGCCAAGCGCGCCGGCCTGCCGCAGGGTCAGGGCAGTGGGTTTTTGCACCGCGGCGTCGCGCGGCACGACGAGATGGGTGGCGTGGGTGCCGTCGCGGATGACGCCGAGGTCGCCGCCGGCCCCGAACACCTCGTGGCCGACCGTGTTGGCGGGTCCTTCGAGCACCACGCCGGCCCAGTCGCGGCCGGGCGTGCGCGGCCAGATCGCCTGCGGCATCCGGCCCAGCGCGGCCGATACATCGCTGCGGTTCACGCCCGCTGCGTGCAACCGCACCAGCAGTTCGTCGGCGCCACGCGACGGTGGATCGCAGGTTTCCAGACGCAGGTCGAGTTCGTCGATCGAGGCAGCCTGTCTCAGCACCCGCAGCCGTTGCATGAAACCTCCTGGTCTGCCCTATCCTGTCGTGGACCTTTGGAGACGCGCCGGATGAATACCCCGCTGGCAGGCATCACTGTGATCGACTTCGGCCAGATCTTCCAAGGCCCCTATGCCACGCTGCTGATGGCCAAGGCGGGGGCCGACGTGATCAAGGTCGAACCGCCGCATGGCGAACCGGGCCGCCGCCGCGCTTCGCCCGGCACGCACACGACGCTGCCGGTGGCGATGCTGAACGCCAACAAGCGGGCGATCACGCTGAATATCAAGACCGAGCGCGGGCGCGAGCTACTGCGCGCGATGGTGAAGCGGGCGGATGTGCTGCTGGAAAATTTCTCACCCGGCACCCTGGATGAACTGGGGATCGGCTACGAGGCGCTGAGGCAGGTCAATCCACGGCTGATCTATGCCACCGGCTCGGGCTTCGGCATCACCGGGCCGGATCGCGACAACCTGGCGATGGATTTCACCATCCAGGCGCAGTCCGGGATCATGAGCGTGACCGGTTTTCCGGATGGCCCGCCGGTCAAGGCCGGCCCGACGCTGGTGGATTTCATGGGGGGCAT
>DATBKQ010000030.1:0-4382 GCA_036555825.1 Acetobacteraceae bacterium | reverse complement strand
GTCTATCTGCGCCTGGTCGATGGCGGTGTGGCGGACAACTCGGGTCTGACCGCGCTGCGCCGCGCATTGCTGAACGCGGGTGCCCCGGCGGATCTCGGCCGGCTCACCGCCAGCGGCAAGCTGCGCCAACTCGTGGTCATTTCCGTGAATGCCCGCAGCGAACCGCGGAGCAAACTCGATCGATCCACCGAGTACACGACACTGCCGACGATGGCGAGCAGCATCAGCGGTACGCTGGTTGACAGCGCATCGGCGTATTCCGCGGCGGTGTTCCAGGACTTCATCAAGCTGCTGGTGAACAACCGGGACGCCTTGGTGAAGGGAGGGCAGACGCAGGCGAACTTCGCCGTATATCCGGTCTCGATCGACTTCGACCAGTTGCCCGATGCGACTGCCGCGGAACGGCAGCGGCAACAGCGGGTGAAGTCGATCGCCACGAGCTGGACCCTCCAGCCTGGCGATGTGGCGCTGCTGGACCAGGTCGCGGGCGAGCTGCTGTGGCGCCACCCGTGCTTCCGATTGCTGATGCATGACATGGGTCTGCAGGGCCAGCCGGAAGCGGAGCCGATCCCGGGCCTCCGTTGTCCGGTGGAGCCGCCACTCGCGGTTCCGCAGCGGACGAGGCGCCCGGCGTGACGCTCAAGCCTCGACAGCGGCGCTTGCGCGCAGTTCCGTCGCGATCGCCTGCACCACCTCGTTCCAGCGGCGCACGGTCTTCTGGCGGAACAATCGCGCGCTCGGGTACCATGGCGTGTCGCTGCGATCGAGCAGCCAGCGCCAGTCCGGTGCGCGCGGCAGCATGATCCAGACGGGCCGGCCCATCGCACCGGCGAGATGTGCGGCCGAGGTATCGACGGTCACCAGCAGATCGAGGTTGTCCAGGATCGCCATGGTGTCGTCGTAGTCCTCGATCTCCGCGCCGATGTTGATCAGCGGCGCGCGGCCGTACCAGGTGCCGGCCTGGTCGGACTTCGGCCCCTTCTGCAGGGCAATCAACGCGATGCCGGCGACATCGGCCAGCGGGCGAAAGTCGGCGAGCAGGGCCGAACGATTGCGGTCGTTGTTGTGATTGGGACGCCCGGCCCAGATCGCACCGACACGGCGGAAGCCGCGTGGCACCAGGCCATCGAGCCGTTCCGCCCAATGCGCGACGCGTTCGGGGCGGGCGCGAAGATAAGGGATTGGCCCGGGCACGTTGTCGGTGCGAGTGCCGGCCAGCCGCGGCAGACCGGACAGCGGGCAGAACGCGGCGTAGCGCGGTGCATCCTCCCAGCGCAGGAACAGGTGTGCGGCAGGGGCCACCTGGGCCAGCAGCTTCCGCACCTCGGCGGTGCAGGCGATCGCGATGCCGGCGCAGCGTTCGGCTGCCCAGGGGACGTAGCGCGCGAACTGGATGACATCGCCGAAACCCTGATCGGCGATCAGCAACAGCGTGCTGTCTGGCAAGGGCGCGCCGCTCCATTGCGGCTTGTCGGTCGAGGGCATCAGCGGCGCGGCGCTGGGCACGCGGAAGCGCCACTCGTACTCCTCCCATCCCTCCGTCCAATCGCCCCGCAGCAGCAGCGTCTCGGCACGGATGAAGTGTGCGCCGGGGAGCGATGGGTTGATGCGGAGCGCTCGTTCCGCGCAGTCGAGCGCCGCCTCCAGTTCCAACCGGTGATAGTGGATGATGGCCTGATTGTGCAGGCACAATGGATCCGCCGGTGCCAGCGCGGTGGCACGACGCGCTGCCTCCACGGCCTCGTCCAGCCGCCCGAGAGTGCGATACACCTCGCAGATGTTGCGCAGGTAGAGCGGCGTGTTGCTGCCATGCCGAAGCGAACGCTCCATCAACTCCAGCGACTTCTCAGGCTCGCCCTGGCGGGATGCGATAATGCCCGCGAGGTGCAGTGCGTCGCCGTGGTTCGGGGCGACGGCAAGGATGCGATCGAGCAGAAGCTGTGCATCGGCGAGCCGGCCACCGCGTTCGTATTCGTTGGCGATACGCAGCACCTCGGGGACCGGCAGCGGCACGAAGCCAGGCGCGGGCGTCGCCATCAGTCCACGGTGTAGCCGAGCCGCTCGATCACCGGCTGTAGGATCGGCAGGGCCGGTTGAAGCTGCGCGAGATAGTTGCGGTAGCGATACACCGAGCGGTCATACAACGGCTCCGCCACCTGCGCGTAGCTGGCGGTGCGCGCATAGCGGCGGTTGCGATGGAACGTCAGGCAGGCCTGGTCGAACTCTTCGCCGATGAACGCAAACATGGCGCGCACACTGGTTTCCTGGTCGGCGACGATATCCTCATAACGGATGGGCAGATAGCGCAGGGTCATCTCGGCCCGATAGTGCTGCACCAGTTCCATCACCCGTGCGTAGTGGCGTGCCGCGGTCTCCAGATCGTAGGCGCAGAAGAAGCCGTGGGTGAACTGGTTGGAGAACGCCGAGACCATGATGTCGAGCGGATGGCGCAATACGTGGATCAGCGGCGCTGCCGGAAACAGCAGCGCGATCAGGCCGAGATGCGTCTCGTTCAGCGGCATCTTGTCGGTAAAGCGCGCGGCACCATCGCGCAGCACGCCCATCTGGCGGACCTTCTGCAGGTAGTAATCGCGCAGGTTGTCCAGGCCTTCGCGCTGATCGGCCATCCAGAGTTCCGCCAGCGCCTCGGGGTAGCCCAGGGGACTTGCCAGCATGCGTGGCATGATCGCGGTGATCTCGTGGATCAGCGGCAACTCGTCGCCGGCGGCGATGGCGGGATGCGCCGACAGCGTCTGCTCCACCAGGGTGGTGCCCGAGCGCGGGAAGCCCAGGATAAAGATCGGCTGCGGTACATCGGACCGCACGTGTGCGCGCGGCAGCAGTCGCAGACGCCCGGCGGTGAAGAAGCCGCGCAGACGTTCGATCAGTTGCCGGGCGCTGTCATCCAGATAGCCGAGCCCCGACAGTTCGCGCGCCAGCCGCTTGCCTTCCGCGTACGCTGCCCAGGCATCGTCGTAGCGGCCGAGCCGGTCCATCAGCCGGCCCTTCTCCAGCAGTTCGTTCGGACCGAGCCGGCCGTCATCGCCCGCTGATTCGTCGATGATCGCCAGCGCCTCATCGTAACGCCGCATACGGCCGAGCACGATGGCGCGGGTCAGCCGCACGCCTTGGTCGTTGGGAAACAGCGCATCGGCCTTGTCGAGGATCGCGGCCGCACCGTCGAAGTTGCGGTCCGCCTCCTCCAGCCGGGCGAAGCCCAACAGCGTCTGGCGGACCTCCGGCGCGGCGGCGACCGACGCCTGATACAGCGCCCGCGCCTCCTGCATGCGGCCCTGGTTCTTCAGGTTCCACGCCAGGTTGGCAAGCAGGATAGGCTCGCGCCGGCCGGTCAGTTCCAGGACGCGCCGATAATGGTATTCGCCCGCCTGCGGCCGATTGGCCTCGGTCAGGATCATGCCCATCAGGTTGTGCGCCTGCGGGTCCTCCGGTGCGATGCGCACGGCGTTGCGCGCGTGGTGCTCGGCCTCCGCCAGGCTGCCCTTGCCCAGCAGGATCAGCGCCAGTTCGTTGGTGGCGGGCAGGTTGTTGGGATCGAGCGCGACGATGCGGCCGATCAGTGCCTCGGCGGCCGGTGCCTTGCCCTGCGCCTTGCGGATTTCATAGAGGATGGAGAGCGCGCCCGGGCGGTCGGGGGCGAGTTCCAGCACGTCGAGGCACAGGCGTTCGGCGGTGTCGTCGGCGCCTTGGCGGTGGGCGCGCGCGGCGCGTTCGACCAGGGGCAGGAGGTGGCGGATCGCCTCGGGTGGCGGCAGAGAGCCGGGTTGCAGGCGACAGCACCGGACGGCGCGCAGGCCGCTGCCGCAGGGGCACAGGGCGGAGGCTGGGGCGTTCATCGGTGGGCCGCGGTTGTGGCACAACCAATGGTAGTGGGGCAAGCCGTGCCTCAACGCTCAGCTTGGCTTGTTTCATCTTCCAGGCGGCCGACGCGGCATTACTTATGTGTGCCGGGCGGGGCGGGACCGGGGAGGAGGCCGGAGCGTCGGACATGAACGGAAGAAGAATACGAAGGGGGGGCGTCAAGGAAAGTTTGTCTATTAGTCCATTCGACGCAAGCGTGGCAGGGTGGTGGGAGGTTCTGGGAGCGGCCGCCAGGAGGGCTGAAGCATGAACGACCTCTACGACACCGACCTGGTTCTCTGGTCCAAGGCGCAGGCAGCCGCGCTGAGGCGGCGTGCCGCCAACGAGATCGATTGGGACAACGTTGCCGAGGAGATCGAGAGCTTGGGCAAGAACGACCGGCGCGAACTCCAAAGTCGCCTGCAGATCGTCCTCGACCACCTTATTCGCCTGGCGGTTTCGCCGGCGAGTGCGCCGCGCCACGGCTGGGAGCGCACGGTGATCACCCAGCGTGACGCCATTGC
>DATBKQ010000029.1:0-3503 GCA_036555825.1 Acetobacteraceae bacterium | reverse complement strand
GACCGATCCCGGCCATCTCGGCCAGGTTGGCGCCCTTGCCGCCCAACAGATCGCGCATGTCCGCGCCGCCTTCATTCAGGCCGGCGCCGAAGCTGTACACCCATTTCGTCATGCCGATTCAGCCCTCGATTTTCGAGAAATTCGCGACCCGGTCCATCGTGGCCCGGACTTCATGAACAAGACGCAAACGATTGCGGCGCAACTCTGGCTGTGGCGCGTTCACGGTCACCTTATCAAAAAAGCTGTCCAGCGGCGCACGAAGTCGTGCCATCACGGCCATGGCACCAGAAAAATCCTCCTCTGCCAGCAGGGATCCGACCTGCCCGCCAAGCTCCCGCAAGGTACGCGCCAATGATCGCTCCTCCGGGGCGGTCATCAGGTCCCGGTCCGGTTCGCCCGTGTGCGGCCCATCCTTGCGCTCCTCGATCCGCAGGATGTTGGCGGACCGGCGATAGGCGGTGAGCAGGTGGGTGCCGTCCTCCGAGCCGAGCAGCGCCGCCACCGCCGCGGTGCGCGCCAGCAGCCGGCTGATGTCGTCGTCTTTTTCCAGACCGGGGCCGCCGGCCGCGAACACCGCGGCGAGCACATCGTGCCGCGCGCCCTCCGCGCGGAGCTGGACGCGCAGACGGTCGGCGAGGAACTCCAGAACCTCCTCCGGCGGCAGCGGATGCACGCCGCGATGGTGCCAGGCCTCCCCCGCCAGCCGGATCAGCGGCAGCAGGTTCAGCCGCAGCCGGTTCTCGCGGACGATGCGGATGATGCCCAGGGCGGCACGGCGCAGCGCATACGGGTCGCCGGCGCCGGTCGGGCGCTCGCCGATCGCGAAGAACCCCACCAGCAGGTCCAGCTTGTCGGCCAGCGCCACGGCAATCGACACGTCTCTCGTGGGGACCGCATCGCCCGGGCCCTTCGGGGCGTAATGGTCGCGGATCGCGTCGGCCACCAGCGGGTCCTCGCCGTCGTGCAGCGCGTAGTAGCGGCCCATCACCCCCTGAAGCTCCGGGAATTCGCCGACCATGCCGGTGACCAGATCGGCCTTGGCGAGCCTGGCCGCAGCGCGCGCCAGGGCCGGCCCGGCGCCGACCAGCGGCGCGATCTCCTCGGCCAGGCGCTCCAGCCGCCGCACCCGCTCCCCCTGGCTGCCCAGCTCCGCGTGAAACGTCACATGATCCAGCAACGGAACCCGCGACTCCAGCCGCGCCCTGCGGTCCAGGTCCCAGAAGTGCCGCGCGTCGGCGAAGCGGGCGCGCAGCACACGCTCGTTCCCCGCGATCGAGGTCGCGCCGCCATCCGCCGGCACGATATTGGCGATGAAGCCGAAATACGGTGCCGCCGCACCGTCAGGGTAGCGGAACGC
Source organism: Acetobacteraceae bacterium (assembly GCA_036555825.1). Classification (GTDB taxonomy): domain Bacteria; phylum Pseudomonadota; class Alphaproteobacteria; order Acetobacterales; family Acetobacteraceae; genus JAMXLO01. The sequence goes on along the minus strand of DATBKQ010000029.1, from coordinate 2,146 downwards.
GAAATATCGCTGGTTCACCCGCATCGAGACCTGCCGCACCTCCGCCGGCAGGTCCATGAACGCCGGATCGATGCGGCCGAGCAGCGGCACCGGCCATTCCACCAGACCGGCCACCTCCTCCAGCAACCCGGGGTCCTCAACCACCGACGCATCGTTGGTCAGTGCCGCGAGCCCGCGCGCGATGATGGCGCAACGCTCCTCCGCGTCGACCAGCACGCGGCGCTGTCGCAACTTCTCCGCCCAGTCGCCGGCCGAGCCGACAGGAAACGCACCGGGAGCATGGAAGCGATGCCCCTCGGTCAGCTCGCCGGAGACCAGCCCGTGGCCGTCATCCTCCCCCTCCCGCAGATCGAACGGCACCACCCTCCCGTCGAACAGACAGACGATCCGGCGCAGCGGGCGGATCCAGAGCAGGTGGCTGCCGGCCCCCCAACGCATCGACCGGGGCCAGGGAAACCGGCGCACCAGGGGCGGAATTGCCTCGGCGATCAGGCGGGTCGCCGGGACCGCCGCCGAGCTCTTCTCCAGAACCCAGTAGTCGCCTTCCTGGCGCAACGCCTCGCGGCTCGCACCGTGCTTGCGCAGGAAGCCCGCCAGCGCCTGCTCCGGGGCGCCGATGCGCGGACCGCGTTCCGTCGCGCGGCGTGCGGCAACGGTCTCGGCGACCTCCGCCGCCAGCGCGATGCGGCGCGGCCCGTGCCATGTCCGCAGCCTCGCCGGCGACAGCGGCGCGAGCGCCTCCCCGCACAGCCGGGCCAGATCGTCCGCTGCCCGCGCCTGCATGCGGGCGGGGATCTCCTCGCTGAACAGCTCGAGGAACAGCTCCGGCATGCTCAGTCCTTCAGCGCCGGTTCGATGTCGGTCTGCGAGAAGTCGTTGCCTTTGAACAGCAGCGGTTCGCCATGCCGCTTCGCCAACGCGTAGGCGAAACAATCACCGTAGTTGAGCCGCGCCGGGTGATGGCCGCGGCCGTAGTCGCCGTAGGCAGCACGTGCCCGGTGCGCATCCTCGATCGTGACGGACTCCACCTTGAGCCGCAGCACGTCGAACAGGTCGTCGAAGCGGACCGCGGCCGCTGGACTCTTGTACGAGTCAACCACGATCGCGGCCTCGACCCAGTTGGCGGCGGAGATGCGTAGCACCGGGGCATCGATCAGCGCGGCGGAATACTTTGGCTCATCCTCCTCGTTGAGGATGACCGCCAGGAGCGCGGAGCTGTCGACGATCACCGTGGCAGCCCACTCTCATCGTACAACCAGTCATGGTTTGAACTTGGCAGGGGGTGGCGCAGGTGCCGGCGGATGTCCGCGGTGGTCTCGCGCAGCCGGCCCAGCCGCTCCTCGCGGTCCCGCGCGCGCTCCTCCCGGTCCAGTTCTGCCTGCAACGCCCGGGTGACGACGGTGGTCAGGCTCTCCCCAGTCAGTTCCGACAACCGCGACGCCAGCCGGTAGGCAGCCTCGCTCTTGATGTTCAGTTGCGCGCCCATGATGGTAGAAACTCCACGGCCATGGTAGAAATAGGCGCGCCGCTGCCAGGAGTCACGTACTTCCCCGGCTCACGCCGCGCGCGCGATCTCCCGCGTGATCGCCATGATGCGGTCGTGGCGCCGCCGGCGCGCCAAGGCCCTGTCGCGTTCCTCGCGCAGCGCGGTTATCACCGCGAACCGCAGGCTGTCGCCGGTCAGTTCAACCAGCTCGGCGGCGAGTTGGCAGGCTTCCGCGTCCTCGATCACCAGTTCCATGTCGCTTCCTTCCGTTTCCTCGGTCATTGCTTCTCGCCCGCAAGCCAGGCCTCGCAGCAACCTTTCGCCAGTGCGCGCACGCGGCCGATGTAGCTGGCCCGCTCGGTCACGCTGATCACGCCTCGCGCGTCCAGCAGATTGAACAGATTGCTCGCCTTGATGCACTGGTCGTAGGCCGGCAGCGCCAGCTTTCGCTCGAGCAGCGCCCCGCACTCGCACTCGGCATCGGCGAAATGCCGCGTCAGCAGCGCCGTATCGGCATGCTCGAAGTTATAGGCGCTGTACTCGCGCTCGGCGCGCAGGAATACATCGCGATACAGCACGCCCGCGCCGTTGAAGTCCAGGTCGAAGACGTTGTCCACGTCCTGCACATACATCGCCAGCCGTTCCAGCCCATACGTCATC
>DATBKQ010000028.1:0-8848 GCA_036555825.1 Acetobacteraceae bacterium | reverse complement strand
TCGAGAACATCCGCGCGTCGTGGTATCCCTACACGATGCCGTTCAACCTGACCGGCAATCCGGCGGTCAGTCTGCCATGCGGCTTCGGCCGCGACGGCATGCCGCTGGCGGTCCAACTGGTCGGGCCGCCCGGCGCCGATGCCGCGTTGTTGCGCGTCGCGGCGGCGTTCGAGGCGGCACGGCCGTGGGCCGACCGCCGGCCGCCTCCCTGACCAAGGCTCAGGTCTTGTCCACGTTCCAGAACACCGGCGCTGATCCTTTCAGCAGTCCGGTCACGTTCGATCGCCAGGCCGCCCGCGGCAGATACTGGCCCAGCGTGATCGTCGGCACGTAGGCGAAGCAGGCCGCCTGGAATTCGGCTTCCTGCCTGCGCCGTTCGGCATCGTTCGAGGCGTCGATCCACGCCTCGTACGCCGCCTCGATCGGCGGTGAATCGGGCCAGCCGAACCACGCCTTCGCCCCTGGGCTGCGCAGGGTGTTCGCCAGCATCGGATCGACATACTCCGGGCCGGGCGCGCCGGCCGGGAAGATCGACCAGCCGCCCTTGTCCGGCGTCTCCTTGCTGGTGCGCCGTTGTACCACGGTGCCCCAGTCCACCATCTGCTCGTCGATGTTCAGCCCGGCCTTGCGAAACGAATCCGCGACCACGGTGATGAACGCGTTGTAGATGAGCTGATCGGTCGGGTGCAGCAGCACGATGCGCTCGCCGCCATAGCCCGCCTTGTCGAGCATCGCCTTGACCTCGCCGGTGCTCCAGCGCCTGCGGCGAAAATCCATGCCCGCGTCATTGGCCGCCGGCACGTCGGGCAGGAAATAGCCCATCGGCGCGCGCCAGTTGGCTTCGTCCTCGCCCATCGCCGCGATCATCGCCTCGCGCGGATCGACCGCCGCCATCATCGCCTTGCGCACGCCGACATTGCTGGTCGGCGCGACCAGGCTGTTCGGCCGCAGGATCGCCACCGTGCCGTAGATGTCGAGCAGGCCGGTGGTCACGCCGGAGGCGCCCTTCAGCATCGGGATGAGATCGGGCGAAGGCAGTTCCAGCCAGTCCACTTCGCCGGAAGTCATCGCGTTCGCCGCGGTGGCGGGATCGGGAATGATCCGCCACTCAACGCGATCCAGCAGCACCTTGTGCCCGCCGGCGGTATAGGATGCCGGCTCCTGCCGCGGTGTGTATTTGTCGAAGCGCGCGAACGCGGCGTGGCTGCCGGAGACGAACTCGTCGGCCACGAAGCGGAACGGGCCACAGCCGACGATTTCGGTGAGCTGCTTGAAGGGATCGGTGGCGGCGAGGCGGGCCGGCACGATCACCGGCTGCGGCTGCACCTTGGAGAGGAAGTGTGCCAGCAGCGGGAACGGCTTTTTCAGCCGCCATACCAACGTGCGGTCGTCCGGCGCCTCGAACGCGTCGACCCGCGCGTTGATCGTTTCGCTGACCGCATCGCGCTTCAGCCAGCGCTGCAGCGAGGCGACGCAATCGCGCGCCAGCACCGGTGTGCCGTCGTGGAACAGCAGCCCCTCGCGCAGCTTCATCGTCCAGCGCCTGCCATCATCGTCGATGACGTGGCCCGCGACCATCTGCGGCTGCGGATTGAACGCCTGGTCGCGGCCATACAGGGTCTCGTAGACCATCAGGGAGAAGTTGCGGGTGACGGTCGCGGTGGTCCACACCGGATCGAGGCTGGTCAGGTTCGCCTGTGGCACGAAGATGAGCGTCTTGGCGCCGGCGGCGATCGCAGGCCGGGCGAGTGACGCCACGGCCGCCGCCGCGGCAGAGGTGAGGAAGGCACGTCGTTTCAAGGTCGTGGTCTCCTGGAGATTTCCCGCCCTGGTTTTCCGGGCTGCGCCGGTAGAACGCAACAGGAGGGATTACACGTGATCCGCCGGTTTACCCTGATGGGAGTTCCGCCTGTCGGGCAAGGGTTCCGGCGGCTCGACACGTACCGACACGAGCGGTTCATGCCCGGAACCGGGAGCAACCCGCGAGGCCTGCGGCGGACGAACTGCCGGCGCTCGACCGATGATCTGCTCTATGATCGCCGCGCGTTCCGGTCGTCGTGACTGAGCGCTGGCATCACCCGGTAGGGTTTCGCGAGTATGCCCAGGCGGTAACCGCCAATGCAGGAGATCAGAATCCGGCGGTGATGCTGGCCAGCACGCGCCGCTCGACCGGCGGGCCGGCGGTCTGCAACAGGCTCGACTGATTGAACTGCTGCGCGGTCACGGCGGCAACCAGGTGCTCGGTCAGGCGATACCCGATCCGCGCATTGAGCGACAGGTAGTTTCTCACCTCGACCGGCTGCAGGGCGGACAACGCCGGCAAGGTGGAGCGGAAGTCGAGATAGCTCGACTGCCAACGCCCGATCAGATCCACCTCCCAACGGTCCCTGCTGTAGCCGATGCCGGCGATCACCACATTGCGCGGTGCGCTGTGGGCATATTCTACCGCGCTTGTCAGAACCGGGCCCCGGTTCAACCGCGTGTGGTCGGTGGTGGCGACGTAGGCGTAGCTGAGTTGCCAACGGAAGCCCGATGGCGAGCTTCCCTTGACGCCGAGTTCCACCCCAGCGGCATCGCTGCTGCCGACATTCGCCGCGATCAGCACCGGCAGTCCCACCGGCCCGATCACGGGTGGCACGGCAAAGGGTTCGCTGATGATGTCACGGTTGCGCTGCGCGAACAGCGCCACTCGCAAGGTCGAATCGATTGCCGGTAACACACGGTCGTAATCGAATTCGGCATTGTCGACCGTTGCCGCGCTCAGGTTCGGGTTGCCGGCCACCACGACCGGCCCGAAGGTGCCGAAGCTGCCCTGCAACCCGAAATCGACCAGGCTTGGCAGTTGGACGCCGCGTGCCAGCATCAGCCGGAAGGTGTCCTGCTCTGTCGGGTTGTACACGAGGCCCGCATTGAAGCTGGGGACCGTCTGGTGCGCGCTGTTGTAATCGGCAAGGCTGAAACCCGATCCGACCGCGGGCGTGCCGGAGTACCGCAGGTACAGCGTGTCCACGCGTACCGCGGTGGTCAGCGACAGCTCCGGCATGATCTGCCAGTTCCACATCAGGCTGGCCGAGTAGACGTTGTAGCCGATCGTGCCGTTGACAAAACCCGGTCCCGTCAGGGCGTTGTTGCGGTACTCCAGACCGACGCGCAGGACGTGGTCGGCGCCGATTTTCACCAGGTCGCTCGCCTGCACCACGTATTCGCTTTCCGCGACCCAGTTCGGGATGGAGAGGAGGGAGAGCGAAGCGACCGAGATCTCTTGCCCGTTGCGGTAGGCGCTCAGATTGAGCAGGCCGAGTGCGGTATCGGCGCTGAGGCCGGCGCGTATTGCGTTGGTGCGGGTGAAAAACGTGTCGAAATCCGCGGCGAAGTCCTTCGCCGCAACGCGGCTGTCGCTCATGCTGCCTTCGACATAGGCTTCGACGTCCGGGCTGAGCATCGCCCGGCCATCGACATTGAAGGCGCCCACCTGCGGATTGCGGCGGTTGAGCGCGTCCGTCACTGGCAGCGGACCTGGCGGATAGTCATCGGCGCGAAAGCCGCCGATCGACACGCGCAGCCCGGCGCGATCGCCGATCTGGCCGGTTCCCACCGCCGAACCGGCGAGGTAATTCTGTGTGCCGCCAGTGAAGGTCGCGGTGTTGATCTTGTCGCGCAACGGATCGTAGGTGATGATGTTGATGACGCCGCTCACCGCGTTGAAACCGTAGAGCGCCGAGTTCGGTCCCTTGATCACCTCGATCTGGCGAATTTCCGCCAACTGGACGGGAATGCCGGACCAGAGCACGCGGCCGTAGTCGTCGAGATAGACCTGGCGGCCGTTGACCAGGACCAGCAGTCGAGGATTGAACGGCTGATTGTAGCCGCGGATTCCTACCTCGGCATCGGCGATGCCGTAGCGGCGCACATCGACGCCGGTGACGAACTGGAGCACATCCGGAATGCTGGTCGCACCCGAGCGTCTGATGTCGTCTTGGGTGACAATCTCCATGTTCACCGGCGCGGTGCTGGCGGTCTGCGGCTTCCCGGTCGCCGACGTGGTCACCGGCTCATGGAAGACCTGCTCCAGCGTCGTGTAGTCGATCGGCTGAGCTTGTGTCGCAGCATTTCCCGCCAGGAGAAGCGCTGTGGCCGGCAATAGCCAGTTCGCCGACCGGCTCACAGTTCACGCACCATCATGCGGAACGCAGTGGCCACGCCGATGCCGGCCTGCCGCGCGGCCTGATAGTTCAGAAAGATTTCCACGTGCGGCCCGGGGCGGACCGCCATCATGCAGTCGCCGTCCTGTACCGCTGCCTGATCGGCGGTGACACACAGGACGTGGTGTGCCCGTACGGCGTCGCGCACCGCATCGCTGTTCGCGCCGGCTGCCACGATGACGAGACTGAAATCGGCCGAGGCGAGGGCACCGGCCTCGACCAGCCTGGGTGTCAGTACCGCGCCGGATACATTCAGCCGGCTGCCGATCTCGGCCATGATCGCATCGGCATCCTGACGCGATGCGCTGTTGGCCGCGGAATACACCACCGCGAGGATGCCATCGCCGGCCGGCCTTGGCTGAACGAAGGCGAGCGCCGTGCCCAGCACTTGCAGTTCCTGGGGCGAGAGCGACGCCGCCAGGGAGCAGGGGACGAGCTCCAGCAGGGCCGCCGCCGCGATCCCCCACCCCAGCATTCGCGCCATCGCCTTCGGCCCCTGCTCCCCTGGATGAAGCCCTGCGTTGCCGCTGCTGGAGCAGAGTGACTTCCGAAAGGCGAAGTCATCCTGCTCCGGTTCCACCTGCGGTTATCGCGCTGTAGAGGCGGGGCGTTACTGAGTGGTAAACGTGATAATTGGGCCGGCTGGCCATCACCGGGCACGCGATCGGCTTGTTTACTCACGTCCGACGCTTTCTGTCGGGGGGGCATCGGCTAGCAATTCGTTCACCTGCGGCCGCTATCGTGCCGAGGCTTGGCACGGACTGTCTGGAATGCTTGCGGCAGCGCGTGAACTCGGACTGGGCCTCGGGCTGCTGACGGCTACGCTCGCGCTGCCCTTCTCGGACGGAGGCCTGGGGTCGCTGCTGCTGCGAAGGGACTGGGCTGGCGCCCGGGGAACCCTGTGGCGGGTGGTGCTGGGAACGCCGCTGTTCGCTGCCGCCGCCTGGCTCATGTTCCTGCTGGCGTTCCGGCTGCACTTCCCTTCGCTCGAGCCGGATGTCCCGCCATTGGCGATGCTGCGGTCCTGGGGCATCGCCGCGATCGGAGCCGCCGCTTCCCTGGCCATCATGTGTCGCGGCAGGCGCAGCGTGCGCAACGTGGCGCTGGCCGGCTCGATCATGGCCTCGTGCGTATCCTGCACGGTGTTCGTCAGCATGGCCGCGATGGCCGCGCCAGCCGCGCTGGCCTACGATCTGGGCGGTGTCACTTCCAGCATGGCCGCGAGCAGCGCGCTTTCGGCCGGCGGGTTATGGCTGCTCGGCCGCTCCTGGCGCAGCCGCATGGCCGGCGGGTCGATCATCGCGGTGGCCTTGGCGGGGCTCGCCTTCTTCTCGCTGCTGTCGATCCTGCCGTTTTCGCAATGGCAGATGGAGAGTGCCGCGCCAGGCTCGGTTGCCTTCCATCCGGTAGCCGCGATCTTCGTCTCGGAACTCGGTGTGACCTTGCTGCTGGGGATGGCCGGGGCGGGGGTCGACCGGCAGGCGGCGGCGCAGGCCGCCCGGGAGAATGAGCGGCTGCGGCAGCTTGCGGAGACCACGTTCGAAGCGCTGCTGATCCATCGCGACGGCGTGGTGCTCGATGCCAATTCGGCCTTCTGCGAGCTGACCGGCCGCACGCCGGCAACGGTGAAGGGCGCGTTGATCAATCGACTTGTGCCGGAGGGCGGCACGGTTTCGGCAATCTCTCCGATCACCGGCAGGCCCGAGGCGGTGGAAGTCGAGATTGCCCGCGCCGATGGCCAGAAGCTGCCGGTCGAGGTGTTGTCGCGCGAAATCCCGTATGCCGGGGGCAGGGCGCGTGCGACGGCGCTGCGCGACGTGCGGGAACGCCGTGCGGCGGAGGCGCGGATCCGTTTCATGGCGCAGCACGATCTGCTGACCGGCCTTCCCAACCGGGCCTACTTCCACGAGATGATTTCGCGTGAGCTGGCGCTGTGCAAGCGCGATGGCCGGCCGCTGGCGGTGTTCTGCCTCGACCTCGACCGGTTCAAGCCGGTCAACGACACGCTCGGGCACGCCGCGGGCGATGTTCTGCTGCGGCAGGTCGCAGAGCGATTACTCGGCAATGTCCGCGAATGCGACACCGTGGCGCGAATCGGCGGCGATGAATTTGTCCTGCTGCAGTCGGGAGCCGCGCAGCCGGAGGCATCGGCCCAGCTTGCCGAACGGCTGATCCAGGTGCTGGCGGCGCCGTACGATCTGAACGGCAGCCACGTGACGATCGGGGTGAGCATCGGCATTGCGCTGGCGCCACAGGACAGCACCGAGCCGGACGTTCTCGTGCAGGACGCCGATGTCGCGTTGTACCGCGCCAAAGCGAGCGGGCGTGGCAGCTTCTGCTTTTTCCGGCCCGGCATGGACACGCTGCTGCGTCAACGCCGGGTGCTTGAGCAGGACATCGTGCGCGCCATTGCCGACGGCCAGTTCCGATTGGCGTTCCAACCGTTGTTCTCGGGTGCCTGTGTCAGCGAGCCGGTCGGATTCGAGGCCTTGCTGCGCTGGCCGCATCCGGTTCGCGGGCCGGTCCCGCCCGACCAGTTCATACCGCTGGCCGAGGAGACGGGGCTGATCGTGCCACTTGGCACCTGGGTGCTGGAGACGGCCTGCCGCGAGGCAGCGTCGTGGCCGAAATCCTGCCGACTCGCGGTGAACGTCTCGGCCCGGCAGTTCACCGGCTGCGACCTGGTCGCCGTGGTCGGCGATATCCTGCGGCGCACCGGCCTCGATCCCACGCGCCTAGAGATCGAAATCACCGAGACCTTGCTGATCAACGACGGAGACGCCGCGCTGACGGTGCTGCAAGGCCTCAAGCGGCTGGGGGTCAGGATCGTGCTGGACGATTTCGGTACAGGCTATTCCAGCCTGTCCTACCTGCAGCGCTTCCCATTCGACAAGGTGAAGATCGACAAGTCATTCGTGCAGAACCTGACCAGCAGCGAGAGCGCGCGCACGATCGTCGGGGCGATCGTGGCGATGAGCCATCAACTGCGGCTCGAGGTCACCGCCGAGGGAGTGGAGGCGGAAGAGGAGCTGGCCCTGTTGCATTCCGAGCACTGCGACCAGATCCAGGGGTTCCTGCTGTCGCGGCCTATTCCGCAACAGGACGTGCGAGACTATCTGCTGGGCTGCGTTGCCTGACAGGAACCGCGACGCGCGTCCGCGTGCGCAGCGTGACGAATTCCTCGGCCGCCGTGGGATGGATGCCGATCGTGCGGTCGAAGTCGGCCTTGGTCGCTCCCATCACGATGGCGATCGCCAGGCCCTGCATGATCTCCGGCGCATCCTCACCCAGCATGTGCGCGCCCACCACCTTCTGCGTCACTTGATCCACCACCAGCTTCAGCATGCTCTTCCGTGCGCGGCCGGACAGCGTGTGACGCATCGGCGTGAACTTCGACACATAGACATCGACCGGCCCCTCGGCCGCCGCCTGATCCTCGGTCAGGCCGCAGGTCGCGATCGGCGGCGTGGAGAACACCGCGGTCGGCACGTTGCGCAGCGAGATGCCGCGTGGGTTCTTGCCGAACAGCGTGTCCGCCAGGGCGTGTCCTTCGGCGATGGCGACCGGCGTCAGATTGAGCCGGTCGGTGACGTCGCCCATGGCATAGATGTGCGGCTGGCTGGTGCGCAGGTTCTGGTCGACCAGCACCGCGCGCTTGTCGTTGGTGGCCACACCGGCGTGCTCCAGCCCCAACCCCTTGGTGGCAGGTGCGCGCCCGGTGGCGAAGAACACCAGATCGGAGCGCAAGGCCGCTCCCTCGGCGAGCGTGAGCACACGCTCATGCCCAGCCGTGGCGAGCGCCGCGGGATGGCTGTTCGGATGTAGCGCGATGTCCTGGGCGACAAGAGCCTCCACCAGCGATTCGCGCAGGTCCATGTCGAAGCCGCGCAACGGCAACGGTTGTCGATACACCAGGTCCACATGCGCGCCGAGCGCGGCGAAGATGCCGGCGAACTCGACCGCGATATAGCCTGACCCCAGGATCATCACCCGTTCAGGCATGCGTGGCAGATAGAACGCATCGTCGGAAATGATCCCGAGTTCCGCACCCGGGATCGGCAGGCGCACCGGATGGCCGCCCGTGGCAATGACGATGTGCTGGGCAGTCACGCGCTTGCCGCCGACATCCAGCGTGTGGGGATCGATGAAGGTGGCGCGCGATTCGAAGATGGTCGCGCCGGCGTTGTCGAGCAGGCGCTTATAGATGCCGTTGAGCCGGCCGATCTCCCTGTCCTTCGCGGCGATCAGCCTGGCCCAGTCGTGTGGCCCCTTCTTGATCTGCCAGCCGAAGCCGGCGGCGTCCTCGGCCCAGGCGCCGTATTCGCCGGCCTGCACCAGCAATTTCTTCGGCACGCAGCCGACATTGACGCAGGTGCCGCCCCAGAAGCGCTCCTCGGCGATCGCAACGCGCGCGCCGTGGCCGGCGGCAATCCGGGCACAGCGCACACCGGCCGAGCCACCGCCGATGACGAACAGGTCGTAGTCATACTGAGGCATGTCATTTCCCGTGCCGAGACCTTCCCCCAGTTATGCTCGCGAAACCCAAATGAAAAGCCCGGCCGAAGCCGGGCTTGGGATCGCGTCGGCCGATCAGACTCACTGCGCGGGCGCCGGCTCCTGCGCCGGGGCGTTTGCATCGGCCTGGG
>DATBKQ010000027.1:0-6120 GCA_036555825.1 Acetobacteraceae bacterium | reverse complement strand
TCTCCGGGCGGCGGCTTGAGAAAGTCGCGGACCAGTTGATAGCGGTATTCGCCCGAGCCGAGCTGTGTCATCGCCGTTGTCCTCCCCGATTACGCCGCCCAGGCAAACGGTGCGAAGTGTCCGTTGTTGCCCTTGCCGGCCATGTCCAGATCGAGGCCGAAGCCATGGACATGGAACTGGCCCGTGCGCGCCAGCGCCAGCCGCCGGTTCGCCGGATGCGCCGTGTTGTCGATGTAGAACGGTTCGCCGCTGCGATTGCGCGATGCCACCCCCTCGATCTCGAACGACAGCACATCGGGGATGCTGACCGAGCGCTTCAGTCCTTCCACCTTGAAATCGATCGGCTTGAACTGCACACCGCGAAAGTCGCTCACCAGATTGCCGCGGATCATGCCGGGCGTGCCGCCCGCTTCGCCGGCGACGATCGGCGCCAGCGCCGCCCGCTGCGCCGCATCCGCGCGCTCATCCACCACCCCGGCGAACACCCAGTCACCGTCGGCCATCACCTTGCCGGAGCGGATCAACAACGCGAAGCACAGCCCCGATAGGTCGGTCGCACCGCGTTGCCCCTGGTCGATGCGGAAGATCAACGCGGCGGTGCAGTGGTCGTGCGTCACCTCGCCCTGCGGATTGGTAAAGACGCACGGACACAGATAGTCGCAGTTGCAGCTTTCCATGTACTCGCCGCTGATCTGCCAGTCCGCCATCGCTTTCTCCTAATGTGCCTGCGGCCAGGGCAGCCCGAGGTTCTCCCGCAGGGTCGCGCCCTTGTAGTCCTTCTGGAAGATCCCTCGCCGCTGCAGCTCCGGCACGACGAACCTGACGAAATCCTCGAACGTTCCCGGGATGTGCGTGCCGCCCACCACATAGCCGTCGCACGCGCGCTCGACGAACCACTGCTCCAGCCGGTCGGCGATCTCCTTCGGCCCGCCGACGATCGCCTCGCGCGGGCGGCCGCGGCGCGTCACCTCCAGGAAGTCGCGCACGGTGGGGTTGCGGCCGATCACCCGCATTACCCGGTCGCGCATCGCCTGCATCCCCGACATGCCCTCCAGTTCCTCGTCGGTGAACGCTTCGTCCATCCTTTTCCTGGCGAAGTCGAAGTTCAGCGCCTCCGACAGCAGCGACAGCCCATCGACTTCCCGATACAAACTGTCGATCAGCGCCATCTTGTCCTCGGCTTCCGCCCTGGTCGCCGCCGCCACCGGATAGGCAATCGTATTGACGGTCACCAGCTCCGGATCGCGCCCCTGCCGTGCCACCCCTTCCTTGAAGGCCGCGTAGCGCCGCTTGCCCTCCTCGAAGTCCGGGTACCCGACGAACACCGTCTCGGCCCACCGCTCGGAGAACCGCACGCCGCGATCCGACGATCCGGCCTGGATGATCACCGGATGGCCTTGCGGCGAGCGAGGCACCGTGAACGTGCCGCGGCAGGTCAGATACTTCCCGCGATACTCCATGCGGTGCACCTTGTCGGGGTGCGCGAACAGCCCGGACTGCTTGTCCACCACCAGCGCATCGTCTTCCCACGAATTCCAGCAGCCGAGTACGATCTCCATGAACTCGTCGGCGCGGTCGTAGCGCGGGTCGTGCGCCAGATGCACCTCGCGCCCCATGTTCTGCGCCTCGCCATCGTTGACCGAGGTCACCACGTTCCACGCCGCGCGACCGTCCAGCATGTGGTCCACCGTTTGGAACCGCCGCGCCACATCGAACGGCTCGTAATAGGTGGTGGACGCCGTGGCGCCGATGCCCAGACGGCGCGTGCCGAAGCCCATCGCCAGCAGGCAGGCCACCGGGTCCATCTTCACCACCCGCACGCCGTTCGCCACCACCTCGGCCGGGTTGCCGCCATAGATGTCCGGCATCGCCAGCCGGTCGTCGAAGAACGCGAGCTGGAATTTTCCGTCCTCCAGCACCTGGCCGATCTTCTGGTAATAGGCGGCGGTGGTGAAATCGCTGCGGCTCTCCGGATGCCGCCAGGAACTCGCCAAGGTCGTGCAGTTCTGCGCCTGCAGAAACCCGACCAGAACCATCTGACGCATCGCGTTCCCCTTCAGAACTGATACCGCCGCAACCCGCCATCCACCGGGATCACCGTGCCGGTGACGTAGCGGGCCAGCGGCGACGCAAGCCACACCGCCATCACCGCCAGGTCCTCCGGTTCGCCCCAGTAGCGCACCGGTATCTCGGTCTCGGCGAATGACCTGCGGTAATCCTCGGGGTAGTTGCGCCGGATCTGCTCGCTCATGATGCGGCCCGGCGGGATCGAGTTCACCGTGATGCCGTACTGTCCCACTTCGCGCGACAGCCCCTTCGCCCAGGCATGCAGCGCCGCCTTGGCGGAAAACGCGGCGTTCAGGTGCTCGGGCTCCGACTTGCCGGTGACATTGACGATCCGCCCCCAGCGCCGCTCGATCATCTTCGGCAGCAGGGCATGCGCAATCTGCCGCTGCCGGGTGAAGTTCAGCGTCATCGCCTCCACCCAGCGGTCCTCCGGCGCATCGATCGGCAGGACGCGGCTGCCGCCGGCATTGTTCACCAGGATATCGACATGCCCCAGTTCAGCGTAGGCGACGTCGCGCAGCATCTCGGCGGCGTCTTCCGCCATGATGTCCTGGCGCACCAGCACCGGCCGCACGCCGCCGGCCGCGACCGCCTCGTCCGCCATCGCCTCCATCAGTTCGGCGCGCCGCGCGACCGCGGCGACACGCACTCCTTCGATCGCCAGCATCTTGGCGATGGCGCGGCCGATCCCCATGCTCGCACCCGTCACCAGCGCGGTCTTGCCCTTCAGTTGCAGGTCCATCGTTCAGCGTCCCTTGAACGCCGGCTTGCGGAACGCCGAGTGCTGCGCGTTCGCCGGCGGGCGTTTCCTCGATCGGCATTCCCGACTTACGCTAGGAGAAGCGAATCCCATGCGCAAGGACAGCGCCATGTCGATCTACGAGCAGAATCTCGACCGCAATCCGGCGAATTACGTGCCGCTGTCGCCGGTATCGTTCCTGCTGCGTGCCGCACAGGTCTACGGTTCACGCGCCGCGGTGATCCACGGCGACCGGCGCTACAGCTACGCCCAGTTCCTCGACCGCGCCCGCCGGCTGGCCTCCGCCCTGGCGAACGCCGGCATCGGCAAGGGCGACACCGTGGCGATCATGGCGCCCAACATCCCGGAGATGCTGGAGGCGCACTACGCCGTGCCGATGCTGGGCGCGGTGTTGTGCTCCATCAACATCCGGCTGGATGCGCCCGCGGTCGCCTTCATCCTGCGGCACTCGGAAGCCAGGATCGTGTTGGTCGATCGCGAGTTCGCCGCGCTGATGCCGAGTCCTGGACCACGCATCGTGGAAATCGACGGCGAATACGAGGCGTTCATCGCCGCGGGAGACCCCGCCTATCCCGTAAGCCTGCCGGACGATGAATGGCAGGCGATCGCGCTGAACTACACGTCGGGGACCACCGGCAATCCGAAAGGCGTGGTGCTGCATCATCGCGGCGCCTATCTGAACGCGGTCGGCAACGCGCTGACCTTCGGCCTTTCGCCGCGCAGCGTCTATCTGTGGACGCTGCCGATGTTCCACTGCAACGGCTGGACCTACACCTGGGCGGTCACGCTCGCCGGTGGCACCCATGTCTGCCTGCGCCGGGTCGAGCCCGCGCCGATCTTCGCCGCGATCGCCGAGCACGGGGTGACCCATATGTGCGGCGCACCGGTGGTGCTCAACATGCTGATCCACGCGCCGGAAGAGGCGCGCCGTGCCTTCTCGCAGACGGTGCAGATTGCCACCGGCGGTGCCGCGCCACCGTCCACGGTGATCGCCCGCATGGAGGCGATGGGCTTCGCGGTGACCCATCTCTACGGCCTCACCGAAAGCTATGGCCCGTCCACCGTCTGCATGTGGCAGCCCGCGCTGGATACCATGCCCATCGAGCAGAAGGCGGCCTTCATGGCGCGGCAGGGCGTGCACACGCCGACATTGCAGGACGCCACCGTGCTCGATCCCGCCACGATGGCGCCGATGCCCGCCGATGGCGCCAGCATGGGCGAGTTGATGTTGCGGGGGAACACTGTGATGAAGGGCTATCTCAAGAACCCCGCGGCCAGCGAGGAGGCTTTTGCCGGCGGCTGGTTCCATACCGGCGATCTCGCGGTGATGCATCCCGACGGCTACGTCGAGATCAAGGACCGCGCCAAGGACATCATCATCTCCGGCGGCGAGAACATCAGCTCGCTGGAAGTCGAAGAGGTGCTCTACAAACATCCTGACGTGATGGAAGCCGCGGTGGTGGCGAGACCCGACGCGAAGTGGGGCGAGACGCCGCAGGCGTTCGTCACCCTGAAGCCGGGCGCGGCCAACGTGACGGAGGCCGACATCATCGCCTGGTGCCGCGCGCATCTCGCGCACTTCAAGTGCCCACGCTTCGTTTCTTTCGGCGCGCTGCCGAAGACCTCGACGGGCAAGATACAGAAGTATGAACTGCGCCAACGCGTCCCCGGCGATTCATGAGGGCAGAAGAACCGGCGCCATGATTCGCCGCATATTCTCAATAACCCGCGGACGGTCGCTCTCGGCCAGGCGCCCGGCCCGTTCGGCAAACAGAGCGTCTATGGTCGCGATCTTCTCGGTGCGAACGACGCAGGCGATCGGCAAGCCTGCGGCATCCAGGTCCCCAATCGCAACATCCCCTGGCCAGGGGGTACGTCCCGCGCTCGTGATCATCAGTACCCAGAGTACGCCGAAACGCTCGTGAACCTCGGGCGTGCCGACTACGAGAGCGGGCCTGTTGCGCCGAATTGCGCTGTCCGCGAACGGAAACGCCACACGCGCCACATCCCACACCGACAGCCCACCGCGCTTTTGCAAAGGCTGTCGTGCCATCAGAAGTTGGCGAATGCCTCGTCGTCTTCAGGCGTGTCCCACTCCCAGAACGCGGCGAACGGGTCTTCGAACGGAACCCCCTTGCGCGGCAGGCGCCGGGGCGCTTTGGTCAGCACCACCCGGCCCTTCTCGATCTGGTAGGCGAGTTCGTCGCCTTCCTTCACGCCGAGGGCGTTGCGGACGGCCTGGGGAATGGTCGTCTGCGCCTTGCTGGTCAATTTACTGGTAATCATCGGCTGCCCGATAAAGAGGGCCGTATGTAAGGATATTCCTTACCAATTGCAAGCCTTGCCGCGGCCGGTGCTTTGTAACGAGCCGGATCAACTGACCAGGGTCCCGAGCACCTCATAGGCGAAAACTCGCAATTGCTGGTGTACCGGATGAACCAGGCCTGCGCGCAATTCTTCCACACGACGCGAGAGCCGGAGTTTCACTACTTCCCGCGCCAGTACCTCGAACCCGAGAACGGCTGCGTCCAATGTGACACGCGGTGGTGTATGCTCGTAGCCAATGATCATCACCGCCTTGCGCTCGACCAGACCCAACGACAGCAGCTTCACGCAGTCGCCAAGCGAACTAGTGTTGCCCGGGTAGGGATGAAGCAGGTCTTCTGACCAGTGCTCGGCAGGAAGTCCGTTGTTACCAAAGGGCCTCGCAATCTTGAATTCTATGGCCCATTGGGCAGGGATGAACAAGTCAGGGGTCCGCTTGACGGCAGCTTCCCCATATTGGATCGGCTTCGTGCTCTTCAGCTTGCACAGAAGCGCGCGAACGGCGTCGGCTTCGCCATAAGGTCCGACCCCAGGCGCGAACTTCTTGTGAGGACGCCCGTCGGCATCGACGCTTCTGAGGGCATCGGCAATATCACTGGCTAGCTCTTCGAGAGAGGTCGCGTGTTCGCGGAGCAGAGCTACCTGGCAGGGCGTCCATGCAGCTCGGAACGCCCTGCCAGCTCGGTTGCTACTCCGCCGCCGCCCGCTGCACCGGAATGTCGGTGGAATACTTCAGGTGCACCGGCGCGTTCGCCTCCCACGGGTCCTTCAGCCCCAAGGTCTTGCCGTGCTCCTTCACCGCCGGCATCACCTCCTTCACCAGCACTTCGATGCAGCGGCGGCGATCCTCCTTGGATACCGTGCCGTCGTTGCCCCAGATGCCCATGATGCCGGGACGCGTCTGCTCGATCAGGCTCTTCAGCCGCTCGGTCACCTGTTTCGGCGTGCCGCAGATGATCATCGTGTCG
>DATBKQ010000026.1:0-9789 GCA_036555825.1 Acetobacteraceae bacterium | reverse complement strand
ATATGCGCACCGAGCCACCTCGCGTGCGCGCAGCCGCTGGCAAAGCGCCACTTGCCGCTGATGCGATAGCCGCCATCCACCGGCTGCGCCTCGTAGGGTGCACCGGGCGGACCCCAGGCCAGAATGCCGGTCGGCGGGCCGAACATTTCGCGCGCGACCTCGCGGTCCAGGTAGGCCGCGGTCATCGCGCAGCCGTTGTTCTGCCCGACGCACCACGCTGCCGATGCATTAGCCTCGGCGAACGCTTCGGTCACCTGCGTGAACAGCACCGGTCGCAACTCGGCACCGCCGAGAAACCGCGGCTGCAGCAGGCGGAAGAAGCCGCCACCGATCAGCGCCTTCACCACGTGTTCCGGCAGTTCCCTGCGCCGCTCTATCTCGTCGCCGGCCTCCTGCAGCAACGGAGCCAGATCGCGCGCGCGCTGGATGAATTCGCTGCCGTCGGTCATGCCTGCCGCTCCAGTCTTTCCAACATCGCGGCGATCCGGACGCCCTCAGCGGCGTCGGCGGCGCGCAGCGGTGGACGCACGTTCTGCCAGGTCGCCTCGCCCGTCATCGCCGCCAGCACCGCCTTGAGCAGCGGAATGCCGCCGATCGGCGCACAGGCCTGATCGATCAGGTGCTGCGCGCCGGCATCGCGGAACAGCCGGCGCAGCAGCACGGGGACCAGATTGGCCATGCCGCAGATCGTTCCCTGCCCGCCCGCGGCCAGCGCACGCACGATCAGCCTCTCGTCGCCGACCAGAGCCGCGGCATCCGGGGCGGCAGCGCGGAACGCCAGGAACGATGCGAAGTCGCCGCTGCTGTCCTTCACGCCGGATACCATGGCACCGTAGCGCGCACGCAGCCGGCCGAGCACCGCCGGCGGCACCGGCACCCCGCAGACCTGCGGAATGTGATAGAGGCACGCGCCCACGCGGGGATCGCCGACGCCGTCCAGCACCGCGGCGAGCGCATCCTCGATCCCCTCGGCGGTGACGCTTGAAAAATAGTACGGCGGCAGCAGCAGCACGCGGGTAATGCCGAGCGCCATCGTGGCCCTGGCCAGAGCCACGGCATCGGCGATGGCGGGGCATCCGATGCCAACGGCAAGCCGCTCCGGCGAGATCCCTGCGCCCAGCACGGCATGCGCCGCGTGCAGACGCTCGGCGATCGAGAAAGACGGGCCCTCGCCGCAACTGCCGAACAGGACCAGCCCATCGCAGCCACTGTTCAGCAACCGCTGCGCGTGTCGCGCCAGTGCTGCATGATCGATCGCTCCGGCTGCGTCGGTCGGCGTCGTCGCAGCCGCCCACAATCCGGTGATAGCGTTGGGCATTCCCGTCTCCTGCCTGCGGCTCAAGCGTGCCACTGTTCGATCGTTGCGACCATCCCCACCCTCGCCTAACCTGTATGCTGCCGGAGGAGCACCCATGCTGCGAGGCATCCACCCGTTGCTGTCACCCGAATTGCTGCATGCCCTGGCGGCAATGGGACATGGCGACCGCCTGGCGATCGTGGATGCCAACTTTCCTGCGTGCAGCCACGCAAGACGGCTGATCAGCCTCCCAGGTGTCGATGCGCCCTCGGTACTCGCGGCGATCCTGACCGTTCTGCCGATCGACGATTTCGAACCCCATCCCACCGCAGTAATGCAGGTGGTGGGCGATCCAGCCGTGATCCCGGAAGCGGTGCGAGAATTCACCGATTTACTGTCCCGCAACGATCTCGCCCCGCCGACACGGTTGGAAAGACATGCGTTCTATCATGCCTCAGCGGAGGCATTCGCTGTGGTACAAACGGGAGAGCGCCGGTTCTACGGCAACATCCTGTTGACCAAGGGGGTCGTGCCGCCCGACGCGCCGGCATGATCCGCGTCGATGCACATCACCACGTATGGCAAATCGCGCGTGGCGATTACGGTTGGCTGACGCCGGATCTGCCGATCCATCGCGACTATGCACTCCACGACCTTCGCCCTCTGCTAGGCGATATTACCGCGACCGTGCTTGTGCAGGCCGCCCCCACCACGGCGGAAACCGAGTTCCTGCTAGCGGTCGCGCGCCAGTCCGGCGGTCTCGTGCGTTGCGTGGTCGGCTGGACCGATCTCGCCCATCCCGACGCACCGCGTCGCATTGCGGCCTTGATGGCGAACCCCCTGCTGAAAGGCCTTCGGCCAATGCTGCAGGATATTCCCGACACCGACTGGGTGCTTGGTTCCGACATACAGCCGGCGTTGGAAGCGCTCGCCGCCTCCGGCTTGCGGTTCGACGCGCTGATACAGCCACGCCATCTGCCGGTGTTGCTGCAACTCCATTCACGTCACCCGACGCTGCAATCGGTCATCGACCACTGCGCCAAACCCGATATTGCCGGCGGTGCATGGCAACCCTGGGCGGACGACATCGCCCGTGTCGCGCGCGAGACGCCGGCGTGCTGCAAGCTATCTGGCCTGGCCACGGCGGCAGGCCGGAGCTGGCGCGTCGACGATCTGCGTCGATACGTTGATCACTTGCTCGGAACTTTCGGCCCCGATCGCCTGATGTGGGGCAGCGATTGGCCCGTAGTGAACCTGGCTGGCGGTTACATCCGCTGGCGGGACGCAGCGGCGAGTTTGCTCGCTGGAATTCCGCAACGCGATCGTGATGCCATCTTCGGTGGCACAGCGCTCAAATTCTATGGCTTGATGGGGTACTAGCGCGGTTTGACAGAATAAAGCTTTAAAAACTATATTGCTGGGTTGAATGGGGCAGACAATGAGCGAATCGACTGACCAGATTCTTGGGCTTACCGCCCAGATCGTGTCGGCGCACGTACGGCACAATTCAGTTGCACCGGATGCACTGCCCGCGCTGATCCAGGAGGTCTACCGGACGTTGTCGAACATCGGGCAGGCGCCGGCAGAGACCGAGAAGCCGGCTCCCGCCGTGCCAGTGAAGCAATCAGTCCGCCAGGATCGCATCGTCTGCCTGGAAGACGGCAAGAGCTTCTCCATGCTGAAGCGGCACCTGATGACCGACCACAAACTGACCCCGCAGCAGTATCGAGAGAAATGGGACCTGCCCCGCGACTACCCGATGGTGGCTCCCAATTACGCACAGACGCGCTCCGCGTTGGCGAAGAAGATCGGCCTCGGACGCAAGTCGGGACGGCGCGCGAAGCGCGCCCCTGCTCGACGCAAGCGCGCCTGAGGCCGCGGTATTCGCGATGGAATGATCCGTATCACTCCATCCCTGGCGATCGACGAGAACTCGATCGTGGAAACATTCGTGCGTGCATCGGGTCCCGGCGGGCAGAACGTCAACAAGGTGGCGACCGCGGTGCAGCTGCGATTCGATCCGGCCGCCTCGGGCCTGCCGCAGGACATCCAACAGCGGCTGCGCACGCTTTCCGGCCGGCGCAGCACCAGGCAGGGCGACGTGCTGATCACGGCACAACGCTTCCGTACGCAGGAGCGGAATCGCCAGGCTGCGCTGGATGCGCTGATCACTTTGATCCAGCGGGCTGCGGAGCCGCGGGCACCGCGGACCGCCACTCGTCCCACCACCGCATCCAAACGCCGCCGACTTCAGAGCAAGGCGCATCGTGCTCGGATCAAACAGATCAGAAGCGCGCCAGCGTCGGAGGAGTAATCCCCAGTAAGTGTCCAACCGCAGTGTTTGCTGACATGGTTGTGCCGGTGAGCCTATAGGTTTCCGATGGGAGGACATGCGATGAATGCCATAACCGGCGCCCACCTGATCGGCAGTGTACCGCTGCCCGATGCGGAAACCGTGTTCCGCACGGTAACGCGTGAACTCGGGCCGTATCTCACGCGCATCCCGGACGGGGAGACCGGCAACCGTGGCCGCTGGATCTGGTGGCAGCGCGAGATGCTGCTGCGGCATCCCGCGATGGAGCCCGATCGCGACACACCTCCGTTCGAGGTGCGCCAGTGGGACGGCCAGGTCCTGCGCACCACCGACTGGTTGCGCTTCAAGTCTGGGATCGATCCCGCGACGGTGACATTCGAGACCGGCTACGCCACGGCGGCCCGAGAGTCCTACGCGGTTTTTCGCGGTCTGCGCGAGGCCGGGGAAATCCCCGTGAGCATGCGCTTGCAGGTGTGCCTGCCGACGCCGATGGCGTCCGGCTATATGTACATCAGTCCTGCATCGCTCGCAGACTATCTTCCGGTTTATGAACGCTCGCTCCTGAGTGCGCTCGGGGAAATCGTCGATTCGATTCCCCATCGCGACCTGTCGATCCAGTGGGATGTCTGCCAGGAGGTTCTCGTCCATGAGCACTACTTCCCGCACCGTCCGCCCAGCTACAAGTCCGATATTGCGGCCGAGCTGGCACGACTCGGCGATGCGGTGCCAGGCGATGTCGAGTGCGGCTACCACCTCTGCTACGGCTCGCCGCGAGACGAGCACCTGATCATGCCGAAAGACGCGGCTGTGATGGTGGAGATGACGCGAGGCCTGCTGTCGCGGCTGCGGCGGCGGATGGACTTCCTGCACCTGCCGGTGCCGAAGGACCGAAGTGACGATGGGTATTTTGCCCCGCTCGGCGAACTGTCCCTTCCGACGGAAACCACGCTGTACCTCGGCCTGATCCACTATGCCGATGCCGCGGGCGATCGTGCGCGGATCGCCGCCGCACAGAAGATCGTGCCGCGCTTCGGCGTCGCCACCGAGTGCGGTTGGGGCCGCACCGATCCGTCGCGTGTGCCCGGCCTTCTCGCGGCGCACCGGAATGTCATGGCGGGTGCCGTCGTGTGATGCGCTAAAGCATGATGAGGTCGGTTGACCTCACCCTGCTGTAGCTTTCTTCGGTTGAGCGCGCTCCCCAGACCTCCGACGGTTCCGCCTCTGGTCATCACGCGCTAGACTTGCGGCATGCGTGCCGCCCTGTTGCTGATACTGGCCGTCTCCGCCGCCCAGGCCGGCGAAGTGCGCGAAGGACCCGCGGCCTATGGCGACTGGCGCAGCGACGCCCCTGGGGTCGTTCGGCTGATCACGCCGGCCTCGATGCCGGCGCCGTTTGCCACGACGTCGGCCGCGCACGCCCCGTCGCTGGTGGCGCGTCCCGCCAGTGCGCGCCTGAGCGTGCCGCCGGGCTTCGCGGTGAGCGAATACGCCTCCGGCCTCGACAGGCCGCGCACGCTGCGCGCCGCACCGAATGGCGACGTATTCGTGGCGGAGAGCGGCGCATCCCGGCTACGCGTGCTGCGCGCCGCCGATGGCGCAGAGCGGCCGGCGCAGTCCAGCGTCTTCGCCACCGACCTGCCGCAACCGTTCGGGATGGCGTTCTGGCCGCCGGGCCCGAACCCGCGTTTCCTCTATGTCGCCCTGTCGTCGCGCGTGGTGCGGCTGCCGTACGAGTCCGGCGATCTCCGAGCGCGCGGCCCAGCAGAAGTGGTTGTGCCGCATTTGCCGACCGGCGGACACTGGACTCGCGACGTGGTGTTCTCGCCCGATGGCCGCGTCATGTTTGTCTCGATCGGTTCCGCCAGCAATGTTGGCGTTGCCGATGAGAAGGACCGGGCCGACGTGTTAGCGTTCGATCCCGATGGCAGCCATGCGCGTATCTACGCCAGCGGACTGCGCAACTGCACCGCGGAAGCGATACATCCTGCCACCGGCGGCCTGTGGTGTGTGGTGAACGAGCGGGATGGGCTGGGCGACAATCTGCCCCCGGACTATGCAACATCGGTGCGCGAGGGCGCGTTCTACGGTTGGCCGTGGTACTACATCGGCGATCACCCTGACCCTCGATTGAAGGGGCAGCGCTCCGAGCTGGCCGGCCGCATCACGGTTCCTGACGTACTGTTCCAGCCCCACTCGGCGCCACTCGGCATCATTTTCTACGATGGCTGGCAATTTCCGCCGGAGTACCGTGGCGACGCGTTCGTCGCGTTCCGCGGCTCCTGGAACAGGGAACACCGCACCGGGTACAAGGTCGTGCGCGTACGTTTCGCGAACGGTAGACCGACTGGGGAATACGAGGACTTCCTGACCGGCTTCGTTGCATCGGACCAGGCGGTGTGGGGGCGCCCGGTCGGCGCCGCCGTAGCGCACGACGGCGCGCTACTGGTCAGCGAAGACGGCAACGGCACAATCTGGCGGGTTGCCTATACTGGGACGAACCGGTAGGCCGTTGCCGAAGCAGCGGTCATCCGATCGCCGCCGCGCGGCTGCCTGCGATGCGGCGATTGGCAAACCAGCCGTCAAGCCCCCAGACGTGACCGGCATTCGCCACGACCAACCAGGCTGTCAGCTCCGAGCCTCCTGCTCGCTGGTCCCGCGGCAACAGGCTACGCGGCGCGGCGTGATCGTGCATTGATTTACAGCGCGATCGCTTGAGGCGGTTCGTCGGAAAGCGTGAATCGCGCTCTATACAATGAGTTGCTAGGACATGCTCGGATCAACCCTGATCCGATCAGAGACCAGATCACCCCCAGTCAGGCCGCCCAGACTACGCGGTCTCTTGCTGCCTGCGCGCCTTGATCCGCGCCAGCGCCTGCTGGACGTGGGCGCTGAACACGTACTCGGCAGGCCGCTGGTTTGCGAGCGGGATTTCGGGTGCCATCGGCCCTTCGGTCCTGATGCCGCGCAGCGCCTGCGCGGCGGCCTTCCAGGGCCGGCGAATGGTCTCCGAAACCGCGGTCGCCTCGTAGCCGGAATGCACCATGCACTGCGCGCATTTCTCGTAGTTGCCGGTGCCGTAGCGATCCCAGTCGGTCTCCTCCATCAGTTCCTTGAAGGTCTTCGCGTAACCCTCGCCGAGCAGATAACAGGGCCGCTGCCAGCCGAAATAGGTGCGCGTCGGATTGCCCCACGGCGTGCAATGGAATGTCTGGTTGCCGGCGAGGAAGTCGAGGAACAGGGATGACTGGTTGAACGCCCACCTGTGCTTGCCCTGACGCGCGAAGATGCCGCGGAACAGCTCCTTGGTCTTCCGCCGGTTCAGGAAGTGCTGCTGGTCCGGCGCCCGTTCGTAGGCGTAGCCAGGCGAGACGGAGATGCCGTCCACCCCCATCGCCATCACTTCATCAAAGAACGCCGCGACGCGCTCCGGCCGCGCGGTATCGAACAGCGTGCAGTTGATGATCGTCCGGAAGCCGGCACGCTTCGACGCCGCGATCGCCGCCACGGCACGGTCATAGACACCGTCCTGGCACACGGAAACATCATGTTCCTCGCGCAGCCCGTCCAGATGCACCGACCAGGAGAACCACTTGCTCGGCCGGAACAGGTGCATCTTCTTTTCCAGCAGCAGCGCGTTGGTGCAGACGATGACGAACTTCCTGCGCGCGATCGCTCCCTCGACGATCTGCTCGATCTCGCGGTGCAACAGCGGCTCGCCGCCGGCGACCACCACGACGGGTGCGCCGCATTCGTCGATCGCCTCCGTGCATTCGGCAACCGATAGGCGCTGGTTCAGGATCTCGGCCGGATAATCGATTTTGCCGCAGCCCGCACAGGCCAGGTTGCAGCGGAACAGCGGTTCCAGCATCAGCACCAGCGGGTAGCGCTTGCGCCTCAGCAGGTGCTGTTTCAGGACATAGGCACCGACACGCAGCGCCTGGTTCAGCGGCACGGCCATTCTCGATCCTCTGTTCGATGGGCACGTGATCGATCATCACGCGCTAGGTGTCAGCAAGTTCCTTCGGGAAGCGAAAGCGCACGTCCTCGGCTACCCCGGCCAGGGTGGAAATGTCGATCTCGCCGAATTGGCGCAATCCGTCCAGCACACCCTGCACCAGCATCTCCGGCGCCGAGGCGCCGGCGGTCACCCCGACCGACCGCACCCCCACGAACCAATGCGGCTGCAGCGCATCGGCGTCATCAACCAGATAAGACGGCTTGCCCAGTTCCTCGCCGATCTCGCGCAGCCGGTTGGAGTTGGAGCTGTTGCGCGAACCGACCACCAGGATCATGTCCACCTGGCTGGCAAGCTGTCGCACGGCCTGCTGCCGGTTCTGCGTGGCGTAGCAGATGTCGCGCACGTCAGGCCCGACGATGGCCGGAAAGCGCGCCTTCAGCGCGGCGATGATGCCGCGCGTGTCGTCCACCGAGAGCGTGGTCTGGGTGATGTAGGCGAGCTTACCGGGGTCGGCGACCCGCAGTCCGGCGACATCGGCCACCGTCTGCACCAAGTGCACCTTCCCCGGCACTTGGCCGATTGTACCCTCCACCTCGGCGTGTCCCGCATGGCCGACCAACACGATCTCCCGGCCCTGGGCGGCGTAGCGGCGGCCTTCGTTGTGCACCTTCGCAACCAGCGGGCAGGTGGCGTCGATCACCGGCAGGTCGCGCACTGCCGCCAGTTCCTCGACCCGCTTCGCCACCCCGTGTGCCGAAAAGATCGTCCGGGCTCCGGGTGGAATCTCGTCCAGCTCGTCGACGAACACGGCGCCGCGAGTACGCAGGTCCTCAACCACGTGGCGGTTGTGCACAATTTCGTGACGAACATAGATCGGCGGTCCGTACTTCTTCAGTGCCCGCTCGACAATCTCGATTGCCCGCTCGACGCCCGCGCAAAAGCCGCGCGGCTGGGCCAGGACGACGCGAATCATGGCACTTCTCCAAATGTCGGCGTCGCGCCGAAAAGACCTAGCTGATTGGTCGGATATGGCACGCGGCCGCGGGAGGGGCAATGCCGCGCGATCGTTGGTGTATGGCACAAACCCGACGGTTGCGGTAAGCGGTGGCCGAGTAGAGGTATGCGTGCCACACTTGCGTGTGATTCGTACAACCGAAGCGACCATGTCGTTCCCATTTGATTTAGGGCCGGGGTCAACCTCATCCAGGGGTGGTATCGGAAGATAATGGCACTGGTGGACACCGATCTCCCCACCGCCCTGTCACAGGTGGCCCAGGTGGTAGAGGGCGCGCTGGAGAGCCTGCTGCCGCCGCGGGAAGGGGCGGAGGCGCGGCTCGCCGACGCGATGCGCTATGCCACGCTCGGTGGCGGTAAGCGGCTCAGGGCGTTCCTGGTCATGCAGAGCGCCGCGATCTTCGCGGTGTCCGAGACCTGCGCGGCCCGGGTAGCCGCTGCGATCGAGATGCTGCATGCCTATTCGCTGGTGCACGACGACCTCCCGGCCATGGATGACGATGACCTGCGCCGGGGCAGGCCCTCGACACACAAGGCTTTCGACGAGGCAACGGCCATTCTGGCGGGCGACGCCTTGCAGGCGCGGGCGTTCGAGGTACTGGCGGAGCCGGATACCCATTCGGATCCGCAGGCGCGCTGCGAGCTGGTCGCGGCGCTCGGGGCCGCGGCTGGCGCGCGCGGCATGGCGGGCGGGCAGATGATCGACATGCTGGCGGAAGGCCAGACGCTGGATGGCCCCGCGGTGACGCGCCTGCAGGCGCTCAAGACCGGGCGGCTGATCCAGTTCAGCGCCGAGGCGGGTGCGATCCTGGGACGTGCGCCGCCATTTCAGCGGCACCTGCTGGCCGCCTACGGCCGGGACCTTGGCGCCGCCTTCCAGATCGCCGATGACCTGCTGGATGCGGAAGGCAGCACAGAGGAAACCGGAAAGACCACCGGCAAGGACGCGGCCGCCGGCAAGGCTACCATGGTCGCCGTCCTGGGTGTTGAACGGGCGCGGGCCCAGGCCGACCTGCTTGCCAGACAGGCCGCGGGGCATCTGGATAGCTTCGGCGACCGCGCGGAGCTGCTGCGGGCGCTCGCCACCTATGTCGTAGCCAGGCGGAACTGAACTCAGAGCGGAGGCACCATGAGCCCTGTCAAAACACCGCTGCTGGATCGTGTTCGCTATCCGGCCGACCTGCGCAATTTCTCCCCGGAGCAATT
>DATBKQ010000025.1:0-15068 GCA_036555825.1 Acetobacteraceae bacterium | reverse complement strand
GCCTGATGTGGGGCAACCTCGCCGAGCGCGGTGTTGAACAGGCGCGGATAGGCGATGCCCTGGCCGAGGCCGGCGATCAGCACTGTCAGCACCACCGGCCAGCCGTCGGCGCCGGCTGCAACGACGGCCGCGACGCCGGCGTATCCGGCGACCTGGATCGCCATGCCGATGGTCAGCAGCCAGGGGCGCAAGCGTGCCATCGGCGCTGTGACCAGGGGGCCGACGAACAGCCCGATCCCGTAGGGCAGGATGGCGAGGCCGGTGAACAAGGGATCGGTGCCGTAGCCCTCCTGTTCGTAGATCGCGAACAGCACGTAGAAGGCGGTGGTGAAGAAGAACAGCGTGCCGACCAGGACGCCGCGCCGGAAACTCGGGATCGACATCAGCCCAAGGTCCAGTAGCGGGCTGCCGCCGCCCGCCGCCAGTCGCGCCTCGAAGCGCACGAAAGCCCAGGCCAGCAGCGGCGCGGCGGCCAGCATGAGCAGGGTCCAGATCGGCCAGCCATGCTGACGGCCCTCGGACAGCGGCAGCACCAGGCAGGCGAGCGCCAGCGAGACCAGCACCGCGCCGCCGATGTCCAGCCGGCGGCTGCGGCTCGCGCTGGTCTCCGGCACGATCAGCCAGGCGGCAATCATGATTGGGATGCCGATCGGCGGCTTCGTCAGGAACACGGTGCGCCATCCCCAACCGAACGGGCTCCATTCGATCAGCGCCCCGCCGGCGAACTGGCCGATCGAGGCGGCGAGCCCCATGGCCACGCCATACAGGCTGAGCGCCTTGGCAAGCTCCGCGTCGCCGGGAAACAACGCGCGGATCGAGCCCAGCACCTGCGGCACCAGCAGGGCCGCGGAGATCCCCTGCAACACCCGGCCGATCACCAATTGGAGCGGCGTCGCGGCAAGCCCGCACAGGACGTTGGTGGCGACGAAGCCGGCCATGCCGATCAGGAACAGGCGCCGGCGGCCGTACAGATCACCCAGCCGCCCGCCGGTGATCAGGAACACCGCATAGCTCGCCGCATACCCCGAGACGACGAGTTGCAGTTCGGCTGGGCTGGCGCCGATCGAGGTGTGGATCGACGGCAGGCTGACGTTGATGATGAAGAAATCGACCGAAGGCAGCAGACCCCCGGTCAGCATCACGATGAAGGCGAGCCATCGGCCAGCGCCGGACCGGGCGATGGTTGTCGAAGTGGCGGGCACGGCGCTTTCCTGTCCGGCGGCGGCGACGCGGCCATGAGTAGTCGGCCGCCCGCCGGTCCACAAGACGAGCCGCTAGAATGGCGGAACCCGGCTGCGCAACGCCGCGCGATCCGGGGCGGTCGCGGCGAACAGGAACGCCTGGCGGTTGGCAGCGTTGCGGCGGGCCACCCCAGGATTCCCTGCCGTGCTGATCGCGCAATCCCGCGCCGCGGTGGCGAAATCGCCGGCGGCACAGGCGGTGGAAAAATGCGGGAAGCGCGGTCCGAAACCAGGGCCCATCGCCCAGCCCATCGACAGCAGGCCAAGCTGGGCGTCGGCGGGCCAGTCGTCGAAATCGGCGAACGCCGGGTTGGCCTTCAGGATCGCCTCGTCGTGATCGAGCTTGTTCAGAATCAACGCTTCGATGTCGGCCTCGTCCAGATGCAGTGTCGCGACGCGCCGTGCCGCCTGGGCGCCCAGATGCGCGAGCGGCAGGTTGTTCTTGATCCGGCTCCATTCATGCCGCACCGCGTCAGGCGCGGCGATTGCCCCATCCGCGGTATGCCAGGTCAGGCGCAACGCCGCCTCGACCGGATCGATCAGGTTGCCCATCCCGGTGGTCACCAGACCCTTGACGTCCAGATACATCCAGATAGTTAGACCTTCTAACGGCTCGTTGAATCGGCGCCACGCACTGCGGACAACGGATTGCATGCAGATGTTCCCTTCAGATCGCCATTGCCCGCAAATATCGAGCGGGCCTCCGCCGGGGGTATTCTACCCGCAATGTGCTGTTGTTCCGTTAAAGCATGACGAGGTCAGGTTGACCTCACCCTGCTTTGGCCTTCTTTGGTTGAGCGCGCTCGCCAGACCTCCGACCGGGTCCCCAATCGACTCGTCGATTGGGAACCCGATTCCGCCTCTGGCCATCACGCGCTAACGCGCCGCTGCGGGAGCCCTGGCCAACGGCCGTCACCGGCGGCGTATAATCGCTGCGGACATGAGCGACGATCCTTCCGGTCACTACGCCGCACTTGATGTGCCTACGCGCGCGGATGCGGCCGCGATCGCGGCGGCGTTTCGCCGCAAAGCACGCGTGCTCCATCCCGACATTCCCGGCAGTGGGGACGCCGATGCATTCATTCGGGTCAAGGCGGCGTACGACGTGCTGGGCGATGCCGAACGTCGTGCTGCCTATGATCGCGCGGCCCGCGCCGCCGTGGCGGTGCCGCCGGGCGCACCCGATCTCGCCGAGCCGGCGTTGCGTTGGCCACGGCTGTCGGACCTGCCGCTCGCCGTCTGGGCGGTGTTTGGAGGCGTGCTGTGCTTGGCACTGGTGATGACCTTGGTACAGCTCAACCGCCCGCCATCGCCACCGCCGCGCGTGACCATTCGGCCTGTGGCGCCGCCGGGACTTGCCGGCACCGCGCCGCAGAAACCGGCAACCCTGCCGGCGGCGGGGCCCAGTACGCATTACGTACTGCCTGGAACCGATGCGATCGTGTGGCGCCACGATGCAGCACGCAACGCGTATGTGCCCGCTGGCCATGTTGCCGCGTTCAGTCCGGTCCAGGCACTGAGCCTGGTTGCGCAGCACGGGCTGGTGGAGATCCGCCTTGCCGATGGCAGCAGCGGCTTCATCGATGCGGCGCGCCTGACCGCCGGTGACCGCAACCAGGCGCGACGCGCCTATTGCGCCTACGACGCCGGCCCGCCGCCGCGCAACGGCGAGGTCCTTGCACAGAGCGCAAAGGGAGCGGCGCACCTCGCGCTGACCAACCGCGGCAGCCAAGCGGCGGTGGTCAAGCTGCGCGACGCCTCCGGCCATGCCATCGCCGCGGTGTTTCTGGCGCCCGGCGGCGGCACTGTCGTTCGCGAGCTTCCCGATGTTGCGTATCGTGCCGAGTTCGCGGTTGGCGAATTGTGGAGCCGTGCCTGCAACCGCTTCGCAGCCGGAATGCGGGCGCAGCGATTGCCTTTCTATGCCTCGCCGGCCGGGATGTCGCCGCTGGTGATTCCGCCCGACCTTTCCGGAGCGCCCGCGCCAGACGATATTCCTGACGCGGCATTCGAGGGCGGATAAGCCGCGGACAAGCCAGGGAGCCACCGAATGGCGATCACGCTGCAGGAGTCGTTGCGCGCCCTGTTCTACGCGCCGTTCTATGTGGCGCTGGCGCGCGGTGCGTACACCGCCGAGGGGGTTGAAGTTCGTTTCGTCAGTTCGCCGCGTCCAGGCGATGCGGCGCGCAACGTGACGGAGGGCGCGGTCGACGTCTGCTGGGGCGGGCCGATGCGCGTGATGCAGGCGTATCAGCAGATTCCAGGCTGCGACCTGGTCTGCTTCGCCGAGGTGGTGACACGCGACCCTTTCCTGCTGGTGGGACGCGAGCCGCGGCCGGAGTTCGCGTTGAGCGACCTGGCAGGCCTGCGCGTCGCGACGGTCAGCGAGGTGCCGACGCCGTGGATGTGTCTGCAAGAGGATGTGCGCCGCGCGGGTATCGACCCGGCGGCACTGTCGCGTGTTTCCGATGCGAGCATGGTGGAGAACCTGGCGGCGCTGCGGCGGGGCGAGGTCGATGCGGTGCAGGTGTTCGAACCGTTTGCCGCTTCGTTGCTTGCCGACGGCGCGGGGCATGTCTGGTACGCGCAGGCGAGCCGGGGGCCGACGTCCTACACGACGTTCTATGCGCGCCGCGGGCTGCTGGATCGGCGGCGCGACGAACTGCATCGCATGGTGCGCGCGATTCACCGGACGCAGAAGTGGATTGCCGCCGCCGACGGTGCGGCAATTGCTGCGGCCATCGCCGGCTACTTCCAGGACGTCGCGCCAGCCATTCGCGCAGATGCGTGCGCGCGCTACAAGTCGCTCGGCGTCTGGGGCGGCGATCCGCGTCTGCCGCGCGCCGGCTACGAGCGGCTGCGCGCCAGTCTGGTCTCGGGCGGCTTCGTCTCGCCAGGAACGCCGTACGAGGTGGCCGTGGACAATGCGTTGGCGCAGCGGGTGGTGGCCGAGGATCCGCCGCCGCTGCCATAGCAGGGGAGATGGTTATGCCGCATGCAACGACCGATGATGGCGTTCGGCTGTATTACGAAGAGACGGGTTCGGGACAACCGGTGATCTTCGTGCATGAATACGCCGGTGACTATCGTAGCTGGGAACCGCAGATGCGGCATTTCGGCCAGCGCTATCGGGCGATCTGCTGCAACGCGCGCGGCTATCCGCCATCCGATGTGCCGGAGGACGCCGGCAAGTATTCGCAGGCGCGCGCCGCCGACGACATCAAAGCGGTGCTGGATCATCTGCAGATCGCCAAGGCGCATGTCGTCGGTCTGTCAATGGGTGGGTTTGCCACGCTGCATTTCGGCTTCCGTCATCCGGCGCGCGCTTTGTCGCTGTGCGTCGCCGGGTGCGGCTACGGCGCCGAACGTGGCCAGACCGAGCGGTTCCGCGCCGAGGCGGAGACCATCGCGGCGTTCATCGCGGAACAGGGGATGGAGGTGTTCGCCGAGAAATATGCGTATGGACCGACGCGCGTGCAGTTCGAAAACAAGGACCCTCGGGGTTTTGCCGAGTTCAAGCGCATGCTGGCGGAGCATTCCGCGCTGGGCGCGCGCAACACTCAGCTCGGCGTGCAGCGCGAACGGCCGTCGCTCTATGACCTGGTGGAGCAGATGAAGGCGTTGACGGTGCCGACGCTGATACTGACCGGCGACGAGGACTGGCCCTGCCTGGTGCCGGGCCTCTTGATGAAGCAGACCATCCCCAGCGCGGCGCTGTCAGTGATGCCGAACTGCGGCCATGCGATCAACATCGAAGACCCTGACGAATTCAACCGCATCGTCGGCGCGTTCCTGGCGCAGGTGGACGCGGGCAGATGGCCAATGCGTGATTCGCGCGCGGTATCGGCGTCGATCACCGGGATGAAATAGGTATCAGTCGCCGTCGAAGATCGCCTCGGGCAGCAGCGCGGACACGACGTAGTTCGGCACGTCCACCACGTTGGAGATACGCAGATCGACCGCGACGCTGCAGATCACATACGCCTGCTCGCGCGAGAAGCCGCGTTCCTGCAGCAGCTCCATCATGTTCAGCACGGCGCTGCGGCAGGCGAGCGTCAGGTTCTCCGCCTCGATCTCGCCGGCGGCGTTGATCGGCATGCCCATCACGCCCAGGAAGCGCTCGGGCGCGGCGAAGCGCGGATCGGCGAAGTAGCCGGTGCGCGAGAACACCGGTGCGGTGAACTTCCTGCGGCTGGCCAATCCCTTGTGAACCTTGAAGCGCACCACGGCGGTGGCGCCCATTTCCACCGCGGTGACGCAGACTTCGCCATCGCCTTGCGCGAAATGCCCGTCGCCGGTGGAGAACAGCGCGCCTTCCTTGAATACGGGCAGGAGCAGCTTCGCACCCTTGGTGAGCTGCTTCACGTCGAAATTGCCGCCGTTCTCGCGCGGCGGCAGCGTGCGCAGACCGGTCAGGCCGCAGCGGCCCGCCGGCACCGCGCCGTTGGCATCGGGCGGCAACGCGAAGCCGCCGGCGTCGATCACCCGCTGCTCGCGTGCGGTCCAGGCGGCGAGCTGTTCGGCCGTCGGCGCGACGGCGGAGACGCCCATGAACGGCGCGCCGGGAATGCGCACGCCGGGAATCTGCGGGGATGTCGCCCAGTTGTCCTCGATCCGCCAGTGGACGAGGTAGGGCTCGGTCATGACGTCGCGCAGGAAGCCAAGGCCCGGCATGATGGCGCTGAACGCGGTGGGCTGCGGGACGATATCGGTGAACTCGATCTCGAGCATGTCGCCTGGCAGCGCGCCCTTGACGAATACCGGGCCGGTCAGCGGATGCACCTTGCCAGCATCGAGTGACGAGAAGTCGGCGATGGTGGTCGCGGGAGTGATCTGCCCGTCGAGCGCATCGCGCGTTTCCAGCGCGATCTCCTCGTTTTCGCCGACTTCGACAACGGGTGCGATGTCGGGGTGGTAGCGGTTGTGGCCGCAATTGGGCTCGTCGCACAGCGGCTTGTTGCGGTCGATGCGGATGGCGTGCATGGGTCCGTTCCTGCTGAGAGCAGCAACTGTGCATGGTGTTGCCTGCCCACGCTACCCGCCCGGCGCCGCGGCTGGACCCGGCCAGCGGGCATGCGTAGCATCCCGGGTGAAAAGCCAGCGCGGAGGAAACCGATGCGAGCTGCCGTCATGCATGAAGCCAAGCAGCCGTTGACCATCGAAACACTCGAGGTCGCGAAGCCGAAGGCGCATGAAGTGCTGCTGCGTACCGCCTATGCCGGCCTTTGCCACAGCGATCTGCACTTCATGGAGGGCCTGTATCCGATGCCGACGCCGTGCGTGCTCGGCCATGAGTCTTCGGGTGTGGTCGAGGAGGTGGGCAGCGAGGTCAGCTACGTGAAGCCGGGTGACCGGGTGATCACCTGCACGTCGGTGTTCTGCGGCACCTGCTATTACTGTACCACGGGCCGCCCCAACCTGTGCGACAACGTGACGGTGAAGATGCCGCCAGGCGTGGCGCAGCGCTTGTTCTGGCAGGGCAAACCGATCGTTCAGTGCTTCAACCTGTCGTCGTTCGCCGAACAGTTGCTGGTGCACGAAAACGCGGTGGTGAAGATCGCCGACGACATTCCGCTCAACATCGCCTGCCTGGTGGGCTGCGGCGTGATCACCGGCGCGGGGGCGGTGACGAACACCGCCAAGGTGCCGGCGGGCGCCACGGTCGCGGTGTTCGGCTGCGGCGGCATCGGGCTTTCCGCGGTCAATGGCGCGGCGATCGCCGGCGCGGATCGCATCATCGCCGTCGATACGGTCTCCTCCAAGCTGGACGTCGCCAGGACCATGGGTGCCACAGATGTGATCAATGCCAGCAACGTCGATCCGGTGGAGGCGATCAAGGAGATGACCGGCGGGGGCGTCGAATACTCATTCGAGGCGGTCGGTTTGAAGCTGACGGCCGAGCAGTGCTTCCAGTGCATCCGGCCGGGCGGCACGGCGACGATCATCGGCATGGTGCCGTATGGTATGAAGATCGAGCTGCACGGCTACGACTTCTTGCGCGAACGGAAGATCCAGGGTTCGTCCATGGGCAGCAACCGCTTCCGGGTGGACATGCCGCGGCTGCTCTCTTCCTGGAAGAAGGGCGGGCTGAAGCTCGATCACCTGATCTCGGCGCACATCAAGCTGGACGACATCAACGAAGGCTATGCCAGGCTCAAGAGCGGCGAGGTGCTGCGGCAGCTGATCGACTTCGGCGTGGGGAAGTAGCGACGCCTTCAGGTCTTCAGGCGAAGGCCCGCAGCCGCCGTGTCGTCTCTTCGGCAAGCCGCTCGACCAGTTCGGCGGCCTTCATCGATCGCGCAAGTGCCGCCGATTGCCCCGACGTCAGAGCCGTCCATTCTGGGTCTCCCGCATCACCGAGCCTCGAGGTAAGGCTTTGTTGCGCGGGCACCGAAAGCGGTTTCAGCCCGGACGCCACAAGATCATCGATCATCCGGTTGCGAATATAGCGGCACGGCCTGCCGCTGATCACGTCGGTGACGATGGTGCAGGCATCGTCCGCCGCCGCGAGGGCGGCGCGATGCGCATCACGCACATCGGCTTCGTCGCAGCGGAGAAAGGCGGTGCCGATCTGCACGGCACTGGCGCCTAGCATGAATGCCGCCGCCGCGGTGCGGCCGTCAGCCACGCCGCCGGCGGCGATGACCGGAAGCCGCACTGCATCGACGATCTGCGGCAGAAGCGAGAACAGTCCGGGCTGCATGCTCATGTCGATGCCGGTAAAGGTGGCGCGATGGCCCCCGGCCTCGGTACCCTGTGCGATGATCGCGTCGACACCGGCTTGCTCGAGCTGTCGCGCTTCCGCGACCGTGGTCGCGCTCGACAGAATGAAAATTCCTGCCGACTTGAGAGCGCCGATGACCTCGGGGGTCGGTAAGCCGAAATGAAAGCTCACTACCTCCGGCCTGGTTTCCAGCAGCAGCGCGACGTGCTCGGGACCTACGTCACTGACTTTGCCCGCCGGTTCGGGTACCCGCCCCAAGCCGTGGGCGTCGTATTGCATCTGCAGGTGCTGCCGCATGGCTGCGCTGGCCTCAGGCGCGCAGGACGGATCGGGCCAAATCGGGTAATTGACGTTCAGACTGCCGCCGCTTTGCTGGCGGAATCCGGCAATGCGGCGCGCAGCCTGCTCGGCGCTGCGGCCCCACATACCGAGACCGCCAAGCCCCCCTGCATTGGTCACCGCCGCGGCCAGCGTCGGTGTGCTCGCGCTGCCCATCGGCGCCTGCAAGATGGGCCATTTGAGCCTCATTCTCTCAGTCAGGGCGTTCGTCGGCCACACGTGCGTACCCTCCCGCCTCTATGCCGGAGCAACCATGTCCCTGCATATCGAGGCACCGCCTGCCAGGGACACCGGAAGGTATCAGACTTCCGCCCTTCCGCGCACAGTGCACACAGTTTGACTCCTTCCCCATCCCACCCCATCCTGACCGGCTACCGAGGGGGGCCCCGCCGCACAGGGGCTGAGATACCGCCATCATCCGCAATCGACGCGGCGGCGCGGTGACCCTTGAACCTGAACCGGGTCATGCCGGCGTAGGGACGGGTGTCTCCGCCAATCGACTCACCCCGCCCCATCGCCGCCCGCCCGAGCGCGATTGAGGAGACGTCGATGACCGTCCAGTCGAAGACCGCCGCCCGCCCGAGCAGCGTCACCACCGGCCCGATCGCCGGGTCCCGCAAGATCTACACCTCACCCGCCGGCCGTTCCGACATCCAGGTGCCGTTCCGCGAGGTCGCGCTCGATCCGACCGCGCGGGAGGAGCCCTACCGCGCCTACGACACCTCCGGTCCCTACACCGACCCTGCCGTCAGCATCGACCTGGAAGCCGGCCTGCCGCCGGTGCGCGCCGGGTGGATCGCCAAGCGCGGCTTCGAGCGCATCGGCGGGCGCGCCCTGCAGGACGTGGACAACGGCGGCGCGTCCGGCGATCGCCTGGTCCCCGCCTGCCCGGCCGAACATCCCGTGCTCGCCGGCAGGCCGGGCCAGCTCGTCACCCAGTTCGAGTTCGCTCGCGCCGGCATCGTCACCGAGGAGATGGTCTATATCGCGCACCGCGAGAACCTCGGGCGGCAGAAGGCGCTGGAGGGTGCGGGTGAACGGCGGGCGGATGGCGAGGACTTCGGGGCGTCGATCCCCGAATTCGTCACCCCGGAATTCGTGCGCGACGAAGTGGCGCGTGGGCGCGCCATCATCCCGGCCAACATCAACCACCCGGAGCTTGAGCCGGTGATCATCGGCCGCAACTTCCTGGTGAAGATCAACGCCAATATCGGCAATTCCGCGGTCACCTCCGGCGCCGCGGAGGAAGTGGAAAAGTTGGTATGGGCGACGCGCTGGGGCGCCGACACGGTGATGGACCTGTCCACCGGGCGCAACATCCACAACATCCGCGGCTGGATCCTGCGCAACGCGTCGGTGCCGATCGGTACCGTGCCGATCTACCAGGC
Source organism: Acetobacteraceae bacterium (assembly GCA_036555825.1). Lineage (GTDB taxonomy): Bacteria > Pseudomonadota > Alphaproteobacteria > Acetobacterales > Acetobacteraceae > JAMXLO01. Next base: position 5,376 of record DATBKQ010000025.1, on the reverse strand, counting down.
GCTGGAGAAGGTCGACGGCGAGCCCGACAAGCTCGACTGGGAAGTGTTCAAGGACACGCTGATCGAGCAGGCCGAACAGGGCGTGGATTACTTCACCATCCATGCCGGCGTGCGTCTCGGCTATATCCCGCTGACCGCGAGGCGCGTCACCGGCATCGTGTCGCGCGGCGGCTCGATCATGGCGCGCTGGTGTCTCGCGCATCACAAGGAGAGCTTCCTCTACGAGCGCTTCGACGAGATCTGCGACATCATGCGCAAGTACGACGTGTCGTTCTCGCTGGGCGACGGGCTGCGCCCCGGGTCGCAGGCCGATGCCAACGACGCGGCGCAGTTCGCCGAACTGGAGACGCTGGGCGAGCTCACCAGGATCGCCTGGGACAAGGGTTGCCAGGTGATGATCGAAGGGCCCGGCCACGTGCCGATGCACAAGATCAAGGTCAACATGGACAAGCAGCTTCGCGAATGCGGCGAGGCACCCTTCTATACGCTCGGGCCCCTGACCACCGACGTCGCACCCGGCTACGACCACATCACGAGCGCGATCGGGGCGGCGATGATCGGCTGGTTCGGCACCGCGATGCCCTGCTACGTGACGCCGAAAGAGCATCTCGGCCTGCCGAACCGCGACGACGTGAAGACGGGCGTGATCACCTATCGCATCGCGGCGCACGCCGCCGACCTGGCGAAGGGCCATCCCTCGGCCAAGCTGCGCGACGACGCGGTCAGCCGGGCGCGGTTCGAGTTCCGCTGGCAGGACCAGTTCAACCTGTCGCTCGATCCCGATACGGCGCGCAATTTCCACGACGAGACCCTGCCGAAGGACGCGCACAAGGTGGCGCATTTCTGCTCGATGTGCGGGCCGAAGTTCTGCTCGATGAAGATCACGCAGGATCTGCGGCAAGACGCGGAGCGGCTGGCGGGACTGGAACAGAAGAGCAAGGAATTTCTGGAGAAGGGCAAGGAGATCTATCTTCCGGCGGCGGAATAGCACGGTGCCTCCGGCGATGACCGCGGGGCTCCCTTGCACCCGGCGGTCATCGCCTTCACACTGATTCGCATGAGCGACCCACGCGCCGCACTGGAGGCGATCGGCCTGCTGCCAGATGTCGAGATCGACATCGGCGACGCGGCCTTGCAGCTCGCCCGCATAGACGCACCGGACGCGGACTGGCAGTCGGCGCGGGCGCACCTGTCGGACCTGGCGCGAGACGCAGTGGAGCTTGCGAGGACTATCGGGACAGATGACCTGTCGATGCGAGCCGAGGCGCTCGCTGGCCTGATCGCGGGGCGGTACACCTACGCCGGCGATGCCGAGACCTACGACGATCTTGCCAACGCAAACCTGATCAGCGTGATCAACCGGCGGCGGGGATTGCCTGTCGCGCTCGGTATCGTCTGGCTGCATGCCGCGCGCGCCGCGGGATGGGGCGCGCATGGCGTGGACTTTCCGGCGCACTTCCTGGTGGCGCTGGAGGGCAGGAGCGTGCAGGCGGTGATCGATGTGTTCGGCGGCGGCGTGACACTCGACGCCCGCGATCTGCGCGTGCTGCTGAAGCGGGTCGAGGGCCAGAGCGCGGAGCTGCGTCCAGGCCTGCTGCGACCGATGAACGCACGCGGCGTACTGCTGCGGCTGCAGAACAATATCGCGACGCGGCGGCTGCAGGGCGGCGATCTTCCCGGCGCACTGGCCTGTACCGAGGACATGCTGCGCATGGCGCCGGACCATGCCGATCTGTGGCGTCAGGCGGCGGTGATGAACCAGCGTCTCGATCGCGTGGGTGCCGCGTTGCGTTGTTTCGAGCGCTTTCTCGCGCTGGTGCCGGAGGGTACGGCTGCCAACCGCATCCGCGGTGCGATGGACGAGCTGCGCACCCGACTGAACTAGAGCAAGATGACTTCCGGCATGCGAAGTCATCCTGCTCTATCGCTTTGTTCTGTCGCGCGATTCAGATCTCCGGCGATTCCGCCTTCGGTCATCGCGCTGTAGCCCGGAGAGCCATCGGTGCGCGGCAAGCTGAGCGCGGTGGTCGTCAGTTACAATCGTGCGCCGCTGATCGGTACCTGCGTGCGCGGGCTCGGCTTCGCCGACGAGGTCATTGTCATCGACAAGTCGTCCACCGACGGCACCGCTCAGATCGCCGCGAGGCATGCCGACCGTGTGATCACCGTCCCGTGGTCGCCCACGGTGGAAGAAACTCGCGCGTTCGCTGTGGCGCAATGTGCCCATGACTGGATCATCTGTCTGGACGATGACGAGTGCCTCAGCCCCGAGGCGATTCGCTTCATCCAGGCCGAACTGCAGGCGCCCCGTGCGGACGTATATGGATTGTTGCAGCGTCATTATATCCTCGGCTCGCATGACGAAGCGGCATATTACTGGCCTGAACACCAGATCCGATTGTTTCGCCGTGGTACCGTGACATTCAGCGGCACGGTACACGGCGGAATAGAGGTGCATTCCGACAGCGTGCTGCGGGTCAGCCCGGACAGCGGGGCCGCCATCCACCATCTGTCCCATCAGGATGTGGCGCAGTGGATCGACAAGACCAATCGCTACACATCGCGGCACGATCGGGAACGGGCACCGCACGACGGGCGAAGCCTGGCCGGTTTCGCGCATGAGCGGATCGATTACTGGCTGTCGCGGACGCGCGATGCCTCGCCCGGCGGCTATCCGGAAGCAGTTTCTGTGCTGCGCGCCACCTATGACCTGGTTGACCGGCTCAAGACCTGGGAAGAGGAGCGAGGACTGAACGCTGCGGCAGAGTTCCAGCGAATCTGCGCGTCGCTCGATGCCCGCTATCAAGCACTCGGCGTCGTGCGCGACCGCCAGGGAGAAACCGTGACCGCTGCCACGTTTTCTCCGCGATCGGTGGATGAGCATGAGGTCCTGCGCCGGCGATTGGCTCATTTCCGCGCTCGCCACGACGTGCTGACTGCGGAACGCGATTCGCATGCCGCGGAGGCTGCGCGGCTGGCGAGCGAGCTTGAGTCACTGGCCAAGGCGCACGGCGAAACCCGGGGCGCCATGGAAGCCGAGAGACTGCGGGCGGAGCGGGCCGTGGCCGAGTGCGCGCGCGCCCAGGCCGAAGCCATTGCACAGCGGCAGCGGGCAGAGCGGACGGAGGCGCGCCTCGGTTCGCTGCAAGACGAGCTCCGTGTGCTGCAACGCGAGCACGACGTGCTGCGGGGTTCGCTGCGCACCTTCCTGCGCGACTACCTGCCGCGCCTGCGCCGACACCTGCTGGGTCAGCGGCCGTAGCGCCGGCGGCGCTGTTGGAAGGCGCGCACGGCGCGCAGGAAATCGATCTTGCGGAATGCCGGCCATAGCACGTCGGAGAAGTAGAATTCGCTGTACGCACTCTGCCACAACATGAAGCCCGACAGCCGCAGTTCGCCGCTGGTGCGGATGATGAGGTCGGGTTCCGGTGTATCGGCGAGATAGAGATGCCGGCCGATCCGCTCCGGGCAGATCTCGTCGATCACCTGGGCGAGCGGGACCCCCTCTTTCAGCGCCTGCGCCAGCATCTCGCGCACCGCGTCGGCGATCTCCTCGCGCCCGCCGTAGGCGACGGCGATCGACAGCAGCATGGCATCGTAGCCGGCGGTTGCAGCCTCCGCCGACCGGATCGCCGCGACGGTGCTTTCCGGCAGCAGTTCCAGCCGGCCGATCGCCTGCACTCGCACCCGGCGGCGATGAATCTGCGGATCGTTCACCAGCGCCAGCAGCTTGAATTCCAGCGCGCCGAGGATCCCGGCCACCTCCTGGGGCTGGCGTGCCAGGTTATCGGTGGAGCATACCCACAACGTTACCGCGGGTATCGACAGCTCCCCGCACCAGTCCAGCAGCTCGTCGAGCTTCTGCGCTCCCGGGGCATAGACCTGCACCGGGTCGACCAGGCCGGATAGCCGGCCGAAGCGGCGATTGCCATCGAGGATGATGCCGACATGCCGCGGCGGAGGGCGCGATTGGACCTGTGTGAGAAGCCGCCGTTCGTACAGCGCGTAAACCAACGGCTTCAGATAGCTGGCCAACAGGTGCCGCCAGCGCAGCCAGGCCGCCACGGCATCGGCAGGCGGAACAAAGGCGGCGCGCTCGCTCAGCAATGGGGTCGTCCGGTCAGGGGTCACGGCGTTCTCCAGCGGAATGCCCGTGCGTATCCCCGCGCGCGTTGCAAATTCGTCATACGCGCGCTGGAGTTCCGTGCGACGGCCCGACATGCGGCGGCGCTAGAGGTCCTGGGCGCGCGGCAGGCAGCCAGTGTCACCAACCGATCGGGTCCGTGCCGGCAAACCAGCCGGTGAGAGGAGGAAAGCGCGCAACAGTCGACCCGCGGCGGCTAAGAGGCTCTTTCTGGTCGGAGTGAGAGGATTCGAACCTCCGGCCCCTGCGTCCCGAACACAGTGCTCTACCAGGCTGAGCTACACTCCGGCCAGGGCGCGCATATAGACCGGGGCACTGGCTCGGGCAAGGCGGCACGGCTGCTCGCGACGTCTCGCACGCGTCCATCGTCACAGCCGGTTGGCCGTGGCGGGCGGCGCGCTTGCGAGTGCCCTGACGCGCTCAACCACAACCGATACATCACCGGTGACCTGGAACAAGTCCCGAACCTCGGGCGGGGCAAAGCCTCGGCTGATCGCCGCCTCGATCGCGCGCAGCACCGGCGAAGCGGAGCCCGCGACGTCGCATAGGAAAATCGGCTTCTCATGCAATCCAAGCTGCCGCCAGGTGATCACCTCCACCGTCTCATCCAGAGTGCCGATACCGCCCGGCATTGAAACAAAGCCGTCGGCTACCTCGAACATGCGCTGCTTTCGGGTGTGGAGGCTGTCGGTTACTTCGACCTCGGTGATGCCAGGGTGAAGGCGTTCGCTCTGGACCATGAAGTGCGGCACGATACCCAGGACCTCGCCGCCATTCGCCAGCGCCGCGTCGGCAAGCGCCCCCATGAGTCCGACGCTGCCGCCACCGTAGGCGATGCGAACTCCTGCCCTGGCGAGACCCGCGCCAAGGGACTGGATCGCCTGCAAGTACCGTACGTCCCGGCCAAGGTGGGCCCCACAGAACACGGTTACCGTGCGGCCTTTGGCCTCGCCCTGCATCATCGGATCTCCCGTCCCAGCCAGCGCCCGCGCGCAACATCGGAGCAGGATATGCCGGTCAGGCCGGTTTGTCGCATGCCGAGACGTGCGCTGGCCGGTCGCACGCGCCGCGTTGCCCAGGCGCGTGAACCGCTTCTAAAGCATGATGAGGTCAAGTTGACCCTCATCATGCTTTAGCTTTTCATGTTTGAGCGCGCGATTCAGACCTCCGGCGATTCCGCCTTCGGTCATCGCGCGCTAGAGCAGGATGACTTCTGACATGCGAAGTCATCC
>DATBKQ010000024.1:0-19779 GCA_036555825.1 Acetobacteraceae bacterium | reverse complement strand
ACCGCCATGGCGCGCGGCCTGAATGGGCGCTGCCCGTCCTGCGGCCAAGGCCGGCTGTTCCGCCGCTTCCTGAAGCTGGTGCCGGCGTGCGAGCATTGCCGCGCGCCGCTGGGCCTCGCGCGCGCCGACGATGCGCCGCCTTATTTCACCATCCTGATCGTCGGCCACATCGTGATCCCGGCGATGCTGATCATGCAGAAGACCTCGGACCCGCCGCTCTGGCTGCTGTCGGCGATCTTCCTGCCGTTGACGCTGGCCCTGTCGCTCGGCCTGCTGCAACCGATCAAGGGGGCGATCGTCGGGCTGATGCTCTGCTTCAACATGCTGAAACCCGACCCCGAACCGGGATGAGCCTTGCCTCAGGGCGCCTGTCCCGCGTGGTGCTGGACGGACAAGTCCCCTCTCGCCTTCCGGCGGCCGTGGAGGCCGACCGCGCCCAGGCGGTCGCCGATCTGGTGGCCGAGAACCGCTTCATGCCGCTGACCGGGAAGGCCGGTGCCACCGCGGGTCCGTTCGCGCTGCACCTTTCGGTGGCGAACGGCCGTCTGGTGTTCGATATCCGCCGCGGCAACGACACAGGGCTGGCGGTGATCGGCCTGGCGCTGGGGCCGTTCCGCCGGCTGGTGAAGGACTACCAGTTGCTGGTGGACAGCCACATCAAGGCGGTAGAGGAAGGCCGCGCGGAACGCATCCAGGCGATCGATATGGGACGGCGCGGGCTGCACGACGAAGGGGCCGCGCTGATGCGGGCGCGGCTCGAGGGGAAGATCGCCATCGACTTTCCCACCGCGCGGCGGCTGTTCACACTGGTCTGCGTGCTGCATCAGAGGATCTGAGCACATGCGCATCGATGGCGTCGCGTATCGTACCATCTGGGTCGATCCCGAGGACGGCTGGTCGGTGCGGATCATCGACCAGACGAAGCTGCCCTGGGCGCTGGAGATCGTGCGCCTGACCGATGTGGCGCGGGCGGCGCATGCGATCCGCTCGATGCAGGTGCGCGGCGCGCCGCTGATCGGCGCCGCCGCGGCATACGGGCTGTGCCTGGCACTGCGGCAGGACGCCTCCTCGGAGGCGCTGGAGCGCGATGCGGCGCTGCTTGCGGCGACCCGGCCCACGGCGATCAATCTGCGCTGGGCGCTTGGGCGGATGCTGACCCGCCTGCGCAACACGCCGGTGTCGGAGCGGGTGCGCGTCGCCTATCACGAGGCCGCGGCGATCGCGGACGAGGACGTGGCGCAGAACGAGGCAATCGGGCGCCATGGGTTGCCGCTGATCGAGCAGGCGGCGAGACCGGGCCGGCGTGCGAACATCCTGACGCATTGCAATGCCGGCTGGCTGGCGACGGTGGACTGGGGCACAGCGCTGGCGCCAATCTATCGGGCGCACGATGCCGGGATCGACCTGCATGTCTGGGTGGATGAGACCCGGCCGCGCAACCAGGGGGCGGCGCTGACGGCATGGGAGCTTGGCCGGCACGGCGTCGCGCATACCGTGGTGGCTGACAACGCCGGCGGGCACCTGATGCAGCATGGCGAGGTCGATCTGGTGATCGTCGGCACCGACCGGGTGACCCGCACCGGCGATGTGGCGAACAAGATCGGCACCTACCTGAAGGCGCTGGCGGCGCGCGACAACGATGTGCCGTTCTGGGTGGCGCTGCCATCCACCACGATCGACTGGACGGTGTCGGACGGCGTTGCAGAAATTCCCATCGAGCAGCGCGGTGCATCCGAGGTGACGGATGTCACCGGGCGGACCGCGGAGGGGCAGATTGTCACGGTGCGGATCGCGCCGATGGAAAGCCGCGCGGCGAACCCGGCGTTCGACGTGACGCCGGCGCGGCTGGTGAGCGGACTGATCACCGATCGCGGACGTTGCGAGGCGAGCGCGGAAGGATTGCGGGCATTGTTTCCCGAGCGAGCGTAGCACATCCGCAGGTGGTCGCGCTGGCGGAATTGTTGTATCAGGCGCGACACCTGGATCGTAACCGTCGCGGCAACGGCCAAAGTGTGTCTTCTGTTGCTATCGCGGGTGGCGTGCATTCCGCGCTGGTGGATCACGCCCGTTGTACCAGTGCTGCTGGTGGCCTGCGCCGGGCCCCCGGTCCACGCACCCTCGGTGAACGAACACGTGCCGCCGTTCGCGCGGGTTCCTTACGCGGCGTTGTCGCGCGATGCCGTGGTGGCGATCGCGCTGCGCGAATGGCGACTGTTCGGCTCGCCGGTGGACGACAATCCGCCGGGCACCTATCGCCCCGCCACGCCTGAGGACAAGCCCGAGCGGCAGCAGGGCCTGTGGCAGCGCGTCGGCGAATACTGGTGGGAGGGGCTCGATCCCGGCGACCCGGACCAGGGGTGGACCGGCCTGCACGACGGCAACGGCGCCGAGTTCCCGGCGAGCGAGGACGGCACCTATGCCTGGTCGGCGACGTTCATTTCCTACATCATGCGAATCGCCGGCGCCGGTGCACGCTTTCCCTATACCGCGACCCACGCCGACTACATCGATCTCGCCAAGCAGATGAAATTGGGCCAGACCAGCGGCTGGGCTGTTGTCGCCGAGCCCCCTGCGTCCTACGCGCCGCGGCCCGGGGACCTTGTCTGCCATGGCCGCGGCGCGGAGGGTGCGCCCAGCTACGACCACCTGCCCGCTGGGCGGTTTCCGGCGCATTGCGATGTCGTCGTCCGCGTGGATACCGGCGTATTGACGGTGATCGGCGGCAACGTCGATGACGCAGTGACCATGAAGCACGTTCCGACCACGACCGATGGAATGCTGGCCGGACCGGACGGCACCGTCGTCGATCCCCGCTATGGCTGGTTCGTGGTCATCCGGGTGCTGTATGGGGACACGGTCCAGGCCGCGAGGCCCGGCGTTTGACTCACTTCAGGTGCTGCCGGCATGCGACGACGGCCTGCAACAACTTCGGCATCTTGGATCTGTCCAATGGGATATCGAGATCGCCGCCGTCGCGGCGCAGCGATACAGAGCCGGCATTGCTCAACAGGCTCTCGACAGGGAAATACCGCAGAGTGACGGCGATCGCATCCTTGCTCTCGCTGGCCTCGAACCAGTCGGGTTCGGTGCTGTCGCTGATCCAGGTGGAGCCGACGCGAATCGCGGCCTCCGTCTTTCTCGGCGGGAAATCCCATCCGTCATCCTGGAACACGATACCGGCCAGCGCGGTCTTGTCCCACAGAAAGCCCACGGAACTCTTCTGTTGAGAAACATACAAGGCGCAAAGATTCTGCTCGGATATCTGGATGACCCTGGCGCCCTCGGTGTTCCACCAGGTGGTGTAACCGACAGGCTGGAACAGCGCGGCGGAGAGGACTGCGATGGCCGCGATCATTGGCTTCCCCCAATTCGAAATGCGGACGTTCACGCCGACGCAGTGGAGCGCGAACTGTTGCAACCAGATCATTGGACGCGCGCCTATCGACGGAATCAACGCCACTCCCGGAACAGGTGGCTTATCGAATCAGGCCGCGGCTCGATTCACGTTCACCTAAACAATCCCGACCGAGACTGCTTCGTCCCCCGCCCTTCGGCGGGGTGCAATGACACTTGGGGGCATCGCGAGCAGTCAGCGCAAATACGTGGTTACCGTTGCCGCCAGGGCAGGCCCGCGGCCTTCCATCCCTCGAGCACGCCGCGGTGGCCGGCCCCGTCGGGCGCGCCCTCGAAGCCTTCCGCCACGTTGTAGGTGTGCGGGAAGCCGGCGTCCCGCGCCGCTTGCGCCGCGGCGTGGCTGCGCTGGCCGCTGCGGCAGATGAAGTAGATGTGGTGCTCGGGCGTGAAGCCCACCTGCTTCAGTTGCTCGAGAAACTCAGTGTTGCGAGCCATCGTGGGATAGAGCTGCCACTGGATCGGCACCACCTGTTTGCCGGTGGATGAAAGGTCCGGCAGGCCGACGAAGTTCCACTCGGCATCGGTGCGCACATCGACGAGTTGTGCCTTGGGATCGCTGCGCAGGGCTTCCCAGACCCGCCTCGGAGGCACATTCTCGACCATGGCAAGAACTCCGGCTGCATGAGGATGGCGATGACCGAACTGTATCACGGAACCGGTTGGCAGGAGGACCTCGCTGCCTCGATCGGCCAGACGCCGCTGATCAAGCTGCGGGGCGCCTCGGCGGCGACGGGGTGCACGATCCTGGGCAAGGCGGAATTCCTGGAACCCGGCGGCTCGATCAAGGATCGCACCGCGCTTTACATCGTCCTGGACGCCGAACGTCGTGGGATGCTGAAGCCCGGCGGGACGATCGTGGAGGGCACCGCCGGGAACACCGGCATCGGGCTGGCGCTGGTCGGCAACGCCCGCGGCTACCGTTGCGTCATCGTGATGCCGGAGACGCAGAGCAAGGAGAAGATCGACTTCCTGCGGATGATTGGCGCCGATCTCCGGCTGGTGCCCGCCAAGCCCTATCGGGACCCCGATAACTACGTGCACCGCGCTCGCCGGCTCGCCGAAGAGACCGGCGCCTTCCTGGCCAACCAGTGGGACAACCTCGCGAACCGCGAAGGGCACAAGAGCTTCACGGGCCGGGAAATCTGGGAGCAGACCGAGGGCAAGGTCGATGCCTTCACCTGTGCCTGCGGCACGGGCGGCACGCTCGCGGGCGTCGCGTTCGCGCTCAAGGAACGCAAGCCGTCGGCGTGGGTCGTGCTGGCGGATCCGGAAGGCAGCGCGCTTTACGAGTGGAAGAAGGGCATGGAGATGACGGTGAAGGGCAGCTCCATCACCGAAGGCATTGGCCAGTCACGCGTACCGGGCAACCTCGAAGGTGCGCCGATCGACGATGCGATCAAGATCACCGACGGCGAGGCGCTGCCGCAAATCTACAACCTGCTGATCCACGAAGGGCTTTCGGTTGGCACCTCGGCCGGTATCAACGTTGCCGCAGCGGTTCGCGTCGCGAAGGATCTCGGCCCGGGGCATACCGTGGTGACGGTGCTCCCTGACAGCGGCGCGCGCTATCAGTCGAAGCTGTTCAATCCGGAGTTCCTGCGCTCGAAGAACCTGCCGGTGCCGGAGTGGCTGGCATAGGCGCACATACCTGCCTCGGGTGTCATTCGGCCCCTGGTTGATCCTGCATGAGCGGTGCCGCGGGCATGTCCGACAGTGCAGCCGCTGCGTGCGACAATCCGTAGGACCGGCCCAGCCAGCGGCTGAACCGCTCCAGGTACAGGTAGATGACCGGCGTCGTGTAAAGCGTCAGCCATTGCGAGACGAGCAGCCCGCCGATGATCGCGATGCCGAGTGGCCGGCGCAGCTCGGATCCCGCCCCGTGGCCGAGCGCGATCGGCATGGCGCCGAACAACGCGGCGAACGTCGTCATCATGATCGGACGGAAGCGCAGCAGGCAGGCTTCGTGGATCGCCTCGCGCGGGCTCCTGCCATCGAACCGCTGCGCCTGCAGTGCGAAGTCGATCATCATGATGGCGTTCTTCTTGACGATGCCGATGAGCAGGATCATGCCGATGATCGCGATCACCGTAAGTTCGTAGCGGCAGGCCATCAGCATGAGCAGCGTGCCGACCCCGGCCGGGGGCAAGGCGGACAGAATGGTGATGGGATGGATATAGCTCTCGTAGAGCATGCCCAGCACGATGTAGACTACCAGGATCGCGGCGGCGACCAGCAGCGGCATCGATGACAACGATGCCTGGAATGCCTGCGCCGTGCCCTGAAACGAACTGTTGAGGGTCGGCGGCGCGTTCAGTTTTGCCGCCAATGCGTCGATGGCGTCCACCGCCTGACCCAACGACTTCCCGGGTGCCAGGTTGAACGACAGAGTGATCGCCGGGAACTGGCCCTGGTGGCTGACCGAAAGCGGCTCGACGGTGGAGGTGAAGCGGGCGACCGAGCTCAATGGCACCTGCGCGCCGGAGGGCGCCGGTACATAGATCTTGGACAGCGCGTCGGGATCCGAGCGGAACTGCGGCGCGACTTCCAAGATCACCTTGTACTGATTGGTGGCGGTGTAGATCGTGGCGACCTGTCGCTGCCCGAACGCGTCGTACAGCGTCTGGTCGATCAGTGTCGCCGACAATCCCAGACGCGATGCGGCATCGCGATCCACGGTGATCGATACGTGGGGCGCGGCGATCTGCTGATCGGATGCCACATCCTGCAGTTCCGGCAGGGTTTTCATCCCCTGCTCCAGGATCGGGGCCCAGTGGTTGAGCTCGTCCAGGTTGGTGTCGGTCAGCGTGTATTGATATTGGGTACGGCTGAGCCGGCCGCCTACCTTGATGTCCTGTCCCGCCTGCATGAAGAACCTGGCGCCTTCGACCTGGGCGACCTGGGGTCGCAGCCGCTCGATCACCTGATCGGCCGAGACGTTCCGCTGGTCGAACGGGACCAGTTGAATGTAGACGCGGGCGGTGTTTTCCGTTGGGTTGTACGAATAGGCGCCGGCAGTCGAGAATACATGCGCCACCGCAGGATCCTTGCGGACGATATCGATGATGTCGTGCCGCAGGGCGGTGGTCGCCGCGAACGAGGAATCCTGCCGCGTGTCCACCTCGCCGAAGATGAAGCCGGTGTCCTGCTGCGGAAAGAACCCCTTCGGGATGCTCACATACAGATATCCGGTCACCGCGATCAGCGACAGCGTCGTGAGCAAGGTCGGGAACTGATGGCGGAAGACAAAGCGCAGGCCCCTGTCGTATGCGCTCAATATCCGGTTGAAGCACCGCTCCGCCAGGAGATTGAACCGCCCGCGCGCGTGCGCGGCCTGGCGTTGCAGGAACAGCGAGCAAAGGACAGGGGTCAGGGTCAGCGAAATGGCGGCAGAGGCGATCACCGCGACCGAGACGGTCACCGCAAATTCGCGGAACAGGCGGCCGATGATGCCTCCCATGAAGAACAATGGGATGAACACCGCGATCAGCGAGAATGTGATCGAAATGATGGTGAACCCGATCTGGCCCGCGCCTCGCAGCGCCGCGGCGAACGGGTGTTCGCCCCCCTCGATGTGACGGACGATGTTCTCGATCATGACGATGGCGTCGTCTACCACGAAGCCGACCGAGATGGTCAGCGCCATCAGCGAGATGTTGTCGAGGCTGTATCCGGCCACATACATGACGGCGACGGTCGCCAGCAACGACAACGGCACCGCCATGCTGGGGATCGCCGTCGCCCAGAGCGAGCGCAGGAAAATGAAGATGACCAGCACCACCAGCCCGATGGTCACCGCCATCGTGATCTGTACATCGCTGACCGCGGCGCGTGTGATCAGCGAGCGGTCCGACATCAGGGCAACGTGCACCGAGGGAGGGATCGAGGCCTCGAGATGCGGCATGAGCTGCTTGATGCGGTTCACCAGCGCGATGGTGTTGGCCCCGGATGCCCGCTGGATCGCGATACCTTCGGCCGGCCGGTTGTTGAACCACGCGCCGACATACATGTTCTGCACCGAGTTTACCGCGGCGCCCACGTCGTTGACGCGCACGGGTGCGCCGTGGCGATAGGCGATGATGACGTTGCCGTACTGCGAGGCGTTGAACAGTTGGTCGTTGGTGTCCAGCGCGGTGACCCGGTGGCTGCCCTCGATCGACCCCTTGGGGGCGTTGACGGTCGCCGCCACCAGCGCGCCGCGAACGTCCTCCAGGCCGATGCCGTGCGCGGCGAGCGCGCCCGGGTTCACCTCGACCCGTGCGGCGTACTGCTTCTGGCCGAACACCGATACCTGCGAGACGCCGGGCACCGTCGAAAGCTGCTGGGCGAGGAGGGTGTAGGCGTAATCGTCGAGCCGATAGACCGGCAGTGCATCGGAATAGACCGCGTAGATCAGTACCGGAGAGTTGGCCGGATTGGACTTCCTGTAGGTCGGCGGGCTCGGAAGGTCCTTCGGCAGCAACCCGCTGGCGGCGTTGATCGCGGTCTGCACGTCCTGCGCGGCCCCGTCGATATTGCGCGCCAGGTCGAATTGCAGCGTGATCATCGTGCTGCCCGTACCGCTCAAGGACGTCATCTGGTCGAGCGACGGAATGGCGGTGAACTGTTGCTCCAATGGTGTGGCGACCGCCGAAGCCATCGTCGCGGGACTGGCCCCAGGATAGCTGGCTGTCACGGTGATCGTGGGATAGTCGACATTCGGCAATGCCGCGACCGGCAGCAGCGTGTAGGCGACGATACCGAACACCAGCAGACCGAGGGTGAGCAGCGAAGTTGCGATCGGCCGCCGGATGAACGGTTCCGAGATGCTCATCGCTGCGCGGTCTCGGCCGGCTTTTCCGCCAACAGCTTCACCCGCGCCCCCTCCGTGAGGCGGTACTGGCCGGCGACCACGACATGCTCGCCGGGCGTCAGGCCCTTGCGGACAACCGCGAGGCCATCCTGCACGCCGGCAACCTCCACGCTCCGCCGTTTGACGGTGTCGTTGCCGGCGATGACATAGGCGAAATCGCCATTCGGTCCCTGCTGGATGGTCTGCGACGGTACCGTCGGCACATCGTGCCGCATGCGCAGCACCAACCGCATGTTGACGAACTCGCCGGGCCACAACCGTTCGTCCGTATTGGCGAAGGTCGCCTTGAGGTGAATGGTGCCGGTCGCCTGGTCGATCGCATTGTCGATCAATGTGAGCCTGCCGACCGCGAGCTGCGTCGTGCCCTCGTCCGACAAGGCCACCGCTTCCAGCGGCGCCTGCTGCTGGTGGCGCCGAACGCGGTCGAGGCTGCCTTGCGGCAGGGTGAAGCTGACGAATATCGGCTGAAGTTGCGCGACCGTGGCGAGCGCCGTGTTGTCGTTCGCATGCACCAGGTTGCCGATGTCGACCAATCGGGCGCCGAGGCGTCCAGTGATCGGCGAGCGTACCTCGGTGAAGCCGAGGTTGAGCCGGGCGGTATCGATCTGCGCCTCATCGCCCTTGATCGTGGCCATGAGCTGCGCGACCAGGCCCTTCTGCTGGTCGAAGCTCTGCCGCGTCTGGAAACCGGACCCGACGAGGCGGCTGTAGCGTTCCAGATCGGCCTTGGCGGTCTCGAGTTGGGCCTCGTCCTTCGTCCTGGTCGCCTCCGCCAGCTCGAGCGCCGCCTGATAGGGACGAGGATCGATCTGGAACAGCAGATCGCCCTGCTTGACCTCCTGGCCCTCGGTGAAGGCCACCTTGACGATGGGGCCGTCGACGCGCGACCTGATGGTGACCGTGTTGAACGGCTGGACCGTGCCGATGCCCCGCAGGTACTCCGGGACATCGCGGGCGGTGACAACGCCTGGCGTGACGGGCACCGCCGGCGGCGTTTCCTGGGCTGTTGCGCGGGGCGGTTCGGTGCTGAGGCCAAGCCGCCATACCGCGACCGCCAAAAGCAAGAGCAACAGACCTACGCCCGCCAACGCCCGCCTCGACATTGCAGCACTCCCAGACCGGGCCTTGGCAAGCCAGCCCGATGTCGTTTCCTTGGCCGGCGGCAGGCTACGGCAGTCCCGCATCGAAGATAAGCCGTGCCAAAAGGGCTAAAGCGTGATGAGGTCTGGTTGGCTGCGTCGAAGTCGCTGCTGGTCCCAGGCACTATTGGCGGGACGGGACTTCGAGCGGTGCGCAGTTCGTCCGGCCCGACATCAGGCAATCTTGCAACTTCGATGCCTTTCCCAGCTCGCGGACCAGCACGACGGCGCCGATCGCGAGTACGAGAATGACAATCAGGCCGATCAACGCGGCCAGCCGCGGATCGGGCTGGTTGTCGTCACGGCCCTGTGTCGGCGGCGTCTTCTCGGCCATCTGGGCCCTCGGTATGCTCGTGGCCGATCGCGCGGCGGCCGGTCTCATCTGGAAACAGGGCGGCAGCGTTTGCGCTCCGTCCGCCGTTGCGCGTTGGCCTTCGCGAACACGACGGCCTGACACAGTTTGTCGTACTGCCGACATGCGCGGCCACCGTCTCGCGCCGATATCGACCTTCGCCAGCCGGGCCAGGCCCTGGCGGACAGCACGAGGAGGTAGCTTTTCATGCCAACCCGCCGTCACACCTGGCCGAGATGGCCGTGCAGCCCAATGCTGCCAGTTCCGCAGGTTAGATCGGCGGCGAGGGTTTCGTGATAGTTCCGCGCGAGCCACCGGCGATCGGCGCGGAGGTCGACGCCGGCGGGATGCCGGCGGCGCCTCACGTGCTGGCGGTGGAAGATGACGCGGGAATGCGCCGGCTCATTGCCCGCATTCTCCAGGAGCACGGGTTTCGTGTCAGCGGCGCGCGCAACGGCCCCGAGATGTGGGACGCTCTGGGCCGGCTGCCGATCGACCTTGTGCTGCTCGATGTCATGTTGCCCGGCACCAGCGGCATGGATCTCTGCCGGGCCCTGCGCCAGAAGAGCAGTGTTCCGATCGTGATGGTGACGGCGCGTGGCGCCGAGACCGACCGGGTGCTCGGTCTCGAACTGGGCGCGGATGACTACCTGCCGAAGCCGTTCAGCGGGCCCGAGCTGGTGGCGCGCATCCGCGCGGTGCTGCGCCGGTCGCGGATGATCGCGGCCGAGCCGGCAGTGCCGCGCCGCCGGCTGCACTTCGCCGGCTGGGTGCTCGACCTGCCTCGCCGCGAACTCACCGCGCCCGACGGCTCCGCGGTCGATCTCTCCGGGGCGGAATACGACACCCTGCTGGCGTTCCTCGAACACCCGCAACGCGTGCTCAGCCGCGATCACCTGCTGGAACTGTCGCGCAATCGCCTGGGCGACGTGTCCGACCGCAGCGTCGATGTGCTGGTCAGCCGCCTGCGCAAGAAAATCGAGAGCGGGGCGCCCGACTCGCCCATTATCAGAACCGTGCGCGGCGCGGGATATCTGTTCGTCCCCGACATCACCCGGTCATGATGCCATGGCTGGCGTGGCCGCGGAGCCTTGCCGGCCGGACGCTGCTGCTGCTGGTGGTCACCATGCTCGTGGTATCCCTGGGCGGGATCCTGGCGTATCGGCTTCTGGCCCAGGATGCTGCCGAGCACAGCCGCCTGGCGCAGATCGCCGACCGGCTTGGCACCGCCATGGAGACGTTGGCGGAGCTGCCGCCGCACGAGCGCGGGGCAGCGGCGCGGGCGTTGTCCTCGGCCAGTTTCCGCATCACCTGGAGCGCCAGGTCGCTGGTCGACGATGCCAGTGCGGACGATGCCGTCCTGCTGGAGCTGCGACGGCGGCTGATCGAACTGACCCCCGAGCTCTCCACCCGTGAACTGCATCTCCGTTGGGATGAGCACGCATATGCCGGGACGGGCACTGTTCTGCTCGGGGCGGCCGAGCTGTCGGACCGCTCCTATGCCAATTTCTCGGCGGCGATCATCCCGGCCGCGGTTCCGTCGCTGCCGGGCGTGCTGCTCGTCGCCCTGGTCGTCCTTGCCAGCATCATCGTCGTGGCCGTGCTGGTGCTGCACACCATAAACGCGCCGCTCCGCCGGCTGGCGGAAGCGGCCCGCAGCTACGGGCACGGCCAGCCTGTGCTTCTGTCGGAACGCGGCCCGCGGGAGATCGTCGAGGTCAAGCGGGCGTTCAACGCCATGCAGGACCACATTCACCGGCTGATCACCGACCGCACCCAGGCACTCGCCGCCGTTTCGCACGATCTGCGCACGCCGATCGCGCGGCTCCGCCTGCGTTGCGAACTGCTTCCCGACCGGTCGCTGCGGGCCGAATGCGAGCGCGACCTGGCGGAGATGGAGTCGATGGTCGAAGCGACCCTCGCCTATCTGCGCGGCAACGATGACGCGGAGCCGTCGCGCCCGGTCGATCTCGCCTCGATGCTGACGACGCTGGTCGATGCAACGGTGGATGCCGGCGGCCGGGCAACGCTCTCCGGTCCCGGACATGCGGTCGCGACAGTGCGCGGACTTGGCATCAAGCGGGCCTTGGCGAACCTGATCGGCAACGCCGTGACCTATGGCGGCTGTGCGCGGGTCGGTCTGGAGCAGACGCCGCAGGAGATCCGGATCGTCATCGACGATGACGGTCCCGGTATAGCGGATGCCGACATGCGGCATGTATTCGAACCATTCCATCGTCTCGAAGCATCGCGCAACTCGGGCACCGGCGGAGTTGGGCTAGGTCTGACCATCGCGTGCCAGGCAGTGGAGCGCGAAGGCGGCAGCATTCGACTGTGCAACCGTCCGGGCGGCGGGTTGCGCGCCGAAGTCCGTTTGCCGTTGCACCGCGAAGGCAAGGCGACGATCAAACCCACGCTGACATAGTCTGTCATACCGCCGACACGCCCGCGCAGCCTTCGCTGACCATCTCATCTGCACCCGGTTCGGGTAGCAACGCCTCAGTGAAAGGAAGCGGAAATGCGCACGACAGATTGCGTGGAACGGAGTGCACCGGCGACTGGAGCGCGCCGCCATCGCCGCGCCGATCTCTGGACGTCACTGCTGTCGGGAAGCGGCTTTCCGGCATACGGTGAGTTTATGCCGCGCGTTCGAATTTCGCAGCGTGCGTGTGCGGCGACGCAGTCAGGTCCCGGAAGTGGTGAATGGCTGCTGGAATTCGAGCCGTCGGCGCGGCTCACGGTCGATCCGCTGATGGGCTGGAGTGGCGGGGCCGGGCCGCTGGCGCAGATCCGGGTGAGATTTCCCGACATAAGCAGCGCCATCGCATTTGCGGAGAGGAATGGATGGCTGGGTCCTGGCCGGGCGGATCCGTCATCGCACACGGAGGACAATTCCGGCTGTCCTGGCGAGCAAACGGCCAGGGACGACTTTGCACGCTGGGACAGGGTGGATGAGGCGAACCGCGATTCCTTTCCCGCCAGCGATCCACCGTCCTGGACGGGATCGACGGTCGGGTGAGGCAACGTTCGCGCAAACCCATACAGGAGGAGCGAAATGTTTGACCCGTACATAAATGACCTGGCTGCCCGCGAAGAAACCGCCGCGACGCTCGGACGCCTGCTTGCTGACAGCTACATGCTGTACCTCAAGACGCAGGCATTCCACTGGAACGTGACAGGTCCACAGTTCGAGCCGCTGCATACAATGTTTCAGGGACAGTACACGGAACTTGCGGGCGCGATCGACGAGATCGCCGAGCGGATTCGCGCACTCGGTGTCAAGGCACCGGGAAGCTTCTGCGAGTTCGCCTCATTGACATCCATTGACCAGGAGACCGGGGTGCCGGCCGCTGCGGCCATGGTGGGACAGCTTCAGTCCGACAACGCGAAAGCAGCTCGCTCGGCGCTTCAGACGGCTCGACTGGCCGAGACGGCCGGCGACGTCGCAACCGCGGATCTCGCGACGCAACGCGTGAGGCGGCACGAGAAAGCGGCATGGATGCTGGGAAGTCTGCTGCAGCGCTGATCGCGTTGCGCCGACATGGTTTGTCATACCGCGGACATGCGCGTGCAGACTTCGTCAGCCATCTATTCCTGTGCCCGTTTGGGCAGCAACTCAGCGAAAGGACCAATCGTGCGGAATCCGACCGTCCCCGAGACATTCGAGCAATGGCCGGCCAAGAACAACCCGGGCGGCATCGCTTTGCCGCCGCGACACAGTGGTGGCGCGCGTCGCCGACCGCCATCTCCTGCGCGTATCGACGAGCAGCGTCTGGCCGATCTGGCGCATGAAATCCTTGCGGCGGCCATCAGGCTGGCCGCGATGCTGGAGGTGGCGCAGCGGATCGCCTCTTCGCAAGGCCGGGGCATAGCGGAGATGACAGCAGTTGGAGGACCCGGCAATGCCTGACCGGACATTCGCCACCGACCTGACGCAGCTCCCGCGCCTGCTGCTTACCTCGGATGACCACGACCGCCTGACGGGGCTCGCGCGGGCAATGGCGACGGGGCACGAGCGGGATGATGCGCGGCTCCTGATGGACGAGCTGTACCGCGCCGACATTGTCCCGCCCTATTGGATGCCGGAGGGGATTGTCAGGATGAATTCGCATATCGAATTCAGAGACGATCGCACCGGCCGCATCCGGCGCGTCCAGCTTGTCTATCCGCAGCAGGCGGATATCGGCCAGGGCCGCATCTCGGTCCTGTCGCCGGTGGGCACCGCGCTGCTTGGGCTGGCGGAGGGGCAGTCGATAGGCTGGTCCAGCGACGGCCGACGGCGGCCGCGGCTGACTGTCGTGCGGGTGAGCAACCAGCCGTTCGAGGTCCCCGGCCGCTGATCAGGGATCATGGCCGGCGGTTTGGCGGCAGGATGTGCTGCGATATGTGTAGGGTCGAACGAAGAGGACAGCAGACATGACCCGGCGTATCGCGATCGGCGGCTTCCTGCACGAGAGCCACTCCTTTGCACCGCATCCCACCACGTTCGCGGACTTCCTTCACCCAGCGGGATTTCCCCCGCTGAGCGAAGGCGAGGCGATGATCGATGCGGTGCGCGGGACGTCGGTGCCGACGGCGGGGGCACTAGGCGTTGCCGAGAGCGAAGGCATCGACGTGGTGCCGCTGTCCTGGTGCCTCGCCAATCCGGCCGGACCGGTGCAGGACGAGGCGTTCGAACGCATCGCGGCACTGCTCTGCGCGCAACTGTCGCGCGCGCTCGCCGCGGCGCCGCTGGACGGGGTGTATCTCGACCTGCATGGCGCGGCGGTGGTGGACAGCTTCCCCGACGCCGAGGGCGAGCTGTTGCGGCGGGTGCGCGCGATCGCCGGCGAACTGCCGGTGACCATCAGCCTCGATCCGCATGCCAACCTGACGCGGCGGATGATCACCCTGGCCGATGCGGTCGTGCCGTTCCGCACCTATCCGCACGTGGACATGAAGGACGCCGGCGCGCAGGCGATGCGGCTGCTGTTGCAGCGCATCGCGCGCGGCGCGCCGTGGTCGCGCGCGTTCCGCCAGCTCGAGTTCTGGCTGCCGTTGGGCAGCCAGTGCACGCTGCTCAAGCCGATGAACGAGGTGATGGCGGAACGCGCATCTCTCGCCGCGCGCATCGGCGTCGCCGAACTGGCGTTCTGCTTCGGCTTTCCCTATGCGGATTTCCCCGATTGCGGGCCGGCGATCGCCGCGTTCGCCGATACGCAGGCGAAGGCGGATGCGGCAGCCGACGCGTTCGCCGCGCATGTCGCGGCGCGTGAGGCGGACTTCCGGCAGGAGCTGCTGCCGGCGGCCGAGGCGGTTGCTGAAGCGAAGCGGCTGGCTGACGGTGCGCGCAGGCCGGTCGTGATTGCCGATACACAGGATAATCCGGGCGGCGGTGGGCATGGCGACACTACGGGACTGCTCGTTGAACTGGTGCGGCAGCAGGCGAAGGGCGCGGTGCTGTGCCTGATCAACGACGCCGAAAGCGTGATGGCGTGCGCCGCGGCAGGGGAGGGCGGTTCGGTGTCGTTGTCGCTGGGCGGCAAGTCGGACGGCATGCCGTTCGACTGCAAGGCGCGCGTGCTGAAGCTGACCGACGGCAGGTTCACGATGACCGGCCCGATGGGCGCGGGCAATCCGGGCAATCTCGGTCCTTGCGCGTTGATCGATATCGATGGCGTGCGGGTGATGGTGGTGTCGCACAAGGTGCAGGCGCTGGATCAGGCGATCCTGCGACATGTCGGCGTCGAGCCCGCCGAATGCCCGATCCTGGTGCTGAAGTCGTCGGTGCACTTCCGCGCCGATTTCGCCCCGATCGCCGAGAGGATCATCGTCGGTATCGCGCCTGGGCCGGTGGTCGCCGATCCGGCGATTCTCAATTTCCGCTATGTGCGCCCGGAGGTGCGGCGGCGGCCGCGGGCGGCATGACCGGGAGCGCGCCGTCCAGCAGCAGCCTGCGCGTCAGGCCGCGCTGAACCTTGCCGCTGGTGGTCTTGGGCAGCGCCGCCGGCGGGATCAGCGCGATCACCGCCGGGGCGATCTCGTGCTGCCGCGTCACAGCCTCGCGGATGCGCGCGGTCGCGTCGGCGATGTTCAGGCCAGCCAGGCTGGTGCGTTCGACCTCCTGCACCACGGCGAGCTTCTCGGTACCGGCATCGTCGCTGATGGCGAACGCCGCGCCGCAGTCCCGCCGCAGCGCCGGATGGCTGGCCTGCACGGTGCGCTCGATGTCCTGCGGATAGTGGTTGATGCCGCGGATGATGATCAGGTCCTTGATGCGCCCGGTGATGAAGAGCGCGCCCTGCTGATCGATAAATCCGAGGTCGCCGGTGCGCAGCCAGTCCCGGTCTGGCGCACCGGCGATGCGTGCCCGGAAGGTCTCGGCTGTGGCCGGCTCGTTGCGCCAGTAGCCGCGGGCGACGTGCGGGCCGCTGACCCAGATTTCGCCCACGCGGCCGGATGGAAGCTTGCAACATGTGTCGGGATGGACGATCGCGACGTCGCCGCCGGCGACACTGCGTCCGCAGGAGACCAGGGTCTGCCGGTCGTCAAGGCCGCCAGGTTCGGCGATCTCGCCGCGTTGCAGGGCGGCACGGCTGACGTCGCGAGAAGTTGGGCCACGGCCGCGCACGCCTCCGCTTACCTGCAATGTGGCTTCCGCCAATCCGTAGGCGGGGTAGCCCGCTCCCGGGTCGAAGCCATACGGCGCAAATGTCCGGCTGAAGCGCTCGAGCGTGCCAGCATTCACCGGTTCCGCACCGTTCATCGCGAGCTTCCAGCGGGACAGATCGACGCCCTGCATCTGCTCGGGCCTGAAGCGGCTGGCGCAGAGGTCGTAGGCGAAGTTCGGGGCACAGGCGAACTCGGCGCGATATCGGCTGATGATATGCAGCCAGTTGAGCGGACGTTGCATGAACGCGGCGGGCGTCATGAGCACCGATGTGCCGCCGAGATAGAGCGGTTGCATCACGCCCATCATCAGGCCCATGTCGTGGTAGTGCGGCACCCAGCCGACGAAGGTGGAGCGCCATGCATTGCTCATGGCGACACGCACCATTTCCAGGTTCGCCAGCAGATTGTCGTGCCCGACCACGACGCCTTTCGGCGTGGAGGTCGAACCGGAGGTGTACTGCAGCAGCGCGATGTCGTCGCGAGAGGGGCGTAGCGGCGCGATATCCGGAGCGGTTGGCGGATCGCCGGCGATCCCGACTGTCAGCCAGTCCAGGCCAGTGCTGGCGAACCGCTCCGCCACGTCGGGACGGCGGTGCAGCAGGTCCGGCGTGGTCATGGCGATCGCCGGGGAACAGTCGGCGACGATGGCGGTGCCGGAGTCGCGGTCGGCGGCGCGGCGCGGCACCATCAGCGGCACCGCAATCACGCCGGCGGTCAGGCAGCCCAGAAATGCCACGACGAACTCGAGGCCGGGCGGAAACAGCAGAACGGCGCGCTCGCCGGGGCCGGTGCGCCTGAGCAGGGAGGCGGCCGCCGAGTGCGCACGGTCGCGCAGTTCGGCGTAGGTGAGTTGCCGATGTTCGCTGCCGCGCTCCGGAACAAACACAAGCGCGACCGTCTCCGGGTGTTCCGCCGCGCGCCGTTCCAGCACCTCGACCAGTGACGCCGGCCGGACTTCGGTCCGCATCAGGCGCGGACAGCCCGCGCGTCGAGCTGGCTGGCGACGAAGCCCGACAGTTGGGCGATGGTCGGGTGTTCCATGGCCGTATCCGAGGCGAGTTCCAGCCCGAGCCAGTCCTCGATGGCGGACACCAGGAACACCGACTCGGCGGAGTCGAGCCCAAGGCTGGCGAATTCCGCCTGCATGTCCACCGGGCCGTCGGGCAGCTTGAGGGTTCTGCGCAGATAATCGGCGCACCATGCGGCGATGTTCGGCTCGGTCACCTGGGGCATACGGACTCCGTGATTGCAGCCGGCTGACAGTAGCCAGGCCGGTCATGCGGGCCAAGGCGAGGGGCTTTGGTCACGGCAGCCTGCTGGCCTGTGTGCTGCCGCGCTGATCGGCGCGGAGCGTGGCAATGATGCGGTCCTCGATCACGCGCTGCAGCTTGTCGCGATAGTGCACGAAATCGACGAAATCGCCGATGTCGTGCACCTCGGGCATGTCCACGCGGAAGTCGAGGAAGCCACCCAGCGAGCGGTTGACGACGACGCCGCGCAGCGCGGCCTTGCAGGCATCGATCGCGGCGGCTTCCTTGCTGCCGGGCGGCGAGAGGTAGGCGAAATAGACCGGCGGGATCACGACGACCACCCGGACGCTCTGCGGCAAGCCGCTGACCAGCGCTTGGAGGCGATCGATCCAGGGAAAGGGGCGCTCTCCGTGTGTGTCGCTGGTATCCACGGGCGAACCCGCCGGCAATGGCTCGAACGGCGGGCGTTTGCCGCGGATGTAGTCGGTGTAGCCGACCGGGTCGACCGGCTTGGCGAGGCCGAGCGCGATCTGCAGGCGCCAGACCGAGCGGTCGATCGCCTTGGAGCTGACCACGTTGGCCAGGTAATTCGCGTCGTCGCCGTAGAGCCAGAACGGAAACGGCTCGCGCAACGGCAGGTTCGGATCATGCGAACACCACAACGGGTCGGCCACCACCACGAGCGCGCCGTAGCCTGCGTGGTGCGACAGCACCCACCGCATCAGCTCGAGTTGCTCGCGCGGTCCGGTCTGCGGGATGGAAAGCTGGATGAAGCGCAGGCCGGTCAGCTCCGATAGCCGGTAAGGGTTCAGGATCTGCGCGGTCGAATTCCCTACCACGGCGGCGTTGAAGTGCGGGTCACGGCCGCGGCTGGCGTCCGCCGTGCGCATGCTGCGGTCGCGCACGCCGACCAGCCCGAAGGACGGAAAGCGGCCGGTATCGTAGGGATCGATCAGCAGCAGCAGCGTGAACAACAGCGCGCCGAGACCGAAGAACACGGCGCCGAACACGGCGAGCCACCGCCGCCAGTGGACGGTATCAGAAGCGGAAGTAGATGAAGTCATACGACTGATTGCCGCCGAGTTGCACCAGAACGCCGAGGCCGGCGAGGCCGAGGACGGCGGGCACCCATGCCAGCGGGCGCGCATTGACGATCCTGCACAGGTCCTGGGTGGCGGGCAGCGCGATCGCCAGCACCGCGCCGGCGCCGAGGATCCATGCCTTGCCCAGCATCCGCGGGTCGGGAAGGGTCCCGAGACCGGCATAGACATGCCAGGCGGCGTCCAGGTTCTGGGTGCGGAACACGGCGCCGCTGAGGAGGAAGAAACCGATCGTGGCCGCCCAGCCGACTGCCTTGGGCGGTGACGGCAGAAAGCGGCGCCAGCCGAGCGCGAACACGATGGCGACGCCGTGCATCGTGCCCCACAGCACGAAGTTCCAGCCAGCGCCGTGCCACAGCCCGCACAGCGCCATTGTGGCCAGGATGGCGAACACGTACTGCGCCGTGGTGTGGCGTGTGCCGGCGATGCGCATGTCGGCCAGCGGCATGAACACGTAGTCGCGCAGGAAGCGCGACAGCGTCATGTGCCAGCGCTGCCAGAACACCAGGATGCTGGTGGCACGGAACGGGCCGTTGAAGTTGAACGGCAACTGGATGCCGAACAGCAGGCCAAGGCCGATGGCGATGTCGGAATAGCCGGAAAAGTCGAAGAAGATCTGGAAGCCGAAGCCGAGAGCGAGCCACGCCGATCCGTCGTGCAGCGGCGCCTGCTCGGCGGCGCGGAAGATCGGGTCGAGGATCACGCCGATCGGATCGCCCAGGCCCACCTTCTCGATCAGGCCGATGACGATGAAGGTGATGGCGTTGGCCCAGCGCTGTTCCCATCCGGGGCCGAAGGCGTCGCGGCCGAACTGCCGGCCCACCTCCGACCAGCGCGCCAGCGGTCCGGCGATCGCCTGGGGGAAGAAGCAGATATAAAGGGCGTAGCGCTCGAGTGTGGTGGCCTCGGCGCGGCCGCGGCGCAGGTCCGCCAGGTACATGATGTGGTGGAAGGTGAAGAAGCTGATGCCCAGCGGCAGCACCCAATCCAACCGGCCGATGGAGAAGTTACCGAGTGCGGCCAG
>DATBKQ010000023.1:0-19937 GCA_036555825.1 Acetobacteraceae bacterium | reverse complement strand
AGCTGGGGCCGGATCTTTCAGGCGGCAGCCAGACGCGCGATGTCTCCGGGCTGATCGTGGTGCCGGGCCTGATCGATCTGCACACGCATGTCTATTGGGGCGGCACCTCACTGGGCGTCGATCCTGATGCGTATGCCCGCTCCAGCGGGCTGACCACCCTGGTCGATGCCGGCTCCGCCGGGCCTGGCAACCTGAAGGGCTTCCGCCGGCATGTCATCGAGCGGTCCGAGGTGCGGATCCTGCCATTCCTGAATATCTCCTTTGCCGGCATCTTCGCGCTGTCGAAGGAGATCAATGTCGGCGAATGCCGCGACCTGGCGCTGCTCAATCCGCGCGTGTGCCTGGATGTGGCGAAGGCTGAAGCCGATCTGGTGGTCGGCATCAAGGTGCGGGTCGGCAGCAACGCGTCGGGTGACTCCGGCATCGCGCCCATGGAGATGGCGCTGGAGGTGGCCGAGCACGCCGCGCTGCCGCTGATGACGCATCTCGATGCGCCACCGCCGTATTGCTCGGATGTCATGCCGCGGCTGCGCAAAGGCGACATCCTGACCCACTGCTTCCGTCCGTTCCCCAACATGCCGGTGGCACCAGGGGGAGCGGTGCGCGAGGACGTGCTGGCGGCGCGGGAACGCGGGGTGATCTTCGATATCGGCCACGGCAAGGGCTCGTTCGGCTACGAGACCGCGATGGCGATGCTGAAGCAGGAGTTCCTGCCGGACGTGATCTCGTCCGACGTGCACGTCGTGTCGATCGACGGCCCGGCCTACGACCTGCTGACCACGATGTCGAAGTTCCTGGTTCTGGGGATGCCGCTGCGCGAGGTGATCCGCGCGACCACGGTCAATCCCGCCCATGCGGTTCGGTTGCAGGATCGCGGCACGCTGCGGCCCGGGCTGCTGGGCGACGCCACGATACTGACGCTGGAGCACGGGCGGTTCGTGTTCGAGGATGTGCTTGGCGAGAAGCTGAATGCGGAGCAGCGCCTGGCCTGCCGCGGCATCGTCCTCGGCGGCCGCTGGTGGCATGGCTAAAGCATGATGAGGTCAGGCTGACCTCACCCTGCTTTAGCTTTCTTTGGTTGAGCGCGTGATTCAGACCTCCGACAATTCCGCCTATGGTCATCACGCGCTGAGAGGGACGGAGGAGCAACAATGCAGATCGGCGTGATCGGACTTGGCCGCATGGGGGGCAACATTTCCCGTCGTCTGATGCAGGCGGGACATTCCTGCGTCGTGTGGGACGCCAACCCGGGCTCGGTCGAGGAGCTTGGCAAGGAGGGCGCGCAAGGCGTCGGGTCCTTGCAGCAGGTGGTTCAGGGGCTGAAGGAAAGGCCGCGCGCGGTGTGGGTGATGCTGCCGGCCGGCCGCATCACCGAGCAGACGGTCGCGCAACTTGGCGAGCTGATGGACAGCGGCGACATCATCATCGACGGCGGCAATACCTTCTACAAGGACGATATCCGTCGCGCGAAGACCCTGGCGGCGAAGGGCATCCGCTATGTCGATTGCGGAACCTCGGGCGGGGTGTGGGGGCTGGAGCGCGGCTACTGCCTGATGATCGGCGGGGAGAAGGCGGCCGTGGACCATCTCGATCCGATCTTCGCCACGCTCGCGCCCGGCCTGGGGACGATCGAACGCACGCCGGGGCGCGAGCGCCACGATCCGCGGGCAGAACGTGGCTACATCCATGCCGGTCCCGTCGGAGCAGGCCATTTCGTGAAGATGGTGCACAACGGCATCGAATACGGGATGATGCAGGCGATCGCCGAAGGGTTCGATATCCTCCGCAACAAGGGGTCCGACAAGCTGCCGGCGGATGAGCGTTTCGAGCTGAACATGCCGGATATCGCCGAGGTGTGGCGGCGCGGCAGCGTGGTGACCTCGTGGCTGCTCGACTTGACCGCCTCGGCGCTGGCGAGGGACCCGGTGCTCGAGCACTTCTCCGGCACGGTGGAGGACTCCGGCGAGGGACGCTGGACCATCGAGGCGGCGATCGAGGAGGCGGTTCCGGCGGACGTGCTGGCGGCATCGCTGTTCGTGCGCTTCCGGTCGCGTCAGCAGCACACCTTTGCCGAAAGGATCCTATCGGCGATGCGGTTCGGTTTTGGCGGCCACGTGGAGTTGCCGGCGCCCAAGTCATGACGATCGCGGTGCTGATGGGCGTTTCCGGCAGCGGCAAGACGACGGTGGCGCGCGGCGTGGCGGAACGGAACGGCTGGGTGCTGGTGGAAGGTGATGCATTCCATCCCGCGACGAACGTCGCGAAGATGCATGCGGGCATACCGCTGACGGATGAGGACCGTTGGCCGTGGCTGCGTGCGATCGCGGACGAAATCGACGCGATGCGGACGCGGGGGCAGAGCGCGGTGGTTGCGTGCTCTGCGTTGAAGCGCGCCTATCGCGACGTGCTGATCGGCGATCGGCCCGATGTGGTGCTGGTATATCTGCAAGGCTCGCAGACGCTGATCGCCGACAGGCTGGCGGCGCGAAAGGGCCACTTCATGCCGCCGGCGTTGCTGGACAGCCAGTTCGCCACGCTCGAGGAACCCGGCGAGGACGAACATGCCGTGGTGGTGTCGATTGCGCCACCGCCCGATGCGATCGTGCAGGAGGTGGTACGGCGACTGAAGGAGCGGCGAGCATGAGCGGCGGGTTTGCCATCTATCCCAGCCTGCGCGACCGGGTGGTGCTGGTTACCGGGGGCGCCAGCGGCATCGGCGCGGAGCACGTCGCGCAGTTCGCCGAACAGGGGGCGAAGGTGGCTTTCGTCGATATCGCCGATGACGCCGCGCGGGAACTCGTTGGCGGGGTTCAGGCAGCAGGCCGGCCGGCGCCGCTGTATCGGAACTGCGACCTGCGGGACATCGCCGCGCTGCGCGAGGCGATCGCGGAGGTGGGACAAGAGCTGGGACCGATCACCGTGCTGGTGAACAACGCGGCCAACGATCAGCGCCACAAATTCGAGGACGTGACGGTCGAGTACTGGGACGAGCGGCTGGCGACCAATCTGCGGCACCAGTTCTTCGCCATTCAGGCGGTGGCGCCGATGATGCGTGCCGCGGGAGGCGGGTCGATCATAAACTTCGGCTCGGTGAGCTGGCACGCGCTGCAAGGCGGGATGCCGGCATACACCACCGCCAAGGCGGCGGTGGAGGGACTGACGCGCGGCATGGCGCGCGATCTCGGACCCGACAAGATAAGGGTCAACACGGTCATCCCCGGCTGGATCATGACGGAGCGGCAGGTCACGCTCTGGCTCACGCCAGAGGGCGAGCGCAACCTGATGCAGGTGCAGTGTCTGAAGGAAAAGCTGGTGCCCGCCGACGTGACCCGGATGGTGCTTTGGCTGGCTGCGGACGACAGCAGGATGTGCACGGCGCAGCTTTGGGTTGTCGATGCCGGGCGCATGTGACGGCCGGCGTCGCCGCATGACCCACGAAGAATTCTGGCTGCGATATCTACGCGCGCATGGCCGTGCGGGCACGCGGATGCTGCATTACATCGGCAGCGTGCTGACCAGTGCCGCGATACTGCTCGCGGTCGTCACGCTCGACTGGCGCTGGCTCATCGCTGCCCCAGTCATCGGCTACGGCTTTGCCTGGACGGCGCACATCGCGATCGAGCGCAATCGGCCGGAAACGTTCGGCCATCCGTTCTGGTCGCTGCTCAGCGACTACCGCATGCTGCTGCTTGCGCTCAGCTTCCGTCTGGAGCCTCATCTGCGGCGCGCCGGCTTGCGATGAGCGGTCAGAAGGAGAGAACGGACGATGTGGGAGCCGAGTCAACGCTATCCGGATCCGGCGGTTCAGGTGCTGGATCAGAGCTTCAACAAGTATCGCCTGCCGCTTGCGTCGGTGGAGCGGCTGTTCACCGGTTGCCGCTGGTCGGAGGGGCCGGTGTATTTCGGCGACGGCCGCTATCTGTTGTGGAGCGACATTCCGAACGACCGCATTCTGAAATGGGAGGAGGAAACCGGCGCGGTCAGCGTCTATCGCAAGTCCTCCAACAACGCGAACGGCAACACACGCGACCGGCAGGGGCGGTTGGTCACCTGCGAGCATCGTGGGCGCCGGGTGATCCGCACCGAGTATGATGGCGCGATCACCGTGCTGGCCGACAGCTACCAGGGAAAGAAGCTGAATTCGCCGAACGACGTCGTGGTGAAATCCGACGGCTCGATCTGGTTCACCGATCCGCCGTTCGGGCTGCTTGGCTACTACGAGGGCGAGAGGTACGAGCCCGAACTGCCGGCCAATGTGTATCGCGTCGATGGGCATACCGGAGCGGTCACGGTGGTTGCCGACGACGTGCAGGGGCCGAACGGATTGGCGTTCTCGCCCGACGAATCGAAGCTGTATGTGGTGGAATCGCGTGCGATGCCGTCGCGCAAGCTGCGGGTGTTCGACGTGCGCGGCGAGACGCTCGGCGGCGGCAGGATGTTCCTCGATGCCGGTCCGGGCACGCCGGACGGCTTCCGCGTCGATGTCGACGGCAATCTGTGGTGCGGCTGGGGTATGGGGGAAGCCGAGTTGGATGGCGTTCGCGTGTTCAATCAGGCGGCCGAACCGGTCGGGCATATCGCGCTGCCGGAACGCTGCGCCAATCTGTGCTTCGGCGGACGCTGGCGGAACCGGCTGTTCATGGCGGCCAGCCACGGGCTCTATGCGCTGTATGTCAACACGCAGGGGGCGCCTGGTGGCTGACAAGACGGGATGTTCGACCTGCGCGCCCACATGACTTCTGTCCGCGTCGAGATCCTGGCCGGCTGCACCACGTATCTGACGATGGCCTACATCGTCGCCGTGAATCCGCTGATCCTCGCCACCGCGGGCATCGACCACGGTGCCGCGTTTGTCGCGACCTGCGTTGCCGCGGCCATCGGCTCCGCGTCGATGGGGTTGATGGCCAACCTGCCGTTGGCACTCGCGCCGGGAATGGGGCTGAACGCCTACTTCACCTATACCGTCGTGAAGGGCATGGGCATTCCGTGGCAGATGGCTCTGGGTGCCGTGTTCCTGTCCGGTGTGCTGTTCCTGATCGTCAGCCTGCTGCGCATCCGCGAGTGGCTGGTCAACGCCATTCCGATGTCGCTGAAACTCGGCATCGGCGCCGGGATCGGACTGTTCCTTGGCCTGATCGGGCTGCACGAGATGGGACTGGTGACAGGCAATCCGGAGACGCTGGTCACGCTGGGGCATCTTGGTACGGCGGCGACGCTGCTGTCGTGCGCCGGCTTCCTGATCATCGCGGCACTGACCGCGCGCGGCATGCCTGGTGCGATACTGATCGGCATCCTGCTTACCGCGGCCTTTGGCCTGCCGTTCGGATTGACCGAGTTCCGTGGCGTGATTTCCGTGCCACCGTCGCTGGCGCCCAGCTTCCTTAAACTCGACATCGGCGGTGCCCTTTCGCTCGGTGTCACCACGGTCGTATTGACGTTCTTCCTGGTCGATGTGCTGGACAACACCGGCACATTGATCGCCACCACGCAGCGAGCCGGCCTGATGCGGCCGGACGGCACCATCGTGCGCCTGCGCGAGGCACTGCTGGCCGACAGCGGGGGCGCGATCATCGGTGCGCTGCTCGGTACCAGCACGACCACCAGCTACATCGAGAGCGCGGCGGGCATTCAGGCGGGCGGGCGAACCGGGCTGACCGCCGTCACGGTGGCCGTGCTGTTCCTGTTGACGCTGCTGTTCGCCCCCGTGGCCACCGCGATCCCGGCCTTCGCCACCGCGCCGGCCCTGGTGTTCGTCGCCTGCCTGATGGCGCGCTCGCTTCGCGATATCGACTGGGATGACGCGACGGAATACGTGCCGGCGATGGTGGTCGCGGTCGGGATCCCGTTCACCTTCTCGATCGCCGCGGGTATCGGCCTTGGCTTCATCGTCTATGTCGTGGTGAAGGCGGCGGGCAAACGCATCGGGTCGATTGCCGGCGCGGTATGGCTTATCGCCGGCCTGTCGCTGCTGCGGTTCGTGCTGGAGTAGCCGGCGGTGGAGCGGGTGGACTGCGTTGTCGTCGGGGCGGGGGTGATCGGCCTGGCGGTGGCGCGTGCGCTGGCATTGGCCGGACGCGAGGTGATCTTCCTGGAAGCCGCCGAGGGCATCGGCACCGAAACCTCGTCGCGCAACAGCGAGGTGATCCACGCTGGTATATACTATCCGGCAGGAAGTCTCATGGCGCGGTTCTGCGTGGCCGGCCGTCGCGCGCTGTATGCGTATTGCGCGGAGCGGGGTGTGCCGCATGCCAATTGCGGCAAACTGATCGTCGCGACCAACGCCGAAGAGGACGCGATGCTCGCGGGCATCAAGCGGCGGGCCGAAGCCAATGGCGTCGAGGGCATGCGCGTACTGAGCGCGGCCGAAGCGACTGGCCTGGAGCCGAACCTGTCGTGCACCAGTGCCCTGCTGTCGCCGGTGACGGGCATCATCGACAGTCACGCCTTCATGCTGGCGCTGCAGGGCGATGCGGAGAATGCCGGGGCCGTGCCCGTATTCCTCAGCCCGGTGACCGGTGGGGGGGTCGCGCGGGGCGGGGTTGAGATCGAGGTCGGCGGTGCCGATCCCATGACGCTGCGCTGCCGGTTGCTGGTCAACTCGACGGGTCTGCACGCGCCCGGCTTTGCCTCGCGCATCGCCGGCATGCCGCCGGAGCGTATCCCGACGGCATACTATGCCAAGGGCAATTACTTCACGCTCTCGGGGCGTTCACCGTTCTCGCGGCTGATCTATCCGGTCCCGGTACCCGGCGGGCTTGGGGTGCATCTGACGATCGATCTCGGCAACCAGGCGCGGTTCGGGCCCGATGTGCAGTGGATCGATACGATCGACTATACGGTGGACCCGGCGCGCGCGGACAGCTTCTACGCGGCGGTGCGGAAGTACTGGCCGGCGCTGAAGGACGGAGCGCTGCAGCCGGGGTATGCCGGCATCCGGCCAAAGATCGTGCCACGTGGTGCGCCGGCGCAGGACTTCGTCGTGCAGGGACCGCAGACGCATGGCGTGCCGGGGCTGATCAACCTGTTCGGCATCGAGAGTCCAGGGCTGACCGCCGCGCTGGCGTTGGCCGACCACGTCGCGGAGGTTGCCGCCACCGGCTGATTTCATGCTCCGAGGAGGCGCTCTTGCAGTTTCGTAGCTTCACACTGGCTGCTGCTCTGTGCGTGCCGGTTGCGGTGGCCTCGGGCGATCCGATCCCTCAGGTCGCCGAAGCCAGCAACATGCAGATCATCGGCCATAGCGACCTCAATGGCGTGGGAAAGGGCGGCGAGGGTTTGGCGCTGCGGCAATATCCCGATGGTCGGCGCGTGCTGTTTCTCGCGCATGAGTCGGCGCCGATGTGCGTCAGTGCGATCGATGTGACGCGCCCGGACGATCCAAAGGTGATTTACCAGTTGCCGGTTGAAGCCGCGTTCGCGCGCTGCAACTCGCTGGGTCTGTCTGGGACCACGCTGGCGGTCGCGCACCAGGTGGAGAAACCGGGTCAGCCGTTTGCCGGTATGGACGTGTACGACGTCAGCGACCCGGCGCAGTTCAAGAAGCTGTCGCACTTCGATACCTCGGGTCCGCACTCGCGTGGCGTGCACTATCTATGGTTCGCCGACGGCGAGTATGCGTATCTCTCGACCGGAGCCAGGGACTTCGTGCCGCATAATCAGGAAGACGACCAGTTCCTGATGATCGTGGACCTGCGCGATCCGGCGCATCCGAAGGAGACGGGGCGGTGGTGGATGCCCGGTACTCGTGTCGGCGACAAGGAGCCGCCGCCGCCGCGCGTCGCGCCGTTCGATGCCGGCATTCGCATGCACTCGCCGGCATTGTCGCCGGAGCGTCCGGATCGGGTCTATGTCGGCTGGATCGATGGCGGGCTGGTGATCCTCGACATCAGCGACAAGGCGCATCCGAAGCTGGTCGCGCACAAGTCCTGGCAATCACTCGGCAACGGCTTCGCGCACACCCTGGTGCCGATCCCGTCGCGCAACCTGCTGATCCAGAGCGAGGAGGCGACGGCCGCCAACTGCAAGGACTGGCCGAAGCGCGACTGGGTGTGGGACATCGGCAACGAGCGCAACATCATCCCGCTGGCCGCATTTCCTCCGCCCGCCGATTTCGCCGCGCTGTGCAAGGCGGGCGGCCGGTTCGGGGCGCATAACATCGACATGAACCGGCCGGCCGGCACGTCGCGCACGCTGACCAGGACGGTGGTCGGCAGTTTCTTCAACGGCGGCATCCGTGCCTATTCGATCGAGGACCCGTACCATCCGGTGGAGATCGGCTATCTGGTCGAGGCGGCGCCGCCAGGCAATGCGACGCACACGATCCAGATCAACGACGTGTATGTCGATGAGAACGGGCTGATCTATGCCAATGACCGGTTCAGCGGCGGGCTGGATATCGTGAAGTACACCGGGCCGGTGCCGCTGCAGTAAGGATCTATGGTTTGGGGGGCTGGTCAGCTTCGCGCCTGGTCCGGGCGGAAGCGCACGCCCGGCCGGGCGTAGCCGCCGCCGAGGCCGATCGGGGTGCCGTCCGCGCGCCAACAGGCGGCGCCCGTCATCGTGCCATTGGCGTCGATCTCGATCGCGCTCATGCCGCCGCCGACATTGCCGGTGGCCACCACGTCGTGGCCGCGATCGCGCAATGCCGCCAGCACGCCGGACGGCACCACGTTCTCCACCTCCACGCCGAAGCCCTGGGTCCAGAGGCGCGGAGCCTCCACGGCTTCCTGCACGGTCATCCCGTGGTCGATCAGGTTGGAGAGCGCCTGCATCACCGAAGGGAAAATACGTAGCCCACCGGGCAAGCCGAGTGCGTAGCGCGGCTTACCGTCTTTCAGCACCATCACCGGGGACATCGACGAGGTGATGCGCTTGCCGGGTGCCACCGAATTGGCGCGGCCGGGATAAGGCGTGAACACGAACATGTAGTTGTTGGGGATCATCCCGGTGCCCGGCACGATGTAGCGCGCGCCGAACAGCGAGTTGATGGTCTGCGTGCTGGCGACGATGTTGCCCATTCCGTCGGCAACGGTCAGGTGCGTGGTGTTCGGGCTTTCGCCGGGGGCGACCTCCGCGCTCCAGCCCTGCGCGCGGCCGATATCGATCCGTGCGCGCCGGTCGGCGGAATAGGCTTTCGACAGCAGTTTCCCGACCGGTACATTGACGAAGGCGGGATCGGCGGTTGCCGCGGCGCGGTCGGCGAACGCAATCTTCAGCACTTCGGCGAGCAGATGCAGTGTATCGGCAGTACCGAACCCAAGCTTACCGATATCGTAGCCTTCCAAGATGTTGAGCATCTGCATGATGTGCAGCGGCCCGGATGCCGGTGGCGGCGGTCCGACGATCTCGAAGCCGCGGTACGTGCTGCGCAAGGCTTCGCGCTCGATGGTGCGATAGTGAGTCAGATCATCGCGCGTGATGTGGCCGCCCGATTTCGCCATGTGGTCGGCATAAAGCGTCCCGAGCGCGCCGCTGTACAGCAGGTCCGGTCCCTCGCGCGCGATGCTGCGCAACGTTTCAGCGTAGTCGCCGGCCACAAGGCGTGTGCCTGGCCGGATCGGCACGCCACCCGGCAGGTACAGTTTCGCGATCTCGGGATCGCGCGCCATGTCGGCGGCCGAGTCGGAGACGCACTCGTGCAGATAGGCGGTCGCGCGAAAGCCGCGCGAGGCGTGTCGGATCGCCGGTTCCGTCACGTCGGCGAGCGAGAAGGTGCCGAACCGTTCCAGCGCCTCGCACCACCCCTTCAGGTTGCCGGGTGAGGCCACCGCGGTCGGACCGACCGCGTTCTTACGACCGATCGTGTCCATGGTACCGGGAGCGGCCTTCGGATCGGGGGTGTAGGTCGTTGGCCCGGTCGAGAGCGGCGCCATGCTCTGGTTGTCGATCACGACGTGGTGCCCATCGGCCAGCCGGAGATGGGCGATGCCGCCACCGAGGATGCCGACCATCATCGGCTCGACCACCGTGAGCGTGAACAGCGCGGCGATCGCGGCGTCGATGGCATTGCCGCCCGCGGCCAGCATCTCGACCCCGGCAGCGGAGGCGAGCGGATGATTGGTGACCACCATGCCGCGCGTCGCGGCGACCGGCTGCTTCTCGCAGCGGAATGTGGTGCCCGAGCGGTTTCGCCAGTCGGTCTCAGGCATACGAAGGTCCTTTCTTGTGAGATTGCTGCCAGCATGCGGCGGCAGGTGCGGTGGGACAATCGGAGGAGAGCGCCGCGTGGATCCATACACCGTGGCGGGTCTGGCCGGGGTCGGCGTGGTCCTGGCGGCCTATTTTGCCAACCAGCAGGACTGGCTTGACGCGCGGCGCTGGCAGTTCCCGGCGGCGAACCTCGCCGGTTCGCTGCTCATCCTGGTATCGCTGTGGAGGGCATGGAATTTGCCGTCGGCGGTCATCGAAATCGCCTGGTCGGCGATCAGCCTGTGGGGGCTGATCAGACGCAGGCGTCAGGTCTAGTATCCGATCGCAGAGGAGCGTGAGTCGCTCGCGGCCACGCTCCGTCGCGTGAATCGGATACGTGAACAAAGGAGCGACGTATCGACTTTCATCGAAAGTCGATACTAGACGGCTTCGGCGGCGAACCGCCGGGGGGCCGCGCAGCAGGCGCAACCACCCGGGTGCGCGCGGAACGGCGCACCGGGGCTGGGGGCTTCGGCGGCCCCGCCGCCGATCGCCGGCAGGGTCAGTGCTCGCGGCGCGGGATCGCCGCAGGCCGGGCACAGCTGCGGCAGGTCGAATTCCGCGATCGGGTGGCTCTCGCTGAACGGTCCGCAGCGTTGGCAGTCGTAATCGTAGGTCGGCATTCCGCTCTCGCCATCTGGTGATCCAGTCAGCGCAATTCTGCCACCGCACGGCAGCGTCGGTCCAGATGCACCGGCCGTTGAACGCCGTACCGGCACGGCGGACCGCCAACGCCTGCTAACAGCCGGTTATCAGCGCGGGCTTGCC
This sequence comes from Acetobacteraceae bacterium, assembly GCA_036555825.1. Lineage (GTDB taxonomy): Bacteria > Pseudomonadota > Alphaproteobacteria > Acetobacterales > Acetobacteraceae > JAMXLO01. The sequence goes on along the minus strand of DATBKQ010000023.1, from coordinate 8,981 downwards.
ATATTGCCTGCTGTGCCAAAGGCCATGACAGGAGCAGAAGCATGCAGGACGATCGGCTGCGCTCGACCGCCGGTGTCGGGCAGGCGGAATTGAATGCGGCTGAACGCACGTGCTACCGAGGGACGCAGGCTGACCTGGGAGTACCCGGGCGAGACACCGCGGGCGATCAGATGAATTTCGTCGAATCCATGGAGATCGACAAGGGCTTGATCCGAACGCACGGGGTGTACCGAGGTTGGTTTGGCGTGAAGGTCATCGGGAACGACCGCTATCGGCGGTAGCGCCCGGCTGCTTCACCAGACCCAGCGGTCCGGCCGCGACCAGCACGACCGGACCGCAGATGATGACGATGATCGCGAGCCGTCCGAGCAGCAGCCACAGCGGCGAATTCAGGTGTCCGGTCAGCGGCGGCACGAATGCCGCCGTTGTGGCGAGCGCTGAGGCGGCGAGCAGGGGCACGCCGGCGCGCAGCGGCCGGAATATGGACGCGTTCAGCACGCGCGCATTCGTCGCCAGAACATAGGGGCTGACGAAAATCTGGCTGCCGAGCCATACCAGCACCGCGGCGACCGGTGTGGCGGGACGGACCAACAGGACGCCGGCAATGGTCGCCGCGGTGCCTGCGACGTTGGCGACCAGGGTGTAGCGAGCCTCGCCTCGGGCGATGACCGCGACCCCGGCCGGAAACGCGAGGAACAGCCACGAGGTCAGTGCGATCAGCGGCAGTGTAGCCTGACCGGCGGGTTGCCATACCGGGCCCAGCAGCATCGCGATGAGCGGCTGCATCGTGACCGCCATGGCGCTGCAGAGCGGAAATGCCAGCAGGCTGGACCAGCCGAGGCAGCGGTCGATACCCGCGTGCAGCGCGGAGAAATCCTTCTGCCGCTCCGACAGGATCGGCAGCATCAGGCGCCATTGAGCCGTAAAGAAGAGCTCGCGCACGGCATCGACCAGACGGAACGCCATATGCACCTGCCCCAGCGCCGCCGCGCCGGCCGTGCCGCCGATCATCAGCGCGAAGACGCGATAGCGGCCATGCTGCATCAGGGTGCTTGCCGTCAACGGCAGGCCGATCCGCAGCAGCTCGTGCAGACGTTGGCTGCTGAAGAGGTGTTGCGGTCGCTGGGGGCTCCACGCCAGGAGCACGATCGCACCCGCTGCGGAAGTGACGAGTTGCTGGGTGACCAGTGCCCAGGCGCCGGCACCCAGGAGTGCGCTGGCGATCCCGGCGAACGTCCCGCCGCCTTGGCCGATCATCGTACGCCACGCCAGCCGGCGATAGGCGCGATGCCGCGTGAGCATCCCCTGGACCGGTCCGGCCGCGCCAACCAGTGGCAGCGGCAGCGCCAGCGCGAGCGCCATGCTGGTCAGGCGGTGATCGTCCAAGGACCAGGAGAGCAGGTGGCCGGATGCCGCCTGCAACGTCGCCGCGGCGCAGCCGATCGCGATCGAGGCTATGAGCGCGGTGGCAAAGGTCTCCTCGTCCACTGCAGGGCGCTGGACCAGCGGATCGGCGAACAGGGCATTGACTACCACCCAAAGCAGGACATGAACGGCCACCACGGCCGCACCGACTCCGACTTCCGCGGGGCCCACGATGCGGGCCAGGAGGAATGCGGAGGCGAAGGAGCACAGCGCGGAACCCACCGCTTCGAGCCCGGACCAGAACACGTTTGCTGCGTGGTTCCGCTGCATCAGCGGAATGCCGGGGCCGCGGCACGTCGCAAAGAGGTAGCGCCAAGCACCGCCACCAGCGGCGGCAGCCACATGATCCGACCCTGGTACCGATCGTGCGGACCTGACAGTCCGCCGGTGATGGCGGCGTTGGCCACCAGCGCCACCAACACGGTGGCCGCGCAGGCACTCGCGAAATTCCGGCGCGGTGCGACTAGCAAGATCGCGCAACAGCCGGCGATGCCGGCCAATCCCGCCGCCGCGTGCAGCGTCTTCAGCCAGGGAGGCACTGTCAGGACACCAGTGCTTTGTCGTGAATCGGTGAAAGCCGCAGTCTCGGCCGAGGGAAAATGCCGGGCAATGCGAGGGGCAACTGTCTCTGGCCATGGTTGCAGGCCGTCGCCGGTGGCAAAATGGGCGAGCTGCTGCGCGGAGTTTCGTACGAACGCGAGCAACTCCGTGCCCGGTTCGCCGACCAAGGCGGCAGTGATGATCGCGTCGGCATCTTGCGAAACCAGCTTTGCTCCGCCGGCGCGCGCCAAGGGCCCGTCGGCTCGCCAAAGAAAATCATCGGCAGCCGCGGGCAGACTGTCGACGAACGGACAAAGGCGCCACCCCGCCGCGGGGCAGTTGCGGCGAAGCGCGTCCATGCCAGGCCCGTCGTAGATGATCCGGGTCAGCAGGAAGACGTTGGCAAACGGCGACAATGATGCGCGCCCAAATGCGAGCAGATTGACCGATGCCAGGGCGATGACCGCCACGACCAGTGGCGTAATGCTCCACGCCATGGACATCCGCGATCGCCGCAACTGCGAAAGCACGAGCAGCAGCACAATTGCGAGCGGCACATGCGACTGATGCACTGCGATCGCGAAGGCCGCCAGAGCGACCAGCCAGGCACGCTCTCCGGTGGACAGGTGGTCGCCGGCGAAGATCAACAGGGCGAGCGTGAGAACCACGGTCCCGGTGAACACATCCGGCATGAGTTGCGAGCCGAACCAGGGGAGCGGCGACGCCACGGCCAGTCCAGCCGCGATAGGCAGCAGCCACCACACCGACGTGCCTGGCAGCAGGCTGCGGCGCACCAGGTGCAGCAGGTAGGTGATCAGAAGTGCCTGGGCAACGATCGCCGGCCAGGTGGTCAAGGTCATATGCAGTGGGAACAGGAAGAGACTATAGAAGATTGGCCGATCCCAGCCGACATAATGCTCGATGGCCTGCGACAGATACGTGCCGGTGTCAGAGAAGACGAGCGGGTACCCATTCCAGAACGCCGGCCATAGCAGCAATATGGCGGCGAACCCGACCGCGAATCCGGTAGCGCTGCGCCTTTCACTCCGCATAGCCGTCTGGGTGCGCCTCGCGCCACTGCAGCGCGGTGCGCACGATCTCGTCGAGGTCGGTCAGCCGTGGTTGCCACCCGAGTTCCTGTCTCGCGCGTTCTGAGGATGCGACCAGCACTGCCGGATCGCCCGGGCGGCGTGGCGAGATGCGGAAGGGGACCTTGCGCTGCGACACGCGCTCCACTGCCCTGATCACCTCGAGCACCGAATGCCCTGCTCCGTTGCCGAGATTGACGCTGATGCTGCCTCGTTGCAGGCGGCTCAGAGCGAGCAGGTGCGCGTCGGCCAGATCTGTCACGTGGACATAGTCACGGATGCAGGTGCCGTCGGGCGTGGCATAATCGTTGCCGTAGACCGCAAGCTCCGGGCGCCGGCCGAGTGCCGCATCGATAACCAAGGGAATGAGGTGACTTTCCGGCCGGTGGTCTTCGCCCAGCCGACCCTTGGGATCGGCTCCGGCGGCATTGAAGTAGCGCAAGGATGCATAGTGCAGCCCATGCACCCGCTCCGCCCAGAACAGCGCGCGTTCCAGCATCCACTTGCTGTCGCCGTAGGGGGATTCAGGATCGAGCACCGCATCCTCGCGGATCGGCACCAGCTTTGGCGTGCCGTACAAGGCCGCGGTCGAAGACAGCACGAAGCGCATGATGTTATGGCGGACGCAGGCTTCGATCAGCCGCATCCCGTTCAAGCCATTATCGATCAGGTAGCGGAACGGCAGCGCCATGCTCTCACCAACCTGCGAGAGTGCCGCGAAGTGAAATACGGCATCCCAGGGACCATCGGCGAGAACAGCGTCCAGCGTGGCGGCATCGGCAAGGTCGCTGACCACGAGTTGGGTCCCGGAGGGCACCGCGGCACGATGACCGGTGCGCAGATTGTCCAGCACCACGACCGAATCGCCACGCTCGACCAGCGCGGCGACGATGTGGCTGCCGACGTACCCGGCACCTCCGGTGACAAGAAACCGCTGTGACATACGCATCCTACTCCCGGAAGATGCCGCCATACCGTGGGTGGTAGGCCTCGGCGTCGGCGTGACCCGAGCGCAAATGCACGTTCACATCGACCTGGGTCAAGGCCACTCCCACCACATTGGCATGCGCATCCTCCAGGCGTTCCAGGGCATGCAGCGCAACCTGGCGTGGCGTGGCACGCCAGCGGACGCAAAACAGCGTGGCATCCGCCATTCCCGCGACAATACGGGCATCGGTGATCGCTTCTGCCGGCGGCGTGTCCAGCAGCACCAAATCATAGTCGTGCCGCAACGTCTGCAGCAAGCGGATCATTGTCGCGGACATCAGCAACCCCAGCGCGTTCGCTTCATTGGTGCCGCAGGGAATAAAATCCAATCCAGTCGCCGGATTCCTGCGAATCACCTCGGCGAGTGACGCGCGGTCGCGCAGGCAATCGACCAGCCCCGGGGCGGCGGTTCCGTTTCTCGGTGCGCCGGCGGGGTGCTGAATGTCGCAATCCACCACGATGACCCGTTCGCCGTTCATCGCGGCGAGGCGGCCGAGGGCCGCGGCGACCGTCGTCTTTCCTTCTCTTGGCCTGGCAGCGGTTATCGCGATGCTGCGCGGGTGCTCGGGTGCCAGGGACAGCCCGGCGCGCAACGCACGAAGCTGTTCGGCCAGTGTGGACAGAGGTTTGTGCGTGGCGTAATCGGCAACGGTCATTCGGCGCAGAGCGCGAGGCGGGATGCGTGGAATGAGCGCCAGGCATGGCAGGCCGAGGACCGCCCGGACATCGTTGCTGCTGTGCAGCGTGCTGTCGGCAAGCTCACGCAGGTAGACCAGGAGCAATCCGAGCGCGCACCCGAAACCTGTCATCGCTGCCATCCATTGCGGGGTGCGCGGAAAGCTTGGCTGCCCGGGAATCAGCGCCAGCGAGATCTCGTGGGCGTCGGGAATCTCGATTTCGGGCTGCTGGGCGGTCTGTTGCAGACGGTCCAGCACCGCCTGCAACTGGCCGCGTTTGGCGTCCGCCTCGCGCTGCATGGCATTCAGCGGCACCTGGGCTGTGGCATCCTTGGCTATCTCTGCCTGAGCATCGTCCAGGTTGTGCTGCAAAGCCGTTACCCGCGTTTCGGCCGCTTTCACCTCGGCCTCGAAAGCGGCTTCCACCCGGGCGATTTCGGCCGCGATGGTCCGGTCCACATCGGCAAGCTGCGCTTGGACCGCCCGGACGTCCGGGTGGTTGGCCCCCAATCGGCCGAGCATCGCTTGCAATTCGGCCGACAACTGGTCGTGGCGCACGCGGAGCTGCGTCACGGATGGGGCGATGGCAGCCTGCGCCGTGGCGCCGGCCTTGCCCCTCGCGGCATCCAACCTGCCCGCAGCCGCCGCGACGTCGTTGCGGGCACGTGTCAGATTGTCGGTGAGCAGACTGATCTGCTCGCTGTCCAGCCGGGCATGCATGCCCTCGATCAAACCGCGCTGTGCGCGGTAGCGGGCGATGTCATCCTCCTGCTTTCGCACTGCATCCCGCAAATCGCGTGCTCGCTGTTCAAGCCATTCGCGGGCCTTGATCGCGGCACCGTATTTCGCGGCAAGTTGCGATTTCACGTAAACGTCCATCGCGTCGTTTACGGCGGCGGCGGCGATCACCGGGTCCTCGGCGGTGAAAGAGACTTCGAGCACGTGCGAAGTCTTGACCGGCGCGACGCTCAGGGCGGCCCGCACCGCGCTGAGCGTCGCGTTTCGTGCCGGGTCGAGACCGGGACCCGGCAGGCCGCTGCCTGGCGCAGATGGGTCCTGGAACAGCGACGGCCGCACAAGCGAGAGGACGTGCTGCGTCCACGCGCGCGGCCGCAGAGCGGGATTGAACTCCGGGTTCGTCTGAAGGTTCAAGCGATTGACGACCTGCTCGACCACCGGCATGGCTCGTAGCACCTCGGCCTGACTGGCCATCACGGCGTCGGTGATCGGATCAGCCTGGAGAATGCTCTGCAGCTCACGCGCCTTGTACTGACTTGCGTCGTACAGCATCGAACCCGTGGCGGTGTAGCCGGGCGTGATCCGCGCGAGCGCGATATAGGTCAGCAAGGGGCATAGCAGGACAGGCGCCAACAGCCACCACACTCGGCGCCGTATGGCGGCGACCGCAGCGGCGGTGTCGAGCGCCATCAGGTCGCCCTCATCTGATCCCCGCCGCGCGTGCCACCGGTCCTTGCGCATCGCGGCGGGCTCTGCTGCAGGTCGGTCGAGCATCATCTGTCCTGGTCGAAGATGAGCGCGGGCGTTTTGCCCAGCCTGATTGCCCAATAGAAGGGATATAGCGGCGCCGGATTAATTCCTGGCTAATCCCTCGGATACATACTTGAACCATGCATTTGATCGCAGTGACGTTCCTGCGCTCGGTTCGCCAGGTCTGCCTCGTTGCCCTCGTGCTGTTGGCCGGCTGTGGCGGCCCCGGGAGTCGCCTGCCGTGGCTGCAGGACTCGCATCCGCCCGATTACAGCCTGGGGCCGGGCGACCAGGTGCGGATCATCACCTACGGGGAGGAGAACCTGACCGGGGAGTTCCGCGTCAACGATGTCGGCAACATATCGCTTCCGCTGGTTGGCACCGTGCATGCCGCCGGCCTCACGTCCAGCGGCCTGGAAGCCGCCGTCGCTGCGGCCCTGCGTCGCGGCGATCTCGTGCGGCGGGCGTCCGTCGCGGTCGAGGTTGTCGGCTATCGCTCGATCTATGTGCTGGGTGAGGTCAACAAGCCGGGCCAATATGGGTATCAGCCGGGTATGACGGTTCTCTCAGCGGTTGCCTTGGCCGGGGGCTTCACCTATCGGGCGATCGATGACTACGTTGCGATCGTTCGGTCAAGTGACGGCAAGGCGGCGGAAGCACGCGCCAACTCTCAGGCGTTCGTGCAGCCGGGCGACGTCATCAAGGTGTTCGAACGCCGGTTCTGATCGGTCGCTCGGCCGCTGGCGGACCGGCGCCCTTCTCCTGGCTGCGCTGGGTCTTGCCGCGGCTGACACGCCGGCGCCCGGACCGCTGCACATCATCGGCGGCCAGGCGGCGGGCTGCATTGCCGGTGCGGTGCAGCTTCCGTCGAAAGGCGTCGGGTTCCAGACCATTCACCTGTCCCGCAGCTCCTTCTGGGGGGCGCCATCCACCATCGCCCGGATTGAGGCACTCGGTGCACAGGCGCACGCGGCCGGGCTGGGCGATCTCTATATCGAGGATATTTCCCGCCCCCGTGGCGGGCCGTTGCCCGGCGGGCACCAGAGCCACCAGCTCGGCCTGGACGTCGACATTGCCCTGGACGTCACGCCAAAGCGCACGCTGAGCGCCGCCGATCGGGACAGCGTGGAATTGCCAAGTCTGGTGCGCGCCGATCAGCGCGGGGTCGATCCGGCACGCTGGTCGCCGGGTGTGGTGGAGCTGCTGCGTCTGGCTGCCAGTTTGCCGGACGTCGATCGGATCCTCGTCAATCCCGCGATCAAGCGGCAGCTCTGTCAGGAGGTGCAGGGCAACCGCTCATGGCTGCGGTTGATGCGGCCATGGTACGATCATGCGGCGCACATGCACATACGGTTCCGCTGTCCGGCCGGTCAGCGTGACTGTGTGCAAGCGCCACCGCCCCCGCCAGGCGATGGCTGCGACGCCACGCTGCAATGGTGGTTCGATCAACTGGAAGTGCCGCCGAAGCCTTCGGCGCCTTACCACCCGCCGCCGCTTCCGGTTGCGTGCAAGGCGGTGATGCAGGCGCCCTGAGCTCAGAGCGCGCCCGACAGCCGGTGCATGGTTCGGGCAAACGCGGCGGCAACCGCCGCCTGCGCGTGATGCTGCCTGTCGCGTATCACCCAGCGCCCCGACACCATCACGTCGCGCACCGGCGTGCTGCTGCCGCAGAACAGCCAGGAGTTCATCAGCCCGTCGCCGGTGCGGCCGACAAGCGCCGGGTGGTTGGTATCGAGCACGACGAGATCGGCGAGCTTGCCTGGTGCGATGGCGCCGGCGTTTCGGCCAAGCGCCTGCGCCCCGCCGGCGAGTGCCCGCTGATAGAGGTTGTCGGTTACAGTCCGGGTGCGCGTCTCCAGTCGCCGGATATAGTCCAGCCAGCGCAGCTCCTCGATCGGGCTGGTGCAGACGTTCGAATCGCTGCCGATGCCGAACCGGCCGCCTTCGGCCAGGAACTCGCGCAGGGGAAAGATGCCGTCGCCCAGGTTGGCCTCGGTCGTCTGGCACAGTCCCGCAATCGCGCCGCTTCCGGCGAGGCGCCGGCGTTCGCCGGCATCCATGTGCGTTGCGTGCACCAGACACCAGCGCGACCCGACCGGCGCATGATCCAGCAGCCAGGCGACCGGCCGGGCGCCGCTCCAGGCGATGCAGTCGGCGACCTCTTTCTGCTGCTCGGCAACGTGAATGTGGATCGGAGCATCGTGCGAGCCGGCAATTGCGATGGCCTGATGCAATTCGTTTTCGCTCACCGCGCGCAGCGAGTGCGGCGCGATACCGATGGCTGTGCTGCGTGCGACGGTCGCGCACAGATCGGCGTAGCGATCCGGAGCAAGCACGAAGCGGCGCTGTGCCTCGGTCGGCGCCACGCCGCCGAACTGCGATCGGCAATACAGCACAGGCAGCAGGGTGAGCCCGATGCCCGCGGTCTGCGCGGCGGCAACCATACGATGCGATAACTCGGCAGGGTCGACATAACGCGAGCCGTCGGGCGCATTGTGCAGGTAATGAAACTCGGCGACCGACGTATAGCCGTGCAGCAGGCACTCGACGTATAGCTGCGCGGCAATGGCCTGCACGTCATCCGGCGTGAGTACCGACAGAAAGTGGTACATCAGGTCGCGCCATTGCCAGAAGTCGCCTGGTCCGGCGCGTTCCGCCAGCCCCGCCATTGCGCGTTGGAATGCGTGCGAGTGGAGATTGGCCATCCCCGGCACGACAAGACCCGCGATGTGCTCGGCCGAGGCCGCGGAGCGTGGACAGACTGCCTGGATGGTGC
>DATBKQ010000022.1:0-16375 GCA_036555825.1 Acetobacteraceae bacterium | reverse complement strand
ATCGACATCTCGGGCAAGGAGATGAAGCTGGTCCATGACGGGCCGAGCTTCGCCGAGCCGCACGATATCTGCATCATGCATCGCTCGAAAATCAATCCGATCAGCATCTACAAGCGCAACGATCCGACGTGGGCCGACGCCACCGCGCAGGCGGCCAAGGACGGCGTGAAGCTGGAGGAAGCAGCCAACGTCATCCGCGACGGCAACAAGGTGCGGGTCTACATGCATTCGATCGCGCCCAACTACAGCCTGGAGGAGTTCCGGGTGAAGCAGGGCGACGAGGTCACCGTCTACGTCACCAACATGGACGACGTCGAGGACCTGACGCACGGCTTCACCATCGTGCGCTACGGCATCGCCATGGAGATCGGCCCGCAGGCCACCGCCTCGGTGACCTTCATGGCCGACAAGCCCGGCGTCTACTGGTACTACTGCCAGTGGTTCTGCCACGCGCTGCACATGGAGATGTCCGGCCGGATGATCGTGCATCCGAAGGCCAGGGCGTGATTTCCGTGTCATTGCGAGCGAAGCGAAGCAATCTCGGACGGCCTGTGCACCTATTCCGGGATTGCTTGGCCGGGTCAGGGTCGGCCGTCGCATTGCTCCTCGCAATGACACTACTCGTCGGCCCGGCGGCTTACGCGGCCCCTATCAACGTGCCTCCCGGCGGGCTGGGCGACGCGCTCGCCCGGGCCACGCCCGGTGACACGCTGCACCTCCGACCGGGCATCCATAGCGGCGGCGTGGAAATCACCGCGCCGCATCTGACCCTGGAAGGCGAGCCGGGCGCGGTCATCGACGGCGGCGGCCGCGGCCGGGTCATCTGGATAAAGGCCCCGGATGCCACCATCCGCCACCTGATCGTACGCAACTCCGGCACCAGCCTGTCCGACATGGACGCCGGCGTGTTCCTGGACAAGACCGCCGATCGGGCGGTGGTCGCGGACAACGACTTCGAGGACAACCTGATCGCGGTCTACGTCTGGGGACCGCGTGAGGCGACAGTGGCGCGGAACCAGATTCGCGGACTGACCAGGCTGCGCCTATCGGAGCGCGGCAGTGCGGTCGAGCTGTGGAACACGCCCGGCTCGCAGGTGCTCGACAACGACGTGGTCGCCGGCCGCGATGGCGTGTTCAGCGTCTCCAGCCGGCAGAACGTCGTGCGCGGCAACACCTTCCGCGATGTCCGCTTCGCCGTCCACTTCATGTACACCAACGACAGCGAGGTCTCCGGCAATACCTCGGTCGCCAACCACGTCGGCTACGTGCTGATGTACTCCAACGTGCTGCGCGTCGCCGACAACGTCTCCGACCACGACCGAGACAACGGGCTGCTGTTCAACTACGCCAACAGCGCCGAGATCACCGGCAATGTGGTGCGTGGCGCACAGAAATGCGTGTTCATCTACAACGCCAACAAGAACCGCCTCGCCGGCAATTGGTTCGAGGGCTGCGCCATCGGCGTGCATTTCACAGCTGGCTCCGAGCGCAACGCGATCGCCGGCAACGCGTTCGTCGCCAACCACACGCAGGTGATGTATGTCGGCACGCGCTCGCTGGACTGGACGGTCAACGGGCGCGGCAATTACTGGAGCGACAACGCCGCCTTCGACCTGAACGGCGACGGCATCGCCGACGAAACCTATCGTCCGAACGATGTGATCGACCAGGTGGTCTGGCGAGCGCCGGCCGCCAAGCTGCTGATGAACAGTCCGGCGGTTCAGGTGGTGCGCTGGGCGCAATCGCAGTTCCCCGCCCTGCACCCGGGCGGCGTAACGGACAGCGCCCCGCTGATGGCGGCGCCGAAACCTCCCGCGCTGACCCGGTTGGATGGATCGCGATGAGCGAACCCGCGATCCGACTGGCAGGCGTCGGCAAACGCTTCGGAACCCAGTGGGCCGCGCGCGACATCGATCTGCTGCTGAACACCGGTGAGTGTGTTGGCCTTGTCGGCCACAACGGCGCGGGCAAGAGCACGTTGATCAAGCTGATGCTCGGCCTGCTCCGGCCAACCGAGGGCAGCGTGCGGGTGCTGGGCGAGGATCCCGCCTCCGGTCATGCCGCCGCGCGCCTGGCCTTGGGATACCTGCCGGAGAATGTCGCCTTCCATCCGGCAATGACCGGCGAGGAGACGCTGACGTTCTACGCTCGCCTGAAGCGCCAGGACCGTGCCTGCTGCGCCGCGTTGCTCGAGCGCGTCGGCCTGTCGGCGGCGGCACGGCGTCGGGTCGGCACCTACTCCAAGGGCATGCGCCAGCGGCTTGGCCTCGCGCAGGCGCTGCTAGGCAATCCGCGCGCGCTGCTGCTGGACGAGCCGACCACCGGTCTCGATCCCGCGCTGCGGCAGAGCTTCTACGCGATCCTGCGCGAGCTGCGTGATGCCGGCACGGCGGTGCTGCTGTCCTCGCATGCCCTGGCCGAGCTGGAAGGCGAGATCGACCGGGTGGCGGTAATGAACCGCGGGCGCACGATGGCCGACGGCAGCATCGCCGAGTTGCGCCGGCTGGCCGGCATTCGCCCACGCCTGCGGCTACGCCTGACCCGCGCGTTGCGCGCGGTGGCGAATGCCGGGGATCCCTGGTCTGGCTGGAGCCGTCTGCCCGGCGACATGCTGGAGACCGAATGCGACGAGACGGCGATCGCCTCGCTGCTGCGCGGCCTGCCGCAGGACGCGCGGGACGTGGAGATCATCCGCCCCAGCCTCGATGCGGTATACGCCGCCTTCATGCAGGAGGATGCCGCGCCATGAGGGAGATCGGCATCATCGCCGCCAAGGAGGTGCGTGACGGCATGCGCAACCGCTGGGTCGTAGCGATCACTCTGCTGCTGGCGGCGTTCGCACTTACCCTGGCATTCCTCGGTGCCGCACCGACTGGCGCGGTCAAGGTCAGCCCCGTCGCCGTCACCATCGTCAGCCTGTCCAGCCTTACGATCTTCCTGCTGCCGCTGATCGCGCTGCTGCTGTCGTACGACGCGATCGTTGGCGAGGTGGATCGCGGCACCATGGCGCTGCTGCTGGCCTACCCCGTGACACGCTGGCAGGTCGTGCTGGGCAAGTTCATCGGCCATACCGCGATCCTGGCCTTTGCCACCGCCATCGGCTACGGCGCCGCCGGCGCGATTCTGGCGCTGACAGACGGCGGCGACGCCGCGACCTGGCCGGCATTCGTCCTGCTGGTCGGCACGTCGATCCTGCTGGGCACGGTGTTCATCGCCGTCGGCTATCTGGTCAGCGCTCTGGTGCGCGACCGCGGCACGGCCGGCGGCATCGCGATCGGCGTCTGGCTGTTGTTCGCGCTGATCTACGACATGGTGTTGCTCGGCGTGCTGGTGGCCGACCAGGGCCGGAACGTGACCGCCGGCATGGTGAACTGGCTGCTCCTCCTCAACCCGAGCGACGCGTTCCGGCTGTTCAACCTGGCGGGCACGCCCGGCGTCAGCAGCTTCTCCGGCCTGGCCGGCCTCACCGACCAGATGCGTCTCGCACCCGCCACGCTGGTGGTCGCGTTGGGTTTATGGGTCGCGGTGCCGCTCGCCGCCACCATCGGAGTGTTCTCGCGGAGGGAGATATGACACGCCTCCTCGCCTTCCTGCTTCCGCTGCTCTTGTGTGCGTGTTGGGACGATGCGCCGGACGCCGCCGCGCCGGCGCCGCAGGAGATCACCGAGGCCTCGATCGGCCAGTTCTGCGGCATGGCGCTGAACGAGCATCCAGGCCCGAAGGGCCAGATATTTGTCCGCGACGAAAAGAAGCCGTTCTGGTTCGCCTCGGTGCGCGATACCGTGGCATTCACCCTGTTGCCGGAGATGCCGAAGAACATCGCCGCGATCTATGTCAGCGACATGGCGCGTGCGCACGACTGGGAGAGGCCCGAGCCGGGCACATGGATCGAGGCGCGCCAGGCGGTTTACGTCATCGGCAGCAACCGCCGGAGCGGCATGGACACCGACGAGGCGGTGCCGTTCGGCGACCCGGCGGCGGCCGAACGCTTCGCCGCGGCGCATGGCGGACGTGTGGTGCGCTTCGGCGAAATCCCGCAATCCTACGTTCTGGGCAGCGGCGCATGACGACGCCGGGCCGGCGCCGCTTCATAACCATCGCCGCGGCCGCGGCAGGCATGCCGTTGCTGCTGCTTCCGCGTGGGCGCGCGGCGGATGTACCGCGGCTTCGCGTATGGACCGGCAGCGCGCTGGGTGCCGACGCGATGCTGCAGATCAATCACCCGGATCCGGCGGTCGCCGATCGCCTGATCGAGCATAGCCTCGCCGAGGTGGAGCGTCTGGAGCATGTGTTCAGTCTTTATCAGCGCGACTCGGCACTGTCACGCCTGAACGAGAATGGACACCTGGACGATCCGCCTTTCGACCTGGTGCGCCTGCTCGGCGAATGCGCGCGCTTCAGCACCCTCACCGGCGGCGCGTTCGATGTCACCGTCCAGCCGCTCTGGGCGCTCTATGCGGCGCACTTCGCGCAGCCTGACGCGAACCCCGCCGGACCGTCCCGCGCCGCGATCGAAACCGCGCTGGCGCGCGTCGGCCATACGCGGGTGCTGCTCGACGCGCGGCGGATCGCATTCGCCGCATCCGGCATGGCGCTCACGCTCAACGGCATCGCGCAGGGTTACGTCACCGACCGCGTCGTGGACCTGTTGCGCGATGCCGGGATCGCCAGCGCGCTGGTGGACATGGGCGAGACACGGGCCATCGGCGCGTATCCCGAGGGACAGCCCTGGAGCATCGGACTGGAGGACCCCCGGGCACCGGGACGGGTGGCGGAGCGGATCGACCTAATCGACCGGGCGGTGGCGACATCGGGCGGTTACGGCACGCAATTCGATCCTGCGGGCCGGTTCAATCACATCTTCGACCCTTCGAACGGCACGACGAGCTGGCGCTACGCCGCCGTCTCGGTCGTCGCGGCCGACGCGACCACGGCGGACGCGCTGTCCACGGCCTTCACGCTGATGCCGCTCGATCGGACCCGGCTTGTGGTGGATGCGCTGAACCTGCGCGCCCATTTCGCCTTCGCCGACGGTGCGCGCCTGGTGCAGTCGCGGTCTCCGTCGTGATCGCCGAACCGGCGGCATCGTTGGGCCGACAACTGGGTCTCGGCCGGGCCGCGATCCTGCATGTCGATGACCTCGGGATGTGCCACGGCGCCAACCGTGCGTTCCTGAGCCTGACCGCGCGCAGTCTGGTCACCTGCGGTTCGGTCATGGTGCCATGCCCGTGGTTCCGCGAAATCGCCGAGGCAGGCGCCGCGGACCCGGCGCTCGACCTTGGTGTGCACCTGACGCTGACCAGCGAATGGGCGAGGTATCGCTGGGCACCGATCTCCACCGCCAGGAAGGCATCCGGGCTGATCGATGACGACGGATACTTCTGGCGCGATGTGGCATCGCTGCGCCGGCACCTGGTAACGGAAGCGGCAGAGGTTGAACTGCGCGCCCAGGTTGACCGGGCCTTCGCCGCCGGGCTGCGGCCGACGCATCTGGATGCGCACATGGCGGCGGCGATGCTGCCCGAATTGCTCCCGGCCCATATCGCCCTGGCGCGCGAGCGCGGCATGGTCCCGGTATTGCCGCGCAGTATCCGCTTCGCGCCGGACCCGGTGGCGTACGCCGACGCGGTCGCGACGCTGCAGGTGGCCGGCACCGCGCTGCCGGACCATTTCCGCGGCACGCTGCCGGTTGCGGCAGCCGAAGCGCCGCGCGCCTATCGGCAGATGATCGAGACCCTGCCGGACGGCGTCACCCACATCGCCCTGCACTGCACCGTCCCCGGCGAGATCGACGCGATCGCACCGGACCACGCCGGGTGGCGCATTCAGGAGTACGCCTTGCTCGACCAGGGCCACCTACAGGCGTGGTGCAGGTCGGCCGGCGTGGCGGCGATCGGCTATCGCAATTTCCAGCGGTTCGGTGCGAGGGAATAGCGCGTGATGACCAGAGGCGAAATCGTCGGAGGTCTGAATCACGCGCTCAACCAAAGAAAGGCAAAGCAGGGTGAAGTCAACCTGACTTCATAATGCTTTTCGTGAGATCAGCCGGCAATCCTTTCCGCCATTTCGCGGATGCGAGACGACCATGCCAGCCCGTCCAACCAGCGCTGCGGAATACCGCTCGCGCCATAGAGGGCGCTAGACTAGCCAGTTGGCCGGTGATGGCGGCGGTGGTATCGGCATCCTCGCCGAGATTTGCCGCCAGCAGCACTGCTTCCTCGAAGCTCGCGCTGCGCCCCACGGACCAGAGCGACGCCTCCAACGAGTGCGCGACGTAACCCGAGGCATGGATCTGCTTACGTGGCTTGCCACGCCAGGAACCGCCCACGATCGGTCCGATCGCACCGGTGTAACGCCCCTCTTCTGTAATCGGGAGGAACTGGTCAAGGGGGTAAGACACCAATCCTCGTCGATGACGGCAGCCCCTCCCCTCGGACTCCCGCGCCGAATGCTGAGGCCCTGAGAATTATCGCTCGTCGCGCGAGGGCAACTGTCCACGTGTCAGCCGTAGCGTTCCTGCAGCATACGCACGATCTCGCTCTGATCCTTGCCTTCTTGGAGCATGGCCGCCGCATCCACAAAGCTCTGCTCAAAACCAGCGCGGACCATAAATGCGGTCGCCAGCGCGGCAGAGGAATACTTCGCTCTCGATCTGAACTTCGGCAATGCCTGAGACGACGTAGAACGTCTCATCTTCCCGGCTATGGCTATGATATGTTGGGCCCCCGCCAGGTATGACGTCAGTCTCGATCATGCTCATCGCGCCGTCGGTTTCTGCTGACGTGACGAGAATTCTAATGCCTCCGGCATGTGTCGGAACGACCTGCGGTTGCGTTCTCCTCCCGGTTTGCTTACGTATCGTTTTCTCTGTGGAATGCTGTCGTGGCATGAGCGCAAAGATCAAATACAGCGACGCTGAGCATCCCTACGGCGAATGACCGGTAACGCGCGCCGCAATCTCGCCTGGCCGAGGAGGAGCTTGATTGCCGCGCCACACAACATGCAGATCCGGTCGAACCAGGACGAGGTCGCGCTCGTAGATGTCTCGTGCAAACGGGTCGCGGACGTGCAGCACATCCAGTGGCGCACCAGTATGCTTGACCGCATTCTCCAGTTCCGTGCTGTCGGCGTGGGTTTCACCAAGCCTCAAGAGCGTGAAGCCTGCACCTAGTCTGTCGTGCAGCGCCGCCCCGTCAGACAGCCAAACATGTGGCAATCTCGCTCCCGGCCAAGTCGTCGGCACATAGCGCGGGGTATCTGGATCCGGTCCCTCTCCGGGTTCGGGGGCAATAACCGGACTGCCAACATATCGATAGCCGCATTCAATCCCGGAGATCTCGGTGATCTTGCGCTGTTCGGTGTCGAACCGCCGGCAGATTTCGCTTCGCGCCGCGTGGCCGGACATTTCACGAATATCGGGCTGCCATGCCGCACGCCAGCCAAGCCGACCTGACATTGCTGCGCCCGCAGCTGCCACATTCCTCAGGCCAACCTGCCGTCTCTCAAGTTCGTAACTGGCGAGCAGTGCTGGACCACCCCACCCGTGAAGCGTTCCCGCAAGCTTCCAGGCCAAGTCAGTAGCGTCGCCGATCCCGGTGTTCATGCCCAGGCCGCCGGTCGGAATCACCAGATGCGCCGCATCCCCCGCGAGGAAGACACGCCCGTCGCCGTAGCGCTCGGCACACAGCAGATGTTGGGTCCACTCGTTGCCGGACAGCATCTCGAACGGGATATCCATGCCGATGGCACTCCGGAATATGGCTGCCATCTCCGCATCGGTGGTCGCCGCGGCGTGCAGGCTCCAATGGCGGGTGCTGTCCTGCAAGATGAGCAAGGGGAACAAGGGGCCGGCCGCGATATGGTAGTGGCGCCCCTTTCCGACCGTGGCCCTCTCATAGAGGGCAGGACAGTGAAAATGGGCCTGCCGGAGTTTCCGGATATTGCCCTCTCCTGCCAGCCGGATGCCGAGTTGCCGGCGAACGACACTGGCCCCTCCGTCGCAGCCGACCATGTATGCCGCTTCGACGATTGCCGTCCTGCCGCTTGGTTCACGAATGGTGGCTGTCACGTGGCTTTCGTTCTGCACAAAGGACAGCAGTTCACAGGAGAACCGCACCTCAACGTTGGGTAGTGCTTCGACGATGGAGCGCAGAAGCGGCTCCAACGTGTATTGAGAAATCAGCTGATATGGCTCGAGGGGCCTCCCATCGTTGATGGCCGCGATCTGGGCTTTCGCGACTGCGACGGACGGATAAGGAAGATGGACGAGAGGAGGTTCCATCATAGACAGCGCCAGGAACACATCCATCGGCGCGTCCTTTGGAAGCCCGGCTTGTCGCACTCGCTCCGCAATGCCCAACCGCCGGAAAATCTCCATCGTGCGGGCGTTGCAGCGCTCCATTTTTGGCAACTGAATGGCAGTAGCGTTGCGTTCAATCAACAAACACTGCACACCTCGACGCCCGAGATCGAGCGCTAGGGTGAGGCCTACCGGCCCTGCTCCTACAACTAGAACCTGGGTCATTGTCCCCCCCGCCGTGTTTCTTAGGACCGCCGCCTGGATCATGCTTCTGTGCGGGGTCCGGCATCGCTGCTGCCCCAGGGTGGGATACGAGGGCCTGGCCGTCCAATCTCACTGCGCGCGGTCCACTCCAAGGAATGTTCGCGGGGGCGTGACGGACTGGCCGGTCCCGTCGTCCAGGTGCGGTTGTGAAGAGAGAGCGGAAGATGGCGCCGACTATGAGGCAGTCAACTTCCCTAACCCCGCTCCCGCCTCGAACCGGCTCCCGGCGACCCACATCCGGTGCATAATCACCGCGAGCTTGCGCGCCACAGCCACGCGGGCGCGCTTGGCACCACGCCTGCGCGCAATGGCTATACCCCATGCGCGGAGCTTCGAAGGCTGCCGGCACCGCGTCATAAGTGCCGAGGCCGCCTCGTAAAGGAGATGACGAAGCATATGGTCGCCCGCCTTACTGATTTTCCCGGATCGATCCGTCTCCCCGGACTGGTGGACTCGTGGTGTGAGGCCGACGTGCGCGGCCGGGTCATCTACAGTTACCCGGAAGGCGAGGCTGGTGATTGGCCCGACGCCGGGTATGGTCATTAGCCGCAGACATGCCGCGTTCTTCCGAGCAGCTTGCCCCAGGCGATTGTCCAAGGCCTTACGTTCAGCTACGAGCTGTCCAAGCACCCGTAGCAGCGGCTCAATCGCGACTTTGAGAAGGGGCATTTCCTCCAGTAATTCGCCCACGCGCTTGTCGAATCGGTTGCGGTGTATCTCGCCCACCTTGAGGCCGTGCATGCGCAACAGGCCGCGGATCGACCCTTGAATCTGAAGGAGCGTCGCCACGATCTGTCGGCGTGCCTGAAGGGTGTTGCGGATGAGTTGCGCCTCGGCAGACTTCACGTGCACTGGTCGGTAATGGCCGACGCGCATCATCTCAGCGATCCCGCGTGCGTCGTTCCTGTCGGTCTTCACCGGCCGAGTGGACAGGAAGCGCTGTGCGTGGAGTGTCTCGACGCAGACCGCCTTGAAGCCGGCGGCCACGAGGTGGCGGTGTAGCCATTCCGAAAGCGGGCCCACTACGTCGATCTGATCTCGCCAAAGCTGAAGCTTGTCGATGAGCGGACCCGGTTCGCTGTCCACTTTTCCCTGCCAGATCAGTGCTCCATCGCGGTCGAGCACGCAGACGGCGGTTTTTTGTAGGGAGATATCGAGACCGACAACCTTGCGCATGATTCGCTCCGTTCCATTGAGGGTCGGTTGCGAGCCTAGTGGGACAACGGCGGCGACCGATTACCCCATCTCGCGGTCGCAGGACCTCGCTCCGGCGTCGGCCCTCGATCGCATCGGCCAGCACCTCGGCATAGGCGACGCACGCATCGACGGCCTCTGGAGCCGCAGCGCCCCTGCCCTGGCCGCACCTCGACCGCGTCGATGATCAGCGGATGCGTGAGGCTGGTACGCACCGACTGGCTTCCTCGCCGGTGAGACGCACTGCGTAACATGGCCAACCGGGGGGCGCTCATCAGTCCGGTCACGCGTCGGGCTTGCCGCCAACGACACCCGCGGCTAGCACTGCCCCATGCGCAGCCTCCCCGTCATCGGCATCACGCTCGATTCCGAGCAACCCGGCGGCTATTCGAAGTATCCCTGGTACGCCATCCGGCAGAACTATGCGGATGCGGTCGTCGCCGCCGGCGGGCTGCCGATCGCGCTGCCCCACCACGCGTCGCTTGCCGCCGAATACCTCGACCGTATCGACGCCCTGGTGGTCACCGGCGGCGCGTTCGACATCGATCCCGCGCTGTACGGTGATGCCGGCCGGCACGCGACGGTAACCCTGAAGGAGGACCGCACCGCTGCCGAACTGGCGTTCACCAAGGGCGCGCTGGCGCGGAACATGCCGGTGCTAGGCATCTGCGGCGGGCAGCAACTGCTTGCCGTGACGCTCGGCGGCACGCTGATCCAGCACATCCCGGACGCGATCGAGGCCGCGCTGGAACACGAGCAGACCAACCCGCGCCATGAGCCTGGGCACGCGGTCTCCATTCGCGGCGGCACGCTGTTGCACCGCATTGTCGGCGCGTCGGACATGCAGGTGAACTCGTCGCACCACCAGGCGGTGCGCGACCCCGGTCCGCACGCGGTGGTCAACGCCGTCGCCCCGGACCAGGTGATCGAGGGCGTGGAAGACCCGCGGTACCGCTTCTGTCTCGGCGTGCAATGGCATCCGGAATTCTTCATCGATCCCGGCGACCGCCGCATCTTCGACGCGCTGCTCGCCGCCTGCCGCGCCTGAGTTGACGCCGGAAGCGCGCGGCGAACGTATCGCCAAGTGGCTGGCGCGCGCCGGTGTGGCCAGCCGGCGTGACGCGGAGGGGCTATTAGCCGCGGGCCGCGTCAGGCTGAACAACGCGCCGGTGACGCATCCCGCGACGTTCGTTTCCGCAGGCGATCTTGTGCAGGTCGATGGCACCGTGATCGATCCGCCGGAGCGCACCCGGCTTTGGCGCTACCACAAGCCGGTCGGTCTGGTCACCACACACCGCGATCCGCAGGGCCGGCCGACCGTGTTCGACCGGCTGCCGCCAGGCATGCCGCGCGTGATCAGCGTCGGCCGGCTCGATCTCACCAGCGAGGGGCTGCTGCTGCTGACCAACGATGGCGCGTTGGCACGGAGACTGGAACTGCCGGCGACCGGCTGGATCCGGCGCTATCGGGTCCGCGTGCACGGGAAGGTGGACGAAGGCAGGCTCGCGGCTTTGGCGCAGGGCCTCAATATCGCGGGCACCGCCTATGGTCCGATCGATGCCGGCCTGGATGCCCGCAAGGGTGAGAATGCGTGGCTCACAGTCAGCCTGCGCGAGGGCCGCAATCGTGAGGTGCGGCGCGTGATGGCGCATCTCCGGCTGACCGTGGCGCGGCTGATCCGCATCGCCTACGGCCCGTTTCAGCTTGGCACCTTGCCGCGCGGCGCGGTTCATGAGGTGCCGGCGCGCGTGCTGCGCGATCAGTTGCCACGCGGTGCGTGAATGAGGATCGTCGCCGGCCTCTGGCGTGGCCGCCGGCTGACCGCACCCTCTGGCTCCGCCACGCGTCCGACCGCCGACCGGGTGCGCCAGGCGCTGTTCGACGTGCTGCTGCACGCGCCCTGGGGTGGCCGGGGAATTGTGGAAGGCGCGCGCGTGCTCGACGTGTTCGCCGGGACCGGCGCGCTCGGCCTGGAGGCGCTGTCGCGCGGCGCGGCGCACGCCGTCTTCATCGAGCACGACCGCGCCGCGCTGGCCGCCCTGCGTGCGAATATCGCGGCCTGCCAGGCTGAGGATCGGGCGACCGTCCTGCCGATCGACGTGCTCGCCATCCCGTCGGGGAAGCCCGCCGATCTCGTGTTCCTCGACCCGCCGTATCGCCGCGATCTTGTCCCCCGCGCGGTCGCGCGTCTGCGTTCGGCCCATTGGGTCGCGCCGCACACCCTGCTCATCGCCGAAACGGCGCGCGACGGCCCGTTGCTCTCCGCCGACGTGCTGGCCGAACGCAGCCACGGCGCCACGCGGATCAGCATCTGGCGGGCCGGTCCTTGACCTGGCTTGCGCAGCCGGGCCAGGGGTTGCCCCAGCGGTCCGCGTAGGCGACCTCGGCCAGTGGCTTGCGCGACAGCGGCCCGAACCGCTCCACCGGCCAGCCGATCGGCATCAGCGCGAAGCTGTCCACCTCCGCCGGCAGTCGCAGCAGCGCGCGCACCTCGTATTCGCAACGAAGGTGGTTGGTGGTCATCGTGGTGCCCAGCCCCAGTGCGCGGCAGGCCAGGATGATGTTCTGCACCGCTGGATAGATACTGGCGCCACGAATCCTATCGGCATAGGCAAGTTCGGCCGCGTGATCGACGGTTGGCACATCCGGCACCTCCGGCCGGTGCAGGCACAGCACCACGATTACCGGCGCATCGCCCAGGTGATCCCATAGATGGCTACCTGAGCTCATCAGCCGCTGATACTGACGTTCCGTCATATGCGGCGGGCGGCCCTTGGCGGCATAAACCTTATCGGCGATGTCCGAGGCCTTGCGGTAGATCGCGCCGAGTGACCGCCGCAGGCCCGCATCGCGGACCACCAGGAACCCCCAGTTCTGTGCATTGCCGCCCGAGGGCGCGCGGATCGCCGCGTCGAGCACCTGCGTGATCAGCGCCTCCGGCACCGGATCAGGCTTCAACCGGCGCAGCGATCGCGCTGTGTGGATCGCCTCGAACAGTCCGATATCACTCATTCTGGTCTGCCCCCTGCGCTGTGTCGGCTGGCACCGGTGCCTTGGACGCGCGCTTCGCCTGTATCAGTCAGACGCCACGCAAACCGGCGTAGGCAAGCGAACCACGGGGACGTGACCCGCCATTATTGTGACGGGCGTTTACGAACCTGCCTCGATGATGTCGCCGAACAGCACCCAGGTCTTGCCGTCCCAGCGCTCCAGTTGCATCGCCTTGATCGGCCGGTGATCGGTGGGGCTGGTGCTCGCCCTGATGCCGGGCAACAGCGTCGGCAGTTCCACGTCGTGCAGATTCTCCGCCTGCTTCATCACGTTCACCCGCGAAAAATCGCCGTTGCACTGTTCCAGCACCCGCAGCATCAGCTTCGAGGCGGCGTAGGCATAGACATAGTTGTTGTCGGTCAGGTCCGCCCCCGGCATGTACTTCGCCATGAACTCGCGCCATTCCTTCATGCCGGGATCGTTGTCCCACTGGTGGTCGGTCGGGTCCTTCAGATAGCCGGTGCTGATCAGCCCCACCGCATTCTCCGGCCCGGCCGGCGTAAGCACGGAGCCGACCGAGATCGACACGTTGGTCATGATGAACATCGGCTTCCAGTTCAGGTCGTGCACCTTGCGGATCGCCTGTGCGGCGAACTTCGGTGCCGCCGCGACGACCAGGACATCGGCGCCCGAGGCCTGCAACGTGGTGATCTGGCTGTCGATCGTCGGATCCGTCGGCTCGTAGGTCGCCTCGGTCACCATCTTGCCGTAGCGGTCGCCGAACACCGCGTGCAGCCCGTTCAGATAGTCCTTGCCGAAATCGTCGTTCTGATACAGCACCGCGACCTTGGCGTCAGGCTTCTGCTGCAGGATGTACTTGGCGTAGATCTGCGCCTCGGTTCGGTAGTCTGCCTGAAAGCCGGTCGTCCACGGATAATCCTTGTAGTCGCCCCACTTCGCCGCGCCGGTGGCGACCAACAGATGCGGCACCTTCTTCTGGTTGACGTAGCGCACGATCGCCGAATTGGTCGGCGTGCCGAGTGTGTTGAACAGGAAGGCGACCTGGTCCTGCTCGACCAGCCGGCGCACCTGCTCGACAGTCTTCGGCGGGCTGTAGCCGTCGTCCAGCGAGATGAAGTCGATCTTGTGCCCGGCCACTCCGCCGTGCTCGTTCACCATGGCGAAGAATGCGGCGTCCAGCTTGCCGATCGGGCTGTAGGACGACACCGGCCCGCTGTACGGCATGGTGTTGCCAATCTTCAGTTCGGTCGCGGTGACGCCCGGGGTGTCGGCCGACGCGCTCGCCGAGATCGTCAGCGCCGTCACGCATGCGGCCAACAGACTTCGCTTCATCTTGTTTCCTCCTCCGACGTTTCCGCCTCTGGTCATCACGCGCTACCGCCGTCCGAACAGCTTCTCGATTTCCGCCTTGGTCAGCCTGAGGAATGTCGGCCGGCCGTGACTGCAGGTCGCCGCGCGCGGGGTCGCTTCCATCCGCCGCAGCAGCGCATCCATCTCCGCGGCATTCAACCGCCGTCCAGCGCGGATCGAGCCATGGCACGCCAGCCGCGCGATCACCGCGTCCAGCCGTGCGGCGAGCGCCGTCGCCTCGTCCAACTCGGCCAACTCGTCGGCCAGGTCGCGCAGCAGGGATCCCGGTTCCGCCGCGCCCAGCACCGCCGGCAAGGCGCGCACCATCACCGCGCCGGGTCCGAACGCTTCGATCTCCAGTCCGAGCCGCCCGAGCTCCCCGACCCGAGCCAGCAGGCGCGACGCATCCGCCGGCGGCAGGTCCACCACCGATGGCAACAGCAGCTTCTGTGCCTGCACACCGCCGGCGAGCATCTGCTCGCGCAGCGCTTCGTGCGTCAGCCGCTCGTGCGCCGCGTGCTGATCGACCAGCACCAGCGTGCCGTCGGCCGCCACGGCGATCACGTAGGTATCCAGCACCTGCGCCACCGGCGCTCCCAACGGATAATCCTCTTCGGGAGGCGCGGAGTCAGGCAGCACGCGGGCTGCAGGCGCCGAGCCGAAGGCGAGCCGGGCCTCCGCCAGCCCCGGCAACGGCACCGGGCGGTAGGGTACCGGCGCCGGTCGCGCGTGCACCAGGTGCAGCGACGGCCGCAACGGCAACCTGGGCGCCGGCAGTGCCGTGCCCGCCCCACCGGAGAGCACCCGCCCGATGCTGCCGATCACCAGTGCACGCACCGCGCCGACATCGCGGAACCTGAGCTCGCTCTTGGCCGGATGAACGTTCACGTCCAGCTCCTCGGGCGGCAGGTCGAGCCACAGCGCCACCACCGGATGCCGGCCGGCAGCGATCACGTCGCGGTAGGCGATCCGCACTGCACCCTTCAGCACCGGATCGGCCACCGGGCGGCGGTTCACCGTCAGTGCCTGGGCGGCGGTCGTGGCGCGCGTCACCGCGGGCGAGCAGGCAAACCCGGCTATCCGCAGCGCCCCTCGTTCGCCGGCGACCTCGACCATCGCCTCGGCTGCCTCGCGGCCGAACAATGCAGCCACTCGCTCGGAACGGTCCTGCGGCGGCAGATCGAAGATCAGGCGGCCGTCCGACTCCAGCCGGAACGCCACCCCGGGCGCCGCGAGCGCCAGACGGCGCACCGCGCCTTCGGCATGTTCGGCCTCCGTGCGCGGATGCTTGAGAAACTTCCGCCGCGCCGGCGTGGCGAAGAACAGGTCCAGCACCACCACCCGCGTGCCCGGTGGGCCGGCGGCAGGCGCGACCTCGGAGACCTGGCCGGCCTCGACCCGGATCTCCGCAGCATGGCCCGCGTCGCGGGTACGCGACGTGATCGCGAGCCGCGCCGCCGCGCCGATCGACGGCAGCGCTTCTCCGCGGAACCCGAGGGTCGCGATGTGCACCAAATCCTCGTCGGCCAGCTTCGAGGTCGCATGCCGCAGCACAGCGAGCGCCAGGCCCGCGGCGTCCATGCCGCTGCCATCGTCCGTCACCTCGATCCGGTCGATGCCGCCACCCGCCAGCGCCACGGCGATCCGCCCGGCGCCGGCGTCCAGCGCGTTCTCCACCAGCTCCTTCACCGCCGCAGCCGGCCGCTCGATCACCTCGCCGGCGGCGATGCGATTGACCGTGTGCGGCGGCAGGATGCGAATCGCAGACATCGCTCGGCGCACTATGTGCCAAGTCTGTCTCAGCCGGAAGCAACCGCTGATCGCGACCCATGCGCGACCGCCGGGCCAGCTTGGCTCCGCCTGTGCCGTTCGCTCGGTTCTATTTCACTAGGGAGGACGTGCGAGGCGCACAGAGCGCCACGGAGACGATCCTCAGGCGCTGCACGCCGGTCGACCCGTCAGCTTGCACACCCGCTCCGTGGCCCTCCACGTCCTCCGTAGTGAAAACCTTGGCCGCTTAGGCCTCGCCCCGCAGCGCCCGGAATCGCGCGATCAGCCCTGTGGTGGAGGAATCGTGCGCCCCCGGCACCACGCCCGGCTCCAGCTCGGGGATGATGCTGCCAGCCAGCTCCTTGCCCAGCTCGACCCCCCACTGGTCGAAGCTGTCGATGTCCCAGACGCAGCCCTGCACCGCCACCTTGTGCTCGTACAGGGCGATCAGCCGCCCCAGGCTGAACGCATCCAGCCGGGCGAACA
>DATBKQ010000021.1:0-6765 GCA_036555825.1 Acetobacteraceae bacterium | reverse complement strand
GCTTTCTCGATCTCTAACCAGCGTCGAGCTGCGCGGGATCAGACGCCAGTGAACAGCCAGTCCAGCGCGCGGGTGATGTCATCGCGGTGCTGCGCGATCGAACCCAGCTTCTGCCGCAGAACCCCAAGCGGCACCGATGTCATCAGCTCCAATGCGAGCAGGAATTCGACCCCATCGTGTCGCACGACTGGCAACAGGCGCCCCACCGCGTCCGGCATCGCGCGGCGCGGCGCAAGCGGCGCGACAACGCGTCCGCGTCCTTCACCGGCAATGTCGGCCTGCAGGACGGCAATGAACGGAAACGCGCGCCGTGTTGTGCCGGCCGGATTTGCGAAAACGTCATGCTGCATCGGACGGCGGCTCGAACATCTCCCGCAATTCGGCAGCCGGGTCGCCGTACTCGGCCACGTATCGCGCAAGCGCCCGTTGATCCCGTCGGATCTCGTCGCGCAGCACCTCGGCCTGCTGTCTTCGCAAGGCCTCCGCAAGCGCCTCCTCGGCGACACGCGAGGCGTTGATGCCCGCCGCCTTCGTCCTGGCATAAAGGTCACCGTTAATGGTCAGGCTCACAGTGCGTTTGCGGGCAGCGGCATCGAACAAGGCAGTGGGCATGTTCCGGACCCGGGTTTATGACCCGTGCAGAATACCCGTGCTCACAACAGTGCGCAACGCGCTCTTCTCATCGCTCCCCTGTCCCCATAGACAATACCGCAACACCGACCCTGGGAGCCGCCCATGGCACGCGCGCTGAAGGTCGCGGTCCAGATGGACCCGATCGAGCACATCAACATCGACGCCGACTCCACCTTCGCCCTGATGCTGGAGGCGCAGCGCCGCGGGCACGCGCTCTGGCACTACGACGTGCGCAACATGGCATTGCGCGAGGGGGTCAGACGCCAGGGCGAACGCCGCGAGGAACGCCTCCTCGCCCGCGCCCGCCCCGTCACGGTGGAGCGCAGGCGCGATGCCCACTACGCATTCGGCGAACAGGCGCTGCTCGACCTCGGCTCGATGGACGTGGTGCTGATGCGGCAGGACCCGCCGTTCGACATGGCCTACATCACCGCGACCCACATGCTGGAACACATCCACCCGCAGACGCTGGTGGTGAACGACCCGGCCGCGGTGCGCAACGCGCCCGAGAAGCTGCTGGTCACCCACTTCCCCGAGCTGATGCCGCCCACCATGATCACCTGGGACCTGGAGGAAATCCGCTCGTTCCGCCTCGAACACAAGGACATCATCGTCAAGCCGCTGTTCGGCAACGGCGGAGCCGGCGTGTTCCGCATCAAGCCGGACGACGAGAACCTAGGGGCGTTGCTGGAAATGCACTTCGCCCGCTCGCGCGAGCCGCTGATGTTCCAGCGCTATGAACCGGCGGTGCGGCAGGGCGACAAGCGCGTCATCCTGGTCGATGGCGAGCCGGCCGGGGTGGTGAACCGCGTGCCGGCCGAAGGCGAGGCGCGCTCCAACCTGCATGTCGGCGGCCGGGCCGAGAAGTGCTCGCTCACGCCGCGCGACCGCGAGATCTGCGCCGCCATCGGCCCCACGCTGCGCAGCCAGGGCATGATCTTCGTCGGCATCGACGTTATCGGCGACTGGCTCACCGAGATCAACGTCACCTCGCCCACCGGCATCCAGGAGATCGACCGCTTCGACGGCATCAACATCGAGGCGATGATCTGGGATCGTATCGAGGCCAGGCGCGGCAGCGCGGGCTGAGGGCGGCTTGGCGCGATCCTGCCTCGCTGTCGAGGTCGCGCCGCCGTTTCGGCTGGATCTCACGGTGTGGGCGCTCCGCCGCCGCGCCATCAATCGGATCGACCGTTGGGACGGCACCACCTACCGAAGGACGCTGTTTGCCGGAGACGCTCCGGTCGAGCTTGCAGTCACCCAGGTCGCGCGCGGGGATCGGCCCCGCCTGCGCGTTGTCGCGGCCGGAGCTCGACCGAGCGCGTGCCGCAGACTGGTAGACACGGTGCTGGCACCGGTGCTCGGTCTCGCCATCGATCTTATGCCGTTCTACCGGATCGCGGCGCGCGATCCTCGCCTGAATGAACTCGCCGAGCGGTTCCGCGGGATGCGGCCGCCGCGGTTCCCGACGGTTTTCGAGGCGTTGGTGAACGGCATCGCCTGCCAGCAGCTCAGCCTCGAGGCCGGGCTGACCTTGCTCAACCGGCTTGCCGCCGCGCACGGCCGGGCGCCGCGGTCGCCGCCCGGATCGGGCGCGGCTTTCCCGCGGCCTTGCGACCTCGCCGGCGCCAGCCCCGAATCGCTGCGCGCGCTTGGCTTCAGCCGCAGCAAGAGCGCCGCCATCATCGAATTGGCGTCCGCGGCGAAACGTGGGGATGTCCGGCTGGACGGGCTCGACTGCGTCGACGACAACGCGCTTCAGGCAAGCCTCGACCGGCTGAGGGGGGTCGGGCGCTGGACGGCCGAGTACGTTCTGCTTCGCGGGTACGGGCGCCTCGATGTATTCCCGGGCGACGACGTCGGTGCCCGCAACGGTCTGCAACGATGGCTCGGCCTGAGCTGCCCTCTGGACTATGAGCGCACCAGGACGATCGTCAGGCACTGGCGGCCGTATGGCGGGCTCGTATATCTGCACCTGCTGCTCAAATCCTTGCACGAAAAGGGGATGATCCCCGCAGTCGAGGATCGTGCCTGAGCATTCCCCTGCCTTTTGGGTCAAAGGATCGAACAGGGTAAGGTCGGTTGAACCTGCGAGGAGGCAGCGCGATGGATCATGCGGAAAGGCGGAATCCAATCCCTATTCTCCAGACCGCGGACGTGCGCGTCGTGGAGTATCTTTTGCAGGCCCGCGACGTTCACCCCTGGCACTATCACTCCGAGGTGTCCGACACATTCTATTGTCTCGAAGGCCTGATCGGCATCGAGACGCGCGAGCCGCCGGCCGAGGTGGTCTTGCGCCCCGGGGAGAGATCCAGCGTGCCTGCCGGAGTGGTCCATCATGTGCGGAACGCCGGTGACGGCCAGAGCCGCTATCTCCTGCTGCAGGGAATCGGCACGTATGACTACAATAGGGTCGATTGAGCCGGCTCAGCAGCTCCCGTGTCATTGCGAGGAGCGAAGCGACGAAGCAATCACGGTCGGGATTGCTTCGCTGCGCTCGCAGTGACACTTGGAGCGGGATGAGGTCAGCTTGACCTCACCCTGCTTGAGCTTTCTTTGGTTTGAGCGCGTGATTCAGACCTCCGGCGATTCCGCCTCCAGTCATCACGCTCTAGTCTAGGCCGAAGTTTTTATTGATGAACAACGCTCACAGGTTGCGTTCCGCGATCGTCTTCTTGATGAGCGCGATCGCCTTTCCGGGGTTCAGGCCCTTCGGACATGTCTGGGTGCAGTTCATGATCGTATGGCAGCGATAGAGCCGGAATGGATCGTCCAGCGCATCCAGGCGTTCCTCCGTCGCTTCGTCGCGGCTCTCGGCGATCCAGCGCCAGGCGTTGAGCAGCACAGCGGGGCCAAGATATCGGTCGCCGGTCCACCACCAGCTCGGACAGCCCGAGGTGCAGCAAAAGCAAAGAATACACTCCCAGTAGCCGTCGATCCTTGCTCGCTCTTCGATCGACTGGAGGCGTTCCCGATCCGGCGGAGGCGGCGTGTCCGCCTGCAGCCACGGCTCGATCAGCCGGTATTGCGCAAAGAACGGCGTGAGGTCGACGACAAGGTCCTTGATCACCGCCTGATGATTCAGGGGAAAGATGTGCACATCGCCCTTGACGCTTTCGATCGGCGTCGTGCAGGCAAGATGGTTGCCGCCATCGATGCTCATGGCGCAGGAGCCGCACACACCCTCGCGGCATGACCGCCGGAAGGTCAGTGTCGGGTCGATCTCATCCTTGATCTTGATCAGGGCATCCAGGACCATCGGCCCGCAGTCGTCCAGATCGAGGGTGAAGACATCGAGCCAAGGACTGCCGCCCACGTCGGGGTTCCAGCGATAGACGCGGAAGCGTTTGGTGCGCGAGGCGTTGCCTGACGCGGGCCAGAGTTTCCCCGGTCTCATCCTGGAATTCGCCGGCAACCTGAACTGGACCATCGCTACCGGTGCTCTCCCTTGCCCCGAGCCCGCTGCCCGGAAAAGTGTGGCGCAACGCGACGCACCGCAAGGGCGGCGGCAGCATCACTCCTCGCGCGCGTCTCCGGTGTTCTTCCGTATGATCGCCGCCGCGATCAGCAGGTAGGCGGGGACGCGCAGAAGATACAGCCATGTCCGTTGTCCATCCGCCGGCGGCACCGCAATCAGCAGCACGGTGTTCGTCGCCAGCAGCCAGAACGCCGCGGCGAACGCCAGGAACAGGAAGTCGCGGCTGCGCCGCCAGAACTTGGCAAAGAACAGTCCGCAGGCCAGATAGCCCATGGTGACCAGCCCGGCGAGAAAGGTGACCAGGTCTCCCTTGCTCACGAGGTTTCCCAGATGAAGCCAACCAGAAGCACCGCAACCGCGAGCAACGCGGTGACGCTGCGCAGAATGGTCAGGTCGATACCAGGCAGCAGCAGGATGTCGACGGCGAGCACCAGGTTGTTCAGCGCCAGCAGCCCGAAGCAGATCGCGCTCCAGATCAGCAGCCTGGCGCGTCCGCGCACGTAAGCCCGCGCCAGCAGATAGGCACAAAGCAGGCTGGTGGCGACGCACAGCAGGTAAACCGTTGTCTGCAGCGGTGAGCCGACGAACCTGACGGCCAACATGGCGACAACCCCGGCCGCGTCCGGCTCATCGCCGCTTTGGCTGCGGACGCAGTCGGAATGCGTCGCCGAACGTCTTCTCGATCGGCTCGCGCGTCGGCACGCCACCTACTCGAGCAGTGCCCGACAGCCCGATATACGCCTTCAGCCGGGCAATATCGTGCAGCGTCACGCGTGAGCCATGGGTTTCGACGCCATATGCGCGCAGCGACATGAAAGCCCGCGACAGGTTCTCGGCACGGCAGCCCAGCCACGGCGCCAATAGCCCCTTGGCGACCGGAAGCCGGAAGTCCGCCCGGTTGGTGGTCAGCTCCTCTACCTGGCTCAGCAGGAAAGCCCCCAGCCGCTGCGCCGCCACCCGGACCTTCAGGTCCACGATCTGCCGCGTGATGTTGCCGAGTTCGGCCGATATGGCGCGCATCATCGCCATGGCGGCGGCAGGTTGCGCGGTTGCCACCTCGCGTATCTGTCCCGCTGGGAGACGTACAAGGTGGGCACTCGATACCGCCTCGGCGCCCATCAGGTAAGGCTCGTCCCCGAGCACGTTCGCCAGCACGAAGCTGCTTGCCGGGCCCAGTATGTCGATCACGGTGCTGGATGCATCGGTCGATGTGCCGGTCAGGCTCACGGTGCCGTCGAGCAGCACATATAGCGCTTCGGGCGCAGCACCCTCCCGGAACAGCACATCGCCGGCGCCAACGTCCGCAATCTCGCCGCCGGCGGCAACATGCTCCAGCGAATGATCGTCCAGTTCCGCAAAGCCCGGCACCGCCCGGAGCATCGTCGCGATCGATTCCATGTCCACCTGGCTGGTGCGCCGATCCTTGTCCTCGTCGGTGCTATTACCGAGACCGGCCGGTTCCGGCAAACCTCAGTATTCGAACTGGTAGGTCAGGCCAATGCTCGAGCCGCTGCTGTCGCTGGTCCCCTGGGGATTGCCGCCGCCCATCCCGGTGGTGGTTTCGAGCTTCAGGCCTTTGGTGATGTCGTATTGCAACGCCGCCTGGGTGCCGCCCGACGCACTCTGCTTGGCGCCAAGGTACAGTCCCGGGGCGACATACTTGCCGGCCTGCACGGTGGCGGCACCGGCATTGTTGGTGCCGACCGACAGCCGATCCAGCCCCAGCGATTTGCCGAGATTGGCCAGCGGATCGCCGGACACCGCGCCGGAGAACGAGGCGAGCGCCGCGGCGATCTGCGCGATCTCGATCGGGCTCAGTTGCGCGGTGCTGCGATGGAACATGATCTGCGCCAGAATTTCGTCCTGCGGCAGATCGGGCACGCTGCTGAGGGTGATCTTGGGATGGCGCGCCGTGCCGCCGACCGTGAGCGTGGCGACGATGTTGTTGGAAGTTGTGTTCGCGACGAAGTGCAGCCCCGGATCGGAGATACCGGCGCCGATGAAATCGACGCTGCCTTCGCTGAAGGTCAGTGTCTGGCCGACCAGGTCGAAGGTGCCGCGCTGCAGCTTCAGGCCGCCGCCGGCTTGCGGATTGGCCGCGGTGCCGCGGACCTGGATAGCGCCCGCCAGTTCGGCGTCCAGGCCATGGCCGGCGACAAGGAACTGGTCCACCTGGACCGTCAGGTTCAAGGCGATGTCCGGCGGGGGCGCCGCCTTGGCCGGGGGCTGCGGCGGCGCGTTGGCATTGCGCACCGGCAGCACCGCCACGCTCTGCGGCAGCTTGTCGGGGATTTGCAGGTCGGCGCGGCGCACCCGCACCGTGCCACGGACGCTCAGATTGCCCTGCACCTCGCCGGCGATCGCCAGGTTGGCGTCGAGCCGCTCGGTCAGCATCTCGTTGGCGATCGGCGTGGCGTTCTGGGCAGTGAAGGTCAGATCGACCGGCATCGGCGCGGCAAGGCCGACCGTGCCGGACCCGCCGATGGTGCCGGCTCCCGCCTGGGCGGAAAACCGGGCGAGCCGGATCCGGTCGCCGTCGGCCTGAACGGTGGCCGCGATCGCCCGGAGATTGACCCCGGCCTGGTAGTCCTGCACCTCGCCGCCCGTGAGCTGCGCGGTGCCGGCGATGCGCGGCGCCGCCTGGGTCCCGGTCA
>DATBKQ010000020.1:0-13409 GCA_036555825.1 Acetobacteraceae bacterium | reverse complement strand
GGCGCCGGGCAGCCGACGCCTTCCTCTCGGCTCATTCCGCCGATCTCGGTGCGCGCTCCACCTACGATCTCGATGCCCTCTTGCAGGGCGTTTGAGCTTATGGGGTTGCTCGGAATTCTGCTCGGTCTTGGCCTGCTGCTCGGGCTTACGTTTCGTGGTTGGAGCGTGCTCGTGCTCGCCCCGGCCGCCGCGCTGCTGGCGGCGGCGTTCGCGGGCGAGCCGCTGCTCGCGCACTGGACGCAGACCTTCATGTCCGGCGCCGCCCACTTCCTGGCGCAGTTCTTTCCGATCTTCCTGCTCGGCGCGCTGTTCGGAAAACTGATGGACGACAGCGGCTCGGTCTCCGCCATCGCCGAGTACATGACCCGGAAGCTGGGACAGCAACGGGCGATCCTTGCGATCGTGCTCGCGGGCGCATTCGTGACCTATGGCGGGGTCAGCCTGATGGTGGCCTTTTTCGTCCTCGTGCCGATGGCGCAAGCGCTGTTCCGCGTCGCGGCCGTGCCGCTCAGGCTGATGCCGGCAACGATCGTACTCGGCACCTCCACCTTCACCATGTCCGCGCTGCCGGGCACACCGGCCGTGCAGGATGCGATTCCCATGCCGTTCTTCGGCACCACACCGTTCGCCGCACCGGGACTTGGCGTCGTCGCTTCGGCCATCATGCTCGGCTGGGGTCTCTGGTGGCTGACGCGTGCCGAGGCCGCGGCGCGTCGGAGAGGTGAGGGCTACAATGGGCCCGCCGTCGCCATCGACGCGGTGCTGGGCAAGCTATATATGAACCTTGCCGCGCAGATCGGCATCGATCCCGCATTGATGCACCGCGTCGCGGTCATAGGGTCCGGCACCTTGGACACCCTGCCGCATAACGGCGCGGTGGTGACGCTCCTCGCGCTCTGCGGCTGCACGCACCGGGAGAGCTACTTCGACATCATCATCGCCGGAATCGTGGGACCGATCATCGCACTGTGTGCCGTCATCGCCCTCGGGTCGGTAGCCGGGTCGTTTTAGCCAGCATCATGTACCGAACCTGCATTGCACGATGGATCCGCAGCGGTTGCCTCATTGTGGACCGACGCCGGGGTGGGCGCTGCGAATCCAGAGAACGGCGTGATCTCCGTCGTTGCCGTGAGATGCATCGCGCGTAGGGATGATATCTTCATTTGATTCGACGCGGGTACGGGTGTGCAGCGCGCAACAGATGTGGTTCGAGGTCAAACCAGGTCAGTGCCTGGTCGCGTTGAGGGCTCTAGGTAGAGACCTACCGACCCCATGCGCTTCAAGGCAGAGCCAATTGTCGCCAACAAATAACCTGATCTTGAAGGGGGCCTTCATCGACAGGCGTCACGCATATTTATATCGAACACGCCATCAAGCCTCGTGAGGAAAGTTCGATGACCGGAAAAATTGTCACCTGTCTGTGGTTCGACCATGGCGAGGCGCGGAAAGCGGCGGAATTCTACGCGGCCACTTTTCCCGACAGCCATGTCGGACAAGAGCTTGTATCTCCCTCCGATTACCCAGGCGGTGAACAGGGTAGCGAGTTGACCGTCGAGTTCACCGTACTCGGCCAGGCCTTTGTCGGTCTGAATGGTGGCCCCGCGTTCACGCCGAACGAGGCGGTAAGCTTCCAGGTGATGACCGACGATCAGGCAGAAACCGACCGCTATTGGAACGCGATCATCGAGAATGGCGGCAGCGAAAGCGCGTGCAGCTGGTGCAAGGACCGCTGGGGCTTTTGGTGGCAGATTGTGCCGCGGGCCTTGATTGCCGCGCTGAAGGATCCGGATCGCGCCGCGGCAAAGCGAGCGATGGACGCCATGATGACCATGCGCCGGATCGACATTGCCAGGATCGAGGCGGCACGGGCGGGCGATGCGGAAGCCTGACACCGAAACCCGAACCGCATCTGCGCCGTCACTGCCGCGATGGCCCAGGTGATCCGGCTGGGCGCGTGATTCAGACCTCCGGCGATCCCGCCTTCGGTCATCACGCGCTGGCCGATCCCGCCGGCGCGATCATCCCCCACGCCGTTCGCCACGCGCAGGGCCGGGACGAGCAACAACACGACGAGCGCAACCAGACGATCCGATGTTCGCGAGTGATGGCATCGCAGCCTGCGATCATCACACGCTACCCAGGGTTGTTGCCGCCAGGCTTTCCGGCGGCAAACCGAACCGCCTCTTCGGCCGCTCGCATCAGCGCGCGCGCCTTCTGCCGGCATTCCTCGTGTTCGAATTCCGGGTCCGAGTCGGCGACGATGCCGGCACCGGCCTGCACGTACATCACGCCATCCTTCACCAGTGCGGTGCGCAGGCCGATGCAGGTGTCCATCGTGCCGTTGGCGGCGAAGTAGCCGATGCAGCCGGCGTAGATGTTGCGCCGTTCCGGTTCCAATTCCTCGATGATCTCCATCGCGCGGACCTTCGGCGCGCCTGACAACGTCCCGGCGGGGAAGCCGGCGATCAGCGCATCCAGCGCGTCCAGTCCGTCGCGCAGCCTACCCTCGACGTTGGAGGAGATGTGCATCACGTGGCTGAAGCGCTCGATGACGAAGCTCTCGGTCACCTTGACCGAGCCAAGCTCGGCGACGCGGCCGACATCGTTGCGCCCGAGATCGAGCAGCATCAGGTGTTCGGCGCGTTCCTTTGGATCGTTCAGCAGCTCGGCCTCGAGCGACTGGTCCTCCTCGTATGTGGCGCCGCGGCGGCGGGTGCCGGCGAGCGGGCGGATCGTCACCGTGCCGTCGCGCAGACGCACCAGCACTTCCGGGCTCGATCCGACCACGGCGAAGCCGCCGAAATCGAGGAAGAACAAGAAGGGCGCCGGGTTGATCCGCCGCAGCGCGCGATAGAGCGCGAACGGCGGCAGCACGAACGGCACCGAGAAGCGCTGGCTGATGACAATCTGGAATGCGTCGCCGGCGGCGATGTACTCCTTGCAGCGATCGACCGCGGCCAGGAAGTCCGGCTTGGAGAAATTCGACGCCGGTGCCGGCGGATCGGGCAGCATCACCGGCGGCGGCTGATGCGGCAATGGCCGGTCGAGTGCCGCCTCGGCTGCGTCCAGCCGCTTGTACGCATGGTCCCACGCGGCTTCGGCGGCGATGTCAGCCTGCGGGTAGACGGGCGCCGCCAGCGTCAGTTCGTCGTTGACGTTGTCGAAGATCGCGAACAGCGTCGGGCGCAGCATCAGCGCATCCGGCACGCCGAGAACGTCAGGGTTGCGCGACGGCAGCCGTTCCATCAGCCGGACCATGTCGTAGCCCAGATAGCCGACCAGCCCGCCGGCCATGGGCGGAAGGTGTGGCGGCACATCGAGCCGCGTTTCGGCGATCATGCCGCGCAGGCTGTCGAGTGCCGGTCGCGGGTCGGCCACAAAGGCGTGCGGGGCCGAAAGCGCGTGGCGGTTCACTTCGGCACGTCCGCTGCGGCAGCGCCACACGAGGTCCGGCTCCATGCCGATGATCGAGTAGCGCCCGCGCGCGGCGCCGCCCTCGACGCTTTCCAGCAGGAAAGAGTTCGGCCTGCCATGCGCGAGCTTCAGGAAGGCGGCGACCGGGGTCTCCAGGTCGGCGACGCCGCGCCGCCAAACCAGGGTGCCACGCCCGGCATCGTAGGTGGAGCGGAAGCTGGCGAAGCCAGGCGGGACGGTGACGTTCATTGCCCTGGGCCGCTGATGTTGTCGACGACGGATTGATTGATGCGTGGCTCGGCGCGCGCGCGCAATGCGTCGGCGAAGCCGGCGGCAATATCGTTACCGATCGAGCGCCGCAAGGCCTGGCGGACCTGTGCGTAGCCGGCCGGGTCCGCCTTCGGTTCGGCCTCGACGATCTCGGCGGGCACGGCGACGATAAAGCCCTCCGGCGTCTCCACCATCGTGGGTTCGCCCTGCTTCAGCGCGAACAGCGGCCCTTCCAGTTGCTGCGGCATCCCCTCGGCCGTGGCGCCGCGGGTGACCAGCGGCGTGCGCCGTACCGTCACACCGGCCACGGTGGCCGCGTCGGCCAGCGACTGCCCGCCCTTCACCGCCGCCAGCAGCTTCGCTGCCGCCTGGTCCTGCTGGTGCCGCCTGGCGTCCTTGGTCCAGTCGGCGACGGCCTGCTGCTGCACGGTGTCGAACGGCTTCACCGCCGGTGGCGTGATGTCCTCGACGCTGAGTGCGTAGTAGGCCGAGCCGCCGGTAGAGGGTGTCTGGACCTCCACCAGGCGCGGCGGGTCGCCTTTCGGCGTTTCGAAAGCCGCCTTGATGAGCGCCGATTTCAGTTCGGGTGGCCCAGGGATGGGGGCAGGACTGCCTTCCGGGGTATCGCCCTCGGCGTCGAGCGTTCCGGCAACGCCCACCAGTCCGAGATCGCTGGGCATCTCGTCGAGGCCGGCGCCGGTTCCGAGCACGTTGTCCACCTTGTTGGCGCGGTCGTACATCAAGTCGGCTGCCTTCGCGGCGAGAACCTCCTCCCGCAGCTTGTCCTTGACCTGATCGAAGCTCTGTTCGCTGCCCTGGGCGGCCTTGGTGACGCGGACCATGTGCCAGCCCAATGCGCCCTTCTCCGGACCCGTGACCGCTTCTGGCGTGGCGGCGAACACCATGCGTGCCAATTCCGGGTCGGGAAATTCGCGCTCGGTGGCGTCGTCGAGCGCGATCGCCGAGCCTCCTGCGTCCTGCGCCGCCTTCTGCATGGATTGCCAGTCCGCGCCGGCGCGCCAGGTCTCGGCCAGCGACTTCGCCTTTGCCTCGTCGCTTACCGAGATGACCTCGGCCGAGCGCTTGGCCGGGATCACGTACTGCGACTTGTGCTGCTGGTAGGCGGCCTGAAGTTCGGCGTCGCTGACCGGGATGTCCTTCTCCAACGCCTGCGGCGAAAGGACGATCGCCTTGATCCTGCGGTACTCCGGCGCCGAGTACAAATCGGGATGGTTGTCGTACCAGCGTTGTATCTCGGCCTGGGTCGGCGCGGGCGGCTGCGGCGCGGCGGCGAATGGAAACTCCACCATATCGGCCGAGCGCTTTTCGAACCGGCCTTCGAACAAGGGCCGGAGCAGAACGTCCGGGGTGGCCGCCCCGGCGCTGATCGCGGTGAGCAGTTGCTGCTGTGCCAGGTCGCCGCGCATCATCTCGATCAAGCGCGGCTCGTTCAGGCCATTGTTGCGCAACACGGCCTCGAACGTCGCCTGGTCGAACTGGCCGTTGGGGCCGCGGAACGCCGGCATGGCGAAGATCGCCTGGCGTACCGCCTGGTCGGGCGTGACGATGTGGAGGCGTTGCAGCTCCTGGCTCATCGCCGCCTGTGCGATCAGCCGCTGCAATGCCTGGTGCGCGACATCGCTGCGCATCGCCTGTGTGGGCTCCTGCCCGGACGGCAGGTTCTTGGTCAACTGCGACATGTCGCGCTGAAAGGCTTCCTGCAGTTGGCTTCCTTCGATGGTGTGGCCACCGACCTTGGCGGCCCAGGTGGAGGTGCCGATCATTCGCACCACGTCGCCGACACCCCAGGAGATGAAGGCGAGCACCATGATCAGGAAGAAGCCGCGAACCACCCATGTCTCGAGGTAGCGGCGGAAGGCTGTGATCATGCAGGCAAGCCCCGGATGGCGTCGGCGGCAGGATATACGAGCCGCGGGCTGGCTTTGCCAGCGGTGGCCCTTTGCGTTACCAGCGCGGCATGGACTTCGAGCGCGCGATTCACGCTTTCCGACGGAGCCGCCTCAAGCGACCGCGCGCCAGCGCCAGGAGATCGCGATGCGGCAACTGATCGCCGGGAACTGGAAGATGCATATGCTGCGCGTGCCGGCGGAGGAGCTGGCCGCCGGGGTGCGCGACGGCGCCGCGGGGTTGGCGTGCGACCTGTTGGTCTGCCCGCCGTTCACTGCGATCGAGTCGGTGGCGCGGGTGCTGTCGGGCTCCAGCGTGGCGGTCGGCGGGCAGGACTGCCACACCCAGGTCCAGGGTGCCCATACCGGCGACGTATCGGCTGCGATGCTGCGCGATGCCGGCGCGGGCTGGGTGATCCTGGGCCATTCCGAACGGCGACAGAACCATGGCGAGACGGACGAGCTGATACGCGAGAAGGTGCTGGCCGCGGTCGCCGCCGGGCTGATCCCGATTGTCTGCGTGGGAGAGACCGAGGACCAGCGCGCCGCCGGTCAGGAGACCGAGGTGGTCGGTTGGCAGATCGCCGGCAGCCTGCCCAAGCCGTTCGACGGCGTGGTGGCCTATGAGCCGGTCTGGGCAATCGGCACCGGCAAGACCGCCACCGAGCAGGACGTGGCGACGATGCACGCGTTTGTCCGCGAAGAGCTGGTGCGGCAGTTCGGCGACGCGGGGCAAGGAATCCGAATTCTGTACGGCGGCTCGATGCGTGCGGCGAATGCCGCTTCGCTGCTGGCAGTGGAGCATGTCGGCGGCGGGCTGATCGGTGGCGCGAGCCTGAAGGCGGAGGACTTCCTGGCGATTGCCCGGGCCGCCAAGCCGGCGTAGATGCTGCCCCGCGTCGAGGGGCTTTGAATGATTGCCGTCCTGCTGATCATCCACCTGTTCGTCACCATCGCGCTGATCGGCGTGGTGCTGATCCAGCGCAGCGAGGGTGGGGGCCTGGGCATCGGCAGCTCGCAGGGCATGGGCGCTTTCATGTCGGGCCGCGGCACCGCCAACCTGCTCACCCGCGCGACGGCTATCCTGGCCACGGTGTTCATGGCGCTGTCGCTGACCTTGGCGCTGCTGAACCGGGGCACCACCGGCGTCGGCCGGTCGTTGCTGGAGAACCCGCCGCCCGCCTCGGCGCCCGCACCGTCGGCGCCCACGCCCGCGCCCCCATCCGCACCGAAGGGGCCCAGCGTCCCGACCAACTGACCCTCGTCTCACGCATGCGAGACGCCTGACGAGCGGGCTTCCCGTCGACCGATTCGGGTTCCTATACTGGGCGCCCATGACGCGGTATGTCTTCATCACCGGCGGCGTGGTCTCCTCGCTTGGAAAAGGTATCGCCTCCGCGTCGCTGGGCGCGCTGCTGCAGGCACGCGGCTTTTCCGTGCGGCTGCGCAAGCTGGATCCCTATCTGAACGTCGATCCGGGGACCATGAGCCCCTATCAGCACGGCGAGGTGTACGTCACCGATGACGGCGCGGAGACCGATCTGGACCTGGGGCACTACGAGCGCTTCACCGGCGTGCCGGCCAACCGCTTCGATAACGCCACGACCGGGCGGATCTATTCCGAGGTGATCGCCAAGGAGCGGCACGGCGATTATCTGGGGGCCACGGTGCAGGTGATCCCCCACATTACCGACGCGATCAAGGAAGCCATCGTCCGCGATACCTCGGGGCTCGACTTCGTGCTGGTGGAGATCGGCGGCACGGTGGGCGACATCGAGAGCCTGCCGTTCCTCGAGGCGATCCGCCAGCTCGGCAATGAACTGGGGCCTGAGCGGGCGATGTTCGTGCACCTGACGCTGGTGCCGTTCATCCCGTCGGCCGGGGAGCTGAAGACCAAGCCGACGCAACATTCCGTCAAGGAGCTGCTGAACGTCGGCATCCAGCCGCAGATGCTGTTGTGCCGCTGCGATCGGCCGATCCCGGAGAATGAACGGCGCAAGATCGCGTTGTTCTGCAACGTGCGCCCACAGGCGGTGATCGCCGCGCTCGACGTCGATACGATCTACGCGGTGCCGATCAGCTACCATGCGGAGGGCATGGACCGCGAGGTGCTGCGGCACTTCGACCTGCCGGCGGAAGACGGGCTCGATCTGTCGCGATGGGAGGAGATCGTTGATGCGATCCGCTCGCCGGAAGGCGAGGTGCGCATTGCCGTGGTCGGCAAATACACGAACCTGCTGGACAGCTACAAGTCGCTGGCCGAGGCGTTGACGCATGGCGGCATCGCCAATCGGGTGAAGGTGCAGCTCGATTGGGTGGACAGCCAGATCTTCGAGCACGACGAGGCGGTGCATCGGCTTGAGGATTGCAACGGCATTCTGGTGCCAGGCGGCTTCGGCGAGCGTGGCACGCCTGGCAAGATCGAGGCGGTGCGGTTCGCGCGCGAGAAGAGCGTGCCGTTCCTCGGCATCTGCTTCGGCATGCAGATGGCGGTGATCGAGGCGGCGCGCAACCTGTGCGGGCTGCGTTGCGCCTCGTCCACCGAATTCGGGCCATGCGACGAGCCGGTTGTCGGCCTGCTGACCGAGTGGGCGCGGGGCAACGAGATCGAACGGCGAATTGAGGATGGCGATCTCGGGGGTACGATGCGGCTGGGCGCGTATCCGGCGGTGCTCAGCCCGGGCTCACTGGTATCGGAGCTGTATGGCGGCGCGCCGCGCATCGAGGAGCGGCATCGGCACCGCTACGAAGTGAACGTGCAGTACAAAGAGGGGCTGGAGCGTGCCGGCCTGCGGTTCTCCGGCATGTCGCCCGATGGCGTGCTGCCGGAGATCATCGAGTTGCCGGACCATCCCTGGTTTGTCGGCGTGCAGTACCATCCGGAGTTGAAATCGAAGCCGTTCGCTCCGCATCCGCTGTTCGCTGGCTTCATTGCCGCGGCGGTGCGGCAGGCGCGACTGGTGTAAGCGGCAATTGCGCGTCGGCCTGATCACGGACGAATTCAACCCGGGGGGCGGAGGCGCGGAGCGCTGGACGGCGCAGTTCGCCGAGTACCTGCTGAACGCCGGCCACGAGGTCCACATCATCACGTTCCGCGCGGATTTCCGGCACGATGGCGCGACGCTGCACATGCTGCCGGACCCGGGCGATGTGTTCGGCCGCGCGGTCGCGGTGGAACAGGCGGTCGGCGGGCTTGGCCCCATGGTGCTGCACGATTCCGGCACCGGTTGGTCGGCGCATGTATTTCAGCCACAGACCGGCTCGCGGCTGCTCAGCATGGAGCAGGAGATTCGTTCGCACACGCGATTGCGGCGGCTGCGCGCGGCGATTTCGCCGCGGCTGAACCTGCGCCGGGTGCGCATGGCCCGGATCGAGGCGCGCGCGGCGGCCCACGCCCGGCGGATCATTGCCGTCTCGCGCCGGCTGCGCGCGCTGTTGGTCGCCCGCCATGAGGTCGACGTCCGGCACATCGTGGTGATCCCCAATGGCGTGGACACAAAGCGTTTTGCTGCCGACCGACTGGCGCCCCTGCGCGGGCCTCAGCGGGTCGCGCTCGGCCTCGGCGAGGAATTGCTGTGCCTGATGGTGGCGCACAACCTTCGGCTGAAGGGGTTCGACACGGCGCTGCGGGCGCTGGGTTTGCTGCACGGCAAGGGGCTGCCCGTGCGGCTCGCGGTGGCGGGCGGCGTGCCGGACCGACTGTGGTTGCAATTCGCGGACCGTATGGGGCTGGGCGGGTGCGTCACGCTTCACGGCAACGTGACCGAGGTGGAGCGGCTTTACGCGGCGGCCGATGTGCTGGTGCATCCCACGCGCTGGGATGCGTGCAGCCTTGCCACGATCGAGGCGATGGCTTGCGGGCTGCCGGTGGTGACCACAGCCGCGAACGGCGCCGCCGACCTGATCACCGACGGGACGGACGGCTATGTGATCGTCGATCCCGAGGATCATGTGCTGCTGGCCGAACGTATCGCGGCGCTGCATGATCCCGGATTGCGCGCGCACATCGGCGAAGCGGCGCGACTGGCAGCAGCACGCGCCGACATCCGAACGAATTGTGCCGCGGTGGAGGCGGTGCTGGCGGAGGTCGCGGCGGAGATCTGCCCAGTGTGTCGTCAGCCGGGGAGACCGTAAACGGCGCGCAACCTGGCCTGCAATGGCTCGAGGTAGCCGGCGCGGGAGACCTGGCCGCCGGTCTCGCGGATGACCTCGGTCTCGGTGTGCAGCAGGCGCGATACGTACCAGGCGTGGAACACGCCGCCGGCCACCGTGGGGACCCGCGGATGGCCCACGTCGAACTTTGCGCAGAACGCGATCTCGTGGCCGACGATGCGGCGTTTCGCGGCGAGGACCCGGATGGTGGCCTCCTCGCCGGTATCAGTGCTCTCGCCGCGTAGCTTGCGCAGCACGACCAGCCCGCCGAGGTCAGCGCGACGGAACGCCATGAAATGCGGATGCACGTACCATCCGTGTGGATTGCCGTGGTGTGGGCTGCGGAAGATCGCTCCGGCGAGGGGGTGTTCGTCATCGAGCCGGTCAATGCTGTTGTCGAGCCAATCGGCACAGATCGGATGCGCATCCGAATCCAACAGGACGACATAGGGATGACGCGCCGCGCGCGCCCCCATCTCGGCGGCTTCGCCATGCTGGTGGCCGCGGCTGAACCAGCGCCGCTGCCGCAACAGCCTGATGTCGGGCTGGGTTCTTGCCCACGCCTGCGTGCCGTCACGACTGCCCTGGTCAACGACGATGATCTCGTAGTCGCGCCGCGCGACGGTCTGCCGCACGCGCGCGACAAGCAATCTGGTGAAGAACAGCCCGTCGCGCGTGACAGTGACGATGCTGACCGGGCGCGGGCTCATGCGCTATGCAAACCGTGCAGACGGCGGAGGGGGCCGGCCGATCATGGCAGAAGTGACGGTGCTGATGCCGGTTCGCAACGGTGCACGGTTCCTGGAGCCTGCCATCGGCAGCATCCTGGCGCAAAACCTTCGGAGCTTCGAATTCATCATCTGCGACGATGGCTCCACGGACGAGACGCCACAGATACTCGCGCGATCCGCGGCGCGCGATGGCAGGATCAGGGTGATCACGCTGCCGTCGGGCGGACTGGTCGCGGCGCTGAACACAGGCATGCTGGAGGCGCGCACCGGGTGGGTCGCCCGGATGGATGCCGACGATGTCGCCTGGTCTGATCGACTGGCGGTGCAACTCGCTGCCGCCCGCGCCCATCCCGGCGCAGCCGGTATCGCGAGCGCGTGGCGAATCATCGATGAGAACGGGCGGCCGGGGGACATCGTCCGTCCGCCGACCGGTCCGGCTGCCATTGCGGACGCTCTGTTGCAACGGAACTGTCTCGCCCATCCTACCATGCTGCTGAACCGACAGGCGGTCCTTGACGCCGGCGGATACCGAGCGGCGTTTCGGCAGGCCGAGGATTACGATCTTTGGCTGCGGCTGTCGGAGCGCTTTGCCCTGCATGCGGTGCCGCGGCCCTTGCTCGATTACCGCGAACATGCGCTGCAGGTCAGCCAGAGCGGTCTGGAGCAGCGCATTCTTGCTGAGTTCGGCGCGCAGGTCGCCGCCCGTGCGCGCCGGCGCGGCGAAGTCGATCCCGCGGCGGACGCGGTGCTGGTGGACCGCGCGTGGCTGGAGGCGACCGGGGTGAGCCGGGCCGAGCTACGCCACCGGATGATTGCCGGGGCGCTGGGGGCCGCGGTGCATGCGGTTCGCACCGGGCAGAAGGCGGCGGCGCGGGAAGCGCTTGGTCTGCTGTATGCGCAACGAGACCTGCATCCGCGCACACGGCTGCACGCCCTGCTGCTGCACGCGAGGGCTACGCTCATGACACCGCCGCCGTCATGATCTGTTCGGCCACCTCCGGCCAGTGTCGCGGCCGGAACCGCTGGCGAATGCGCGCTTCCCAGGCCTCTCTTGCCGCCGGATGCTCGATCCACTCGGCAATCCTGTCGGTCCAGGCGTCCACGGCGAGTGGATCGAGGCTGGGTGACAGGTCGCCCACCGTTTCCCGCACCGCACCGCCATTCGATGCGATCACTGCCTTGCCGCGCGTGAATGCCTCGATGATCGGCAGGCCGAAGCCCTCGTAGCGCGATGGATAGAGGCAGAATGCACAGTCGCGATAGAGCCGCTCCAGTTCGCGGTCGCTGACGCCTTCCCAGTGCAACGCACCGTACGGGTCCGACCTGGCGATTTCCAGCTGATCAAGCACATCGTCCACCATCCAGCCGCGGCGTCCGACGAAGAGCAGCCGGAAGTCGTGCCGCTGCGGGATGCCCTGCCGCAGCAAGCGGCACCAGGCCTCGAGCAGGACGGCATGTCCCTTGCGCGGCTCCACCGTGCTGACGAACAGGGCGAAGCGTTCCGGCTGCAGCGGAGGGCGCAACCGGGGCAGCGGCGCTGCGCATCCCACTGACGCGGCGAGCGGCACGATCACGGGTTTCGGGTCAGGCAGGCCCAGCGCCGCGGCATAGTTCCGCAGGTCCTGGGCGATGCTGGCTGAATTGCAGAGGATGCGGACCCCGGCGCGGAGAGTTGCCCGCCAATACGCACCGAATCCGGGCAGCTCTTCGGCCGGAAAGAATTGCGGATGCGTCAGCGGCAACAGGTCGTAGCACATCA
Source organism: Acetobacteraceae bacterium (assembly GCA_036555825.1). Classification (GTDB taxonomy): domain Bacteria; phylum Pseudomonadota; class Alphaproteobacteria; order Acetobacterales; family Acetobacteraceae; genus JAMXLO01. The sequence continues at coordinate 1,176 of DATBKQ010000020.1, read as the reverse complement.
CCGCCATGCGAAAGCCATGCCGGGCGCGCAGCGACAGCATCGCGGTTCCCTTGTGCAGCCAGTCCGAGCCGGCGGACAACAACGTGTCATCGGGACCTGGCTGAACCTCGTCGCCCAGGGCCAACCGGTAAGGGACGACGGCCATGCGCCGTCCGAAACGATCGGTGAACGGCGTCCGCCGGGCGTCGGCGCCGAGCAGCCAGCCTTGGATGCGTTTCGCCGGGGCGCGTGTTCGCGCCGGACCAGCCAGCCGGAGGCGCTCTAGCCGCATGACGAACGGATACCTGGGCGACAGCATGTTGCGCCACTTGGGGCGGTGGCGGCGGAAGTCGATGCCGATCGTGTCGATGGCGCCATCGAGGCCGAGGACCAATTCTTGCCATGCCGGCTGGAGCGCGCGCAGGCTTTGCGTCAGCGGGTCGTAGAAGGTCAATTGCACGTCGGGCCTGCGGCGCATGGCGTGCTGCGCCAGCTCGTATTCGACGCGAACGATGCCGACCGGCGGGCCGACCCAGCGGGCTACCGTCGATATGTCGAGGAAGAGTCGCGGCATGCTTGTGTGGTCAGCGCAGAGGTATCAGAACCGGCCGCGGTAGAGGTCCGGGATCGTTCCGGCGCAGGATATATTCGGCGCCGGTTCCCAGCGGATACTGGACGGCCCGATGAAACCGCATGCCGAAGCCGGCGCATCACGGCCAATGATGCCGCGTTCGGAAGGTCGTGTCCGGCGACGACACAGTCGATGTGCGGCGAGCGGAAGGCCTGCGAGATCGCGGTCCAAGCCATTCTCGTCGCAAGACCTTGGCGGCAATAATCCGGATGCAGGAAGTAAGTGACTTCGGCTGACTGCGACAAAGGGTAAAGTCGCAACTCGATACAGCCGGCGCACGGTGCGAGGTGGCTTGTCAGCAGCCACATGCCAAGTCCCTGAGTTGCGATGTTGGCCACGGCCTGGGCAACCCGACCCGCGACGAATTCGCGGTCGGGCGCTATGCCGTCGAACAGATAGCGATACACCGCCGGGTGGCAGGACAATGTGTGGAGGCAGTGGATATCGGCTGTCGTGGCGGGCCGAAGCTGCCAGCTCTCAGTCACGCCTCTTGACCGGACCATGGGTTCACGACGCGCATGCCGCCTCCGATGAAATCGCTGACACTGCGAGTGGCAATCGCCACT
>DATBKQ010000019.1:0-1854 GCA_036555825.1 Acetobacteraceae bacterium | reverse complement strand
TTCCTCCCATGCGAGGAACTCCTGCAGGCTCATCGGCTTGCGCAGGGCAATGTTCATACAGGCAGTCTAGCCAGCAGGTCGCAGCAACGCCAGATCGCAGCCTTCGTCCGCCTGCAGCACCTGCTCGGCCACGATGCGGTCCCAACCCCTTGCCGGTCGCACCGGAGGTCGCCACTCGGCACGCCGCCGCGCCAGCACCTCGTCAGATACCAACAGGTCGAGCCGGCGCTGCTTCACGGAAAGGCGGATACGGTCGCCGCTCTCCACCAGCCCGAGCGGTCCGCCCGCCGCCGCCTCGGGCGCAATGTGCAGCACGATGGTGCCGAACGCGGTACCGGACATCCGGCAATCGCTCATCCGCACCATGTCCTTCACCCCGGCACGTGCCAGCTTCTGCGGAATAGGCAGATAGCCCGCCTCCGGCATGCCCGCCGGCGTCAGGGGGCCGGCATTCTTCAGCACCAGGATATCACGGTCGGTGACATCCAGCGCCGGATCGTCGATGCGGTTCGCAAGGTCCTCCAGCCCGTCGAACACCACCGCCCGCGCCTCGGTCTCGAACAACGCAGGGGTCGCCGCACTGCGCTTCAAGATCGCGCCACGCGGGGCCAGCGAGCCGAACAGCGCCACCAGTCCGCCCACGGGTGACACCGGCTGGGCGCGCGCACGAATGAAGCGGCGGTCGACAAACGCAGGTTCGCGCAAGCGCTGCTCGAGCGTTGCACCAGTCACGTCGCGCGTCTCCAGATGCAGCAGATCGCGCAGTTCCCACAGCAGCGCGGGAATGCCGCCGGCGGCATGGAAGTCCTCCATATAGCCGTCGCCGGTTGGCTTGAGGTCCACCAGCACCGGCGTCGTGTCCGACAGCTCGTTCAGCCGGTGCAGATCGACACCGACACCACGCCGTCCCGCGATCGCGGTCAGATGGATCAGCGCATTGGTCGAACCGCCCAGCGCCAGCAGCACGCGCAACGCGTTCTTGACGGATGCGGCAGTGATGATTTCCGACGGCCGGATCGGTGTCGCGATCAATTGCACCGCCAGCACGCCGGCCTCCTCCGCCGCGCGCAGACGGTCGGCATGAACTGCTGGGATCGAGCCATGTCCCAGCGGCACCATTCCGAGCGTTTCGGCGATGCAGGCCATGGTCGAGGCGGTGCCCATCACGCCGCACGTGCCCGCGGTGGTCGCCAGCCGCCCTTCGATTTCACCAATCCGTTCGGCACTGACGCGACCGGCACGATACGCGGCCCAGTAGCGGCGGCAGTCGGTGCAGGCAGAGAGCCGCTCGCCCTGGAACGAGGTGGCCAGCATAGGGCCGGTGACAAGCTGCACCGCGGGGATGTCGGCCGACGCGGCCGCCATCAACTGCGCCGGCACCGTCTTGTCGCAGCCACCGATCAGCACCGCCGCGTCCATCGGCTGCGCAGTCAGCATCGCCTCGGTGTCCAGCGCAGCGAGATTGCGGTAATGCATCGAGGTCGGGAACAGCGACGGCTCGCACAGCGACACGGTCGGGAACGGCAGCGGCAGCCCGCCGGCCGCCAGCACGCCGCGCTTCACCGCATCGATCAGCTCCGGAACCGTGCGATGGCAGTTGTTGAAGCCCGAGCCGGTATCGACGATGCCGACCACCGGCCGGTCGAGCATCGCCTGCGAATAGCCCATCGACCTGGCGAACGACCGTCGCAAATAGAGCGCGAAGTCGCGATCGCCGTAATTGGCGGTGTTGCGGGCCAGGCCGCGTTTCGCTGCGGGTTCTTCATCCATGCCGGAAATGCTAGGCCAGCGCCGGAAGCCCGCAAAGGGGGAGACGAGAATGGCGGTGAACCTCAAGCGCCTGGTGTATTTCGA
>DATBKQ010000018.1:0-25822 GCA_036555825.1 Acetobacteraceae bacterium | reverse complement strand
CCGTTACCGCGCAGCTGATGATCACCTTCGCCATGGCCTCTCCCTCTCGGAATGTTCTGGCACGAATGTGCACCGGCCCTGCGCGCCGGGCCAGGGGCGCCTCTCCGCACAACAGGTGGACGAGAGGCTGCGATCAGCCGGAACTCAACCGCCCGCCGTTCATTGGACCCATCGGGCCGGTCGGCGGCCCGAGTCCGGCGGAGAGTACCGTAATGAATGCAGTGGCAAACCAGAGACATCTACATCGTGGGGCTGCGCAACCAGCATGCGGTGGAGAACCAGGCGATCGAACTGTTAGAGCGTCAGATTGGCCGCCTGGAGAACTATCCGGAGATGCGCGAGCGCATGCAGCACCATCTCGAGGAGAGTCGCGAACAGGCTCACCGGATCGAGGCTCTGCTGTCTGGCTTCGGCACCAGTCACTCGACGATGAAGGACGCCGCCATGTCGTTCATCGGAAATATGATGGCCATCGGACACACGACCGCCCCAGACGAGGTGGTGAAGAACACGCTCGCGAACTACGCCTTCGAGCACTACGAAATGGCGTCATACATGTCTCTCCTGGTGCTTGCCGATTCTCTCGGCCACTCGGCGGGGCTGTCGGCGCTGCGGACTTCGCTGAACGAGGAGAAGGCGATGGCGGAATGGATCGGGCAGCACATCCGGCCAACCACCCTTCGCTTCGTCGAGCGTTCCGCGGCGGGCGAGACCGCCGGCGTCTGACTCCGGCAGGCGCACCGCGGTCCTTGGGTGCGCCTGTTGTCGATCGCGGCTATCAGCCTCGACCGGTTTTCCCGCCGCGGATCCTGCTCGTCGCTGTTTCCGACCGATGGCGGTCCGAGTTGGGCGAGCCTCTCGGCTCGTCCTGATCGGCTGCATCGGCGAGGCGGTGGCCGTGCGGGTCTTCTCGTCGCGATTTTTCATCGTCCTTCAGCGCGCGGCCATGGTCGATGTGGGCACGCGCTGTGGAAGTCGGCGCCTCTGCTGCTCTCTTGCCTCGCTGGGGCATATGGTGCTCCTAAGAGCGCGACGACCAAAGGCGGAATCGCTGGAGGTCTGAATCGCGCGACAGAACAAAGAGATAGAGCAGGATGACTTCGCCTGTCGGAAGTCATCCTGCTCTTGGCGTCCTGCCCCCGATGTTCGTCGCATTCCGCGGCGAACGGAGGCGATAGGCAGGCCACTGGAAGGAACAGCAGCCCGATTCTGCGGTGCGAAGGACTTCGGAGCCGGGACACTAGCAAGCTGCTCGCCGAAGGGAAAACGGCCCAGCCGGCATCCCGTTCCCCGCGGCAGGCCGAGTGCACGCCGGCTAAATGTCAAAGACGATGCCGAATGCGTCCTGGAAGCCGTCGTGCCCCGCCGCGGTAATCGCCAGGGCACGTGTATCCCGCTGGTGCGCTATCCAGCCGAGTTCGAAGCAGCGGGAGGCCAGGGCGGCACCCAGACGGCCGGCGAGGTGCGGCCGCCGCTCGCTCCAGTCGAGGCATGGGCGGCAGAACACGCGCCGGCCAGGCGCCGGCGAGGCGCCGAAGTCATCGAGGAACCGCTGTCCAAGCTCCGTCACCTCGCCACCATCGGGACCGAGCGCCACATGACCTCGTTCCGTCAGAGCGTCGGCCAGCGCGACGCCGAGCCGTCCGGCGATATGGTCGTAGCAGGTACGTGCGGTTCGCAGCGCCTCGCCACCACGCCACGTGCTGGCGCGCGGGCGCTCGGGGCCGACCACTGCCATCACTCCTTCCAGCATCTGACCGACCAGCGGAGAGGCGAGGCGGTAATAGCGGTGACGTCCCTGCTTCTCCGCGGCGAGCAACCCTCCTTCTGACAGCTTCGCGAGGTGCCCACTCGCGGTCTGCGGCGTGACGTGCGCGGCATAGGCCAACTCCTTGGCGGTCAGTGCACGTCCATCCAGCAACGCCGCGAGGATGTTGGCGCGCGCTGGGTCGCCGAGCAGCGCGGCGGTGGCGGCGATGCGGTTCGAATCACCCATGGCGCTCTCCTGCAGACCTGTCCAACATAAGGTGGCAATTGCGCCGGTGCACGCCGCAATGCTTCGGCGGTGGCCGAAACAACCGAGGAACCGCCCAATGATAGCTGAGGAGCAGGCCGCCTTCCTGGCCGCGCGGCGCGTGGGACGCATGGCAACCGCCGATGCGCAGGGCAACCCGCACGTCATTCCGGTGTGCTTTGCCCTGCAGAAGGCGACGCTCTACGTGACGATCGATCAAAAGCCGAAACAGATGGCCGGGCGACCGCTGAAACGGCTGCGTAACCTGGCGGTCAACCCCTCCGCGGCCTTTGTCGCGGATCGTTACGATGAGGACTGGGATCGACTCGGCTGGGTAATGCTGCGCGGTCGGGCCGAGATCCTGGCCGACGGACCGGAGCACGACCGGGCGCAGTCTCTGCTGCGCGAGCGATATCCGCAGTATCGCGCGATGCAGTTGGCCGAATTGCCGGTGATCGCGCTACGCATCGAGCGCGCCACGAGCTGGGGCAATCTGGCCATCTGACAGGGCGAGCCTGGCCGCCTCAAACCCGTGCTCGCGCCCGCGAGAATGTTACAGAGGCGATTTTTAACGTTTGATTATCGCGGATTCTTGTTGAGAACTCACTCACATTTGAGTTATCGATACGGAACCGGATGATTGTGCGACCGGATGGATTTTCGGTTTGTCACGAAACTCCCAAAAGGGGCGCCATGGCTGACGGGTATTCGCAGGATCAATATATCGTTGCAGCCGCCGCGTCCCGCAGAGTGACGGAGCGGCAACTTGACCGCAACCATCGCCGCTCCGGCAAGATCGCTGCTCAGCACCTGGCCGCAGCCGAGTAAGCCGAATCGTTAACCTTTTTCCCGCACAGTCAATCTGTCACGGTTTGGCACCAAAGATAAGCGGCAAAAAATCTGGGCTGATCACGCACGCGCCCTAAGACTGTCCCGGAACTAACGAATACGAAACGAGCCAGGCTTCACTCGGTCCGGGGCCATGCTCACTCAGTAGGAAAATTGTCTCATGGCGACGATGACCTTCGACGATGAATTCAACATGCTCAGCCTGTGGAACGGAGCATCGGGCACCTGGCAGCCGTCAATGTACTATTGGCCCGATGGGTCTGGAGGCGGCGATCAACTCTCCTGGCAGGAGAACCCCGCAAATCTGCCGGCGGACGCCAACACCTACATTATCAGCAATGGTGTCCTGAGCGAATGGGTGAAGCCGACGCCCCCTGACGTGGCCCCATCATCGGTCGGTAATCTGCCATATCTCGGCAGCATGCTGCAGACCTACAATTCCTTCTCGCAGCTCTACGGCTACTTCGAGGCGAATGTCACCTTGCCGACTGCGCAGGGATCCAACATTGGCCCTGGCATAAGCTCGGCGTTCTGGCTTCTGCCGAAGAATGCGACATGGCCGCCAGAACTCGATATTTTCGAAAGCGACAGTTCACAGGGAAACTCCGTGGACACCGGGTTGTTCACGAACCAGAGCGGTTCAGTTCAGCAGTACTACACCTGGACCTACAATCTCTCTCCCGGCGCGCACACGTTCGCCGTCGATTGGGAAGCGAGCACGACCACCTGGTACATCGATGGGAAACAGGTCTATCAGACGGCCACGCCCAGCGACATGCACACCCCGATGTACATGCTGCTCGACAACATGGCTGACGCACCCGGCCACTGGAACGGCACGCCGAACCCCGGTACCGCCGCTTCCATGCAGGTCAATTGGGTCCACGTCTATACATCCAACCCCTACACTGGTGGGGGCAGTGGCTCTTCAGGTGGAAGCGGCAGCGGTTCTTCCGGCGGCTCTGGGGACATCCCGCTGCCCGCCCCTGTGACCGGCACAGGATCGGATACGCTGGTACTGAAGATCTCGGAAGACGCCTATACCAACGGCGACGGCACTAGCGATGCTAAGGGGGACGCCACATTCACGGTCTCGGTCGATGGGCATCAAATTGGCGGGACATTCACCGCCCAGGCCTCGCACGGTCCGGGCCAGAACCAGACGTTCACCTTCAAGGGCGACTGGGCACCCGGCAGCCACAGCGTAGCGGTCAACTTCCTGAACGACGCGTGGAACCCATCGGCGCCAGACAGCGGTGGCTCGTACGATCGCAACCTGTACGTCGATGGGATCACTTACGACGGCGCCAATACTCAGTTGGGTGCAACGCTCGCCGGCTCAGGAGCACAGACCTTCACCCTGACCGATACGACTATGGTCGCAACATCGTCACCGAGCCCGGTCGTTACCGGCTCCGGTTCGGATGCCCTTGTGCTGTCCTTCTCCGAAGACGCCTTCGCCAACGGTGACGGCACGAGTGATGCCAATGGCGATGCCAGGTTCACCGTTTCGGTGGACGGCAAGCAACTCGCCGGCATCTTCACCGCCAAGGCTTCCCACGCCGCGGGCGTCGATCAGACCTTCACCTTCTACGGGAACTGGGCGCCTGGCAACCATGCGGTGGCCGTCAACTTCCTCAACGATGCGTGGAACCCGTCGGCGCCCGATAGTTCCGGTTCGTACGATCGCAACCTGTATGTCGATGCCGTGACCTACAACGGGACAAACACGCATCAATCCGCCACGCTTGCCGGATCAGGCGCACAGAACTTCAACATGACGGACAATACCGCGGTTCCGCCGGCCGTGACAGGCAACGGTTCCGACAAGCTGCTCATCAAGCTGTCCGAGGATTACTACCTGGGGAATGCCCAGTTTACCGTTGCCGTCGACGGCAAGCAGCTCGGCGGAACTTTCACCGCGACAACCCGCCACTCCTCGGGCAACAGCCAGGCGTTCAGCTTCGCCGGCGACTTCGGCACCGGCCAGCATACCGTCAAGGTAACCTTCCTGAACGACGCATATGGCGGTTCGCCCAGCCTCGACCGCAATCTCTACGTCAACGACATCATCTACAACGGCACCGATACCGGGGACAGGGTCGGGCTCTTCAGCAACGGCAGCAGCTCGTTCACAGTAAGCGGCGGGACTGCACCTTCGGTCAGTGAAGCGAGCGACCACGGGTCGCTGCAAAAAAACTTGTCGCAGACAGGGACCTATACCGTTGGCGGCGATACATTCGTGCTCGGTGGCGGCAACGCCGTCTCGGCCACGCTCGGGACCGGGACCAGTCACATCGCATTCATCGGACCAAGCTCGCTCAAGATCACTGGAGGGTCAGGCAATGCCAGTGTCACTGCCGATACCGGTACTGACACCTTTACCGCGGGTGCGGGCAGCCTGGACGTGACTGGCGGTGGTGGCAAGGACACTTTCGTATTCCACGCCAACAGCGGCCTGCTCACTGTCGAGGACTTCTCCGTGGCCAACGGCGACAAGCTGGTCATCGACAGCGCACTGAAAGCCTCCATGAGCCAGGCCACCGACGGTATGGGCGGAACGCTGATCACGTTCGGCGCCGCGGCGAACCATGCCATCGATCTCCACGGCATCGCTGCCGTCGGCAGCAATTCGATCACTTGGGCATGACATAACGGTCCCTCGGGCCGGTCAAGGACAGACCCGCCGGGTGGGGGAGAACTACCCAGCGTCGTGGCCGGGCTCAGCCCGGCCACCCACGTCCTCTACCAAGCGGAACAGGACAAAGTCTCGCCCAGCCGTGACAACCTTCGCCAAGTCCGGGTACGCCAGATTGAGCCGATCAGGGTAGAGCAACAAGAGGTACGATGGGTGGGGTGCCGCGAGACTCTGCGTCTCGGCGGCGACCTGCGCCAGATCCTGCGATGAAGCAATCGGTAGTGGGCGGTTGGCCTGGAACTGGTACAACCGCTCGTAACTTTGCTTGGGAACAATCGGTTGTTGGCCAGGTTTCGCCCAGATCTGTGGTACGAACACATTATATTCGGCTGCCAGTGCCGCCACGTGTTCCAGCGGTGGCTGCCAAAGATGCAGATCCACGGATTGCAGCGACGGTATCCCGTCTTCTGTCGCGGAAACCAGAACGCTCCCCGCTGGGAGCCTGGCGAACGCCTGGCGAAAATCGGCATAAATGCCGTCGTACTTGTGCCAGTCGTAGGATATCAAGCCTTGCCGGACGATCAGCAGCACAAAGAACGCGGCGACAGCAATCTTCCGCTGACGTTGCCTCCACAGAGGATGCGTGCTCGCGATCAGTACCAGCATGAGCACTATCGGTATCCGGCTATCGGCCCCCCAGTCTCCCGCGAGCTGGTGGGGGATCAGCAGGTAGGTCACCAGGAGAAGAGCGAGCGCCAGGTACATCGACCTGGCAAGGACGAGGTGGCCGCCAGCCAAGAGAGCGGCGAAAAAGCCGACAGCGGCGGCGAGCAGCATTACGTCAAGAACCCAATTGGCGCCGAGCAGGACACGAATGAAGAGTGCGGGCGTCCAAACAAGGTTCAGCAGGCTGTGCGTCGTCGTGCCAGCCACTCCGGCGGTCGGCGACAGGAAAAACAAGACTGCCGGAACCACGAAAATCGAAGCACTGGCGGCAAGCGGGCAAATCGTCGTCAACCCGATCTTCCTCGGTGCCTCGAAGGGGCGGCGAAGCTCGTATCCCGCCACGATTACCGCGAACAGGCCGCAGGCGATGATGTGGCAGAAGAACAGGGCCGTACTGAGCAGGGTTCCCAGCACCATGCGCATAGCCGCTGCTCTCTCGGAGAGCCTTGTCCAGATAGCAGTTGCCCAGAGCAGGGCACCGATGCCGAACAGATAGTTCAGAAATCCAAACAGGAATATCCAGTTGTACAGGATCAGCCCCGCAACCAGGGGCCAAAGGGTGTAGCGGCGGTGTAGCGCGTAATAGAGTGCCCCGCATCCTGACATTTGCAGCAGCAGGGTCGCAGCCAGAAACATCCTGCTCGCCACGTCCACTGGTACCAGATGAGATAGCCAAGGTACCACGACATCCATGACGATATTGGGCAGCACGAAGCTGTGGATCTCGTAATAGCTGCGTGCCGCGTCGGATTCGTTCGAATGAGCCAGGATGTACATGCGCGCGAGGTGAAACGGATAGTCGTGCAAAGGTGGGTTCTGGGCAACGACAACAGGCAATACGCACAGCAGATAAGTGACCAATGTAGCTATCACCAAAGGCAGCCAAAGCAAGAGGCCGCCCCGGCTGCCGGCCGAACGCCGAACCGATGAAACTCCAGGGCTCCGGAGAGGGTCGGGAGATAACGATGCGATTTGCGCCAGCGGCGCCGGTACCCAGCGGTGCTTTCCCTTATGCACCGGGGCTCCACTCCCTCTCGCGGGTAGTCCCTGCCGATTGCGGTCCACGGCCTGCCCCTTCTACGGCGGGCCCCCGGCCAATCTCGCTGGGCACGAATCGTTCGACCAGATACAACGGCCGTCGCTTGGTTTCGTTGAACACGCGCCCGAGGTATTCGCCGATGACGCCGAGCGTGACCAGTTGGGCCCCGCCAAGAAAGAGGATGACTGTCATCATGCTGGGATAGCCGGGCACCGGGTTGCCGAACACCAGCGTCCGGATGATCAATTGCGCCCCGAAGACGACTGCGAACAGTGCCACCGCGAGCCCAAGGTAGGTGGCCACTTTCAACGGCAGTATGGTGAATCCGGTAAAGCCCTCGATCGCAAAGTTCCACAGCTTCCAGTAGTTCCACTTGGTCTTACCGGCGTGCCGGGGCGCGCGATCATACTTCACCGACCTGGCAGGGAACCCCACCCAGGCGAACAACCCCTTCATGAAACGATGTTGCTCTGGCAACTGAAGCACTGCATCCACCACGCGCCGGCTCATCAAACGGAAATCACCGGTGTTGCGCGGCATGTTGACCCGGCTGATGCGTTGCATCAACAAATAGAACACGCTGGCGGTCGCCCGCTTCAGCCAACCCTCGCCCTCGCGGACCCGGCGCTCCGCATAGACCATGTCGAACCCCTCGCGCCAGCTGGAGACCAGCTCTGGGATTACTTCAGGAGGGTCCTGGAGATCGGCGTCGATCAGGATAACCGCCCTGCCGCGCGAGTACGCCAATCCGGCAGTGGTTGCGATCTCCTTGCCGAAGTTACGTGATAAATTGAGAATGGCGATTTGCCGCTCGGCACTGTGGAGTGCCTGCAAGGTCGCTAGCGAGGCATCGTGGCTGCCGTCATTTACGTAAACGGCCTCCCAGCTTCCCAGCCGGTCCATCACCGCGCTCAACCTGCGATGAAACTCCGGCAAGACCTCGGCTTCGTTGAATACTGGGATCACCACCGAAAAAGTCGGATCCTCGCCAGTGTGTTTGAATGCCAATCCCTCGGCCAGGGTCGGCGTGAAAGAGGCAGCATTCTGAGTGTTCCCTATCACCGAACTATCCATATGCCGCCGCCCAGGAATGTCATCGAGAGAACACCCACGCTGGAGAGGTGGACGACCGTTGGAGCCCAATGCGAAGAGCAAGGACCGCAGTTGATGTCACGCATTATGGCCCCCCCGATAGTCGGCGAGCCAGCCATGACCGAGTTTTGATCAAGCGTCCCGCACGCATGCGGGGGAGCGAGGGCCGTTCACATCTTTGCAAGAAGATGAGCCGATCACTGAAGACGGCGGAAGCAGCAGCCGCTCACAACACCAATGCGGTAGCTCTACCGGGGAGCCCGCACGCCTACGGTAGAGTCGCCGGCAGGCGCACGCCACGGCGCCGCGAAAAAACCTGCTCAGGTCGGTGCGACCGGCAAACAGAGGTATCTCCAAATAGATATGGCACGCCACGCTCCTGGTATTAACTACCGACCCCTCCCGCGGCGGCTGCGCGAGGGCTTTTGGCACCGGCCGGCGGCCGTGCCTTTATCTCCAATCGTCAGGGCAGCACCGGTGGCCAATGCGGCGGTCCTGCTGCAGAAATAGATTGCGACACCAGAGGCGCGAACTGGCGGAAGATCATCGAATGAGCACTTCTCTGTTTACACCCGATGAAGCCTTGGCTGAGCAGACCTTCGTGCGCGATGCGTTCGTTAAATTGCGCCGGCGCAAGTGGTCGATCCTGGCGACCGGGATCGTGTTGTCGCTGATCCTCGCCGCAGGTATCCAGATGCTGCCGAAGAGATACGAAGGTGTCGCCATGGTCGAGGCAGACTCGCCCACTCCTCAGGCGGTTCCCACCTCGGCGATGCTCCGGGACCAGCAATTCAGCGATTATACGCTAGGCTCGGAACTGACCATCCTGAAGTCGCCCGAACTGCTGCTCTCGGTCATCGACAAGCTCAAGCTGGTCGATGACCCGGAGTTCAACCCATCCCTCAATCATTCCTGGATCAGCGACGCCAAAGCGACAATCAGTGGCTGGGAACAGAGGTGGCTTCCCAATAATCGCCCGCCCTCGATCAGCGATACGGAAAGGCAGCTCGGCGAGACGCTCGCCGGCCTTCGCAGCAAGGTGAAATTCGAGCCGGTGCCTCATGCCAGGGACATCCAGATCAGCGTGGTCTCGCGCGACAACCACAAGGCGGCGGCGGTGGCCAACGCCATAGCCGATGCTTATATCGCCAACCACATGGGTTTCGCCGAGCAGATCATGCAGCAGGTGCACAGCTACACCGGCGCGCATCTGATCGAGCTGGGCAAGGATGCGTCAGCGAAGGCGCAGATCGTCGCCAAATTCAAGAACGACCATAACATCATCACGGGCCGTGAAGCTCCGCTGATTCAGGAGCAGATCACTCAGGTCAGCACCGACCTCATCAATGCGAAGGCACAGCTTGCCGCGCTCCGCGGCCGGTATGAAACCGCGCGCAGCAGCGATCCCGAATCCCTCGCTGCGGTGCTGGGGTCCCAGACCATCAACAAGCTGCGCGAGCAGGAGGCGCAGATCGGCGCGCAGCGCGCTGGTCTGGCCTCGAATTACGTCGCCAACAACCCGACGCTTGGCCGGCTGAATGCACAATATAACGACATTGAGCGAAAGATCCGGCAGGAAGCGCAAAGGATGGTCGCCAGCCTCAAGAGCGATATCCAATCGCAGGAGGCCAGCGTGCAGTCGCTGACCGCCCGGCTGGCCGAACTGCATCAGCAGATCGGCACGACGAACGACGCGATGGCAATGCTGATCCCATTGCAGCGAGCGGCCGATGCTGCGGCTGATATGTACGACACCTACGCTCGGACCCTGCGTCAGACCGATGCCTCGATGCTGATCCCCGCCACCACAGTACGTGTGGCGGCGCGATCCGAGGTGCCGATCTATGCTTCCTTCCCCAACAACAAGATCATGCTTCCGGCGGCAACGCTGATTGCTTTTGGCATCGCCGGTATGATCGGTTGGTTACGCGAGACCGGCCGAAAAGGGCTCGTGAGCATGAACGAGGTAGAGGCCGTGCTCGAGCTGCCGACCCTGGGCATGCTTCCGCGGTTCGACAGCCACAACGAGCTCATCTACCTCGATGCTGTCGAGCAACTGTTCAACCGGCTTTGGCTGATGGACAGACCGCGCAGCGTTCTGATCACCTCCGCGCGGCCCGAGGAGGGCAAGACTACGACAGCCTGGGCGTTGGCCAAGGCCGCGGCAGACCGCGACATCAGGGTGCTGCTGATCGATGCGGACATGCGTTCAGGCAGGAGGACACAGGCGGCCAAGAGCGTCAGCGTCACGGGCTTGGCCGATATTCTGCGCGGCCACGCGGACGTCCGCGATGTAGTTCAGCGAAATCCCCACAGCAGCAACCTGGCCTTGCTGCCAGCCGGCCATCCCAGAGGCATCCCGACACGGTTGCTGGCGCTGGACAGCTTCAACCGGCTGCTGGAAACCTCCAATCAGAACTATGACCTGGTCATCATCGACAGCCCACCCAGCTTTGTGGGCGGCGACTGCTGGCTGCTGAGCCAGAAGGTGGACAAGACGGTGCTGATCGCGAAATGGGGCTCCACCACGGCTCAGGAGATTCACGAGGCGGTCCGGATGCAACTGCACCGCGACACATTCGCCGGTGTCGTCCTGAACATGGTGATTCCCAGACAGAACGTCAGGTACGGTCACCCTGATTCCATGTACCTCTCGCGCGAGATCACCCGCTACTATAATTCATGATTGCCGCCCTTCATCCGTATGCTGAGATGCCGCCTGGCGCGGCGATCCGGAACGCGCTGAAATGGCAGGTGGTAGGCCTGCTGCTGCTGGCCTACCACGTGTTTCTGGTGAAGCAGAGCGTGGCATTCGTGGTGGTCGTGCCGGTACTGCTGGCCGCCCTCTACACCAACGCTCCGCTCGCGGGATTACTCGTCTATTTTCAGTTTCTGATCTATCAGAACTTTATCATCGCTCTGGCAGTTCCCGGCATGGCCCCCTTCAACTTCACGGTGCTGCAGGGAACCAACTTCCTGGCCATAACTTTGATGGCAGGCATCGGTGCCGGACGCCTTTTCCTGCCACCGTGGCGGCGGCAGACCAACGGCCTGATGGCGGTGGTCATAGGTGCCGTCCTCGTGGCCGGCTGCTATGCCGTACTCGGTACGCTCCGAGCTGGCCCGACATCGGCGGCCGTGTATTTTCGGGAATTCATCGGGCCGGCCTGTGCCGTCGTGGTCGGGCTCGACGTCGGGCGCGCCTGGGGGTTCCGCACCGTCGCAATCGGTCTGCTGATCAGTGTGATACTCAGTCTGGCCATCGCTCTGATCGAGATAGCCGCTCCGCTCGATTACTACACCTGGGTCAACGCCGCGGACTTCGCCAACCTGAAGTCCGCCTGCTGCATCGCCAACTGGGTATTCGGACCACTTGGGGTTATCGATCAGAACACCAGCAACTTGTTCAATTTCAGCGGTGACAGTGCCGATTTCGCAGCGACAGGCGTATCGTTCCGCTTCATGTCCAGCCTTATGCATCCGATAAGTTATGCCTATGTCCTCGCAGTGGCCGGACTCGCAGCGATCAGCCTGCGCCAGTATTTGTGGCTGGTCGTGCTTGCTCCACTCATGGTGGCGATCGGGGTCAAGGGCGCCGCTGTGCTGTTTGTCTTCAGTCTGTGCCTCTGGACGGTGTTGGCTTCGAGCCGCAGCGCCAGGGTAACCCTTGCCAGTGCAGCGGTACTGTTGACGGTTTATGTCGTTTACGGTGTGGCGCACGGCCTCGAATACAACGATTTTCACGCAATCGGATTCGTTGGTGGCTGGCACGGTTTCCTGCGCGATCCGCTTGGGCACGGGCTGGGCATGGGTGGCAACCTGTCATCGAGCGCCACCAACATCCAATGGACGGGGACAGGCAGCATTCAGGCGATCGGGGCGGATTTCGGCATGGAGTCCGCGGTCGGCGTATTGATCTATCAGATGGGGATCGGCTCTTTGGCGATCTTCGCGATTTTCGTCCGTCTTCTCTGGGGTGCCCCCTTCTTCAGGCGCAAGCCGCAAGGGCGCGACGTCTGGTTCCTGGCGCTTGCCACAGTCATGGTCAATGGTGTGTTCCAGGAGGAAGCCTATGCACCGACCGCCGCCGGCCTGATCGCCCTGCTCTGTGCCGTGGTGCTGATCAACGAGCAGCGCCAGGCGATATCGCTGACCAGACCCGCGAAGCTGCTGGCGCGCCATACCTATGCCTGAGCCCGGTCGCACTCGTTTCAGGTTCGGTGGGACAGGGCGCGCTGGAGGCGCCCGGGCCCCAGGCGCTTCGCCCGGTTCGCTTTCGGCCGCCGCGATCGCGGTCCTGTTCGGCTTGTGCACAACGCCGGCTCATGCGGCACACTGGTACACACTCAACGGCGCAAAGGGCGAATGCGAGCGAGCCAGCCGAACCGACTTTCCCACCCCGGACGACTTCTCGGACTACCTGCAGCAGCAGAACCGCTACCGCAGCAAACAGGTGACCCGCGACTTCACGGGCCGCGCCCAGGTCGTCTCCATTACCGACATCGACAATCGTCAGAAAGTGTTCTTTATCGATGAAACCGCCTGCCAGCAGGCTTTGCGGCGCGCAGGCGACAAGCGGCGGATTGGCGACCTCGGACAGGTGAGGTAAGCACCGGCGGCGAACCAACCGGTACAGGTTCCATGGACAAGCCCCCGCCCACCCGCCACAAACCCACGGAAGCCAGCGCCAAGCTCGCGGCACGCCGAAAGCGCGAGGCTGAGGCATTGCGTGCCAATCTGGGGAAGCGCAAGGCTCAGGCTCGCGCCCGAGCAAGATCGAAACAGGAGTAAGCATTGGCCGAATCGGGGGGCGGTGTCGCTAAACTGGCACACTCGACGGTACGCGAACTGCGGGGAACCCCCTTGGCCGACTGCTTCCTGGCCGGAGCCGCCAGATGCCGGTGATGTCCGATCGGTGGATCCGCCGCATGGCGCGGGACCATGGCATGATCGATCCCTTCGTAGAAGCGCAGAAGCGCACGGGGGTGATCAGTTACGGCCTCTCCTCGTACGGCTACGATGCGCGAGTCGCTGACGAGTTCAAGATCTTCACCAACATCGATTCCGCCGTCATCGACCCCAAGGATTTCGCCCCAAGCAGCTTTGTCGATCGCAAGACCGACACCTGCATCATCCCGCCCAACAGTTTCGCACTCGGCCGCACCGTCGAGTATTTCCGAATCCCGCGCGATGTGCTGGTGATCTGCCTCGGGAAATCCACCTACGCGCGCTGCGGTATCATTGTGAACGTGACGCCGCTCGAGCCGGAATGGGAAGGTCAGGTGACGATCGAGATCTCCAACACCACACCCCTGCCGGCGAAGATTCACGCCCACGAGGGGATCTGCCAGTTCCTGTTCCTGCAAGGCAACGAGCCGTGCGAGACCAGCTACGCCGACAAGTCTGGCAAGTACATGCGCCAGCGCGGGGTCGCATTGCCCAGGATGTAGCATGCTTCCCGTGCGCCCTCCCTCAAACCGCGTTCGAACCCTCTGGGAACTCTTGAATGGACCGAATCCGTATCCGCGGCGGCTTTCCGCTCTCGGGTGAAATCGTTATCGGCGGCGCCAAGAACGCCGCGCTGCCACTCATGGCCGCCGCCATGCTGACCGACGACCGCCTAGTGCTCGCCAACGTGCCCCGGCTGGCAGATATCCAGACCATGAGCCTGCTGCTCGCGCAGCACGGCCTGTCCGTGGAGCCAGTCGGCAATGATGGCCGCACCCTCTCTCTCGGCGGCACGATCACCAACACCGAGGCGCCCTACGACATCGTGCGCAAGATGCGCGCCTCCGCCCTGGTGCTGGGGCCGTTGCTCGCACGCACCGGCGAGGCCCGGGTCTCGATGCCTGGCGGCTGCTCGATCGGCGCGCGCCCGATCGATCTGCACCTCAAGGGCCTGGAGCAGATGGGTGCCACCTTCCGGCTCGACGGCGGCTACATCGACGGCAGCGCCACCGGTCGACTGCGCGGCACGACGATTGTGTTTCCCTTCGTCTCGGTGGGAGCCACCGAGAACCTGCTGATGGCCGCCTCGCTGGCCGAAGGCCGGACCGTCCTCGCCAACGCGGCGCGCGAACCCGAGATTGGCGATCTCGCTCGCTGCCTGAACGCAATGGGTGCGCGGATTGACGGCATCGACAGCGATCGCCTCACCATCGAGGGCGTCGCCAACCTGCACGGTGCATCGCACACTATCATTCCGGATCGCATCGAGACCGGCACCTATGCCTGCGCCGCGGCGATCACCGGAGGCCAGGTGAGGCTGACCAACGCCAGGCTGGATCATCTCGGGGCGACCATCCGCATCCTGTGCGAGGCCGGGGTGGAGATCGAGGAGCAACCGGGCGGCCTGCACGTCCGCCGGTTGAACGGTCTCCACGGCGCCGATGTCATGACCGAACCTTACCCTGGGTTCCCCACCGACATGCAGGCGCAGTTCATGGCGCTGATGGCGGTATCAGACGGCGCAGCAATGGTCACCGAGACCATTTTCGAGAACCGCTTCATGCATGTGCCCGAACTGAACCGTATGGGCGCACGCATCAATGTCCACGGCGCATCGGCTATTGTGCGTGGGGTGCCAGCCCTCTCCGGCGCCCCGGTGATGGCAACGGATCTGCGGGCCTCGGTCTCGCTGATCGTCGCAGGTCTGGCAGCACAGGGCGAGACGGTGGTGAACCGCGTTTACCACCTGGATCGCGGCTACGAGGCCCTTGACCGGAAGTTGGTGGCGTGCGGAGCGAATATTGAACGCCTTGCCGGATAACGTCCAAATTACCGCCTGGACGGATCGGTCCGCAGGTCCCATATCGGCCCAACTTAGGGCCGGGTTCCCAGATCACCCCGGCATCGGGAGATGCAATTGTCAAGCTTGCTTGCCGCTCCGCTGGCCTGTTGCCGGTTGGAGCTTGAGAGTCGCCGAATGGTGCCCCCCTCCAACGAGGCGCTACGGCTCGTCATTGAGACTGATCCGGCCTTGGTCGCCGACCTGAACCGGTTTTACGGCGACGCGACGCCGGATGGTGGACTGGACAAGGCCGAGCGCGACCGCCTGCTCGATCTGCTTGGCCGGCACTATATCGGCCGGTCCTGGCCCCGAACCGGCGGGATGGACGTGACGCGCCGGTTCATGGGAACGCTCCAGCGCTCCATGACCGCTGCCGGCTGGAAGCTGGACGCCTTCGCCATCGCCGCCTGACGTCTGGCTTGATCTCGGCCAGCTTTGCCGTTGCTATGTGCATGGCAGCGGAGGTTCGGCATGCAATTCGCCAATCGTACCGTTATCGTCACAGGAGGCACGGGAGCACTCGGCCGAGCGGTGGTCGCTGCCTTGTTGTCCGGCGGCGCACGCTGCCGGGTTCCCTACGTTGTCGAAGCGGAAGCCGCTACCTTCCCTTACAAGGACGATGTGACGCTGATCCCGCGCTGCGAGTTGACAACCGAGCATGATGTCGCCCGGCTATACGGCGGTGTGACCGACCTCTGGGCATCGATCCACGTCGCCGGAGGCTTTGCCATGGGAGGCGTAGCCGAGACCGATAAGGCCGGCATGCTCCATATGCTGAACATGAACTTCGTCAGTTGTTACCTGTGCTGCCGTGCCGCCATCCCGAGCCTCGGCCCGGATGGCGGCCGCATCGTCAATGTCGCGGCGAGACCGGGACTGGAACCGCGCCTCGGCGCCGGAATGGCATCTTATGCTGCCAGCAAGGCCGCGGTGGCCGCTTTCACCCTAGCGCTCGCTGCCGAAGTTGCCGGGCGGGGCATCCTGGTCAATGCGGTGGCCCCCTCGATCATCGATACACCGGCCAACAGGGCAGCAATGCCAAAGGCCGACCACGCCGCCTGGCCGAAACCGGACGAGATCGCGGCGACGATCGCTTTCCTCGCCTCGCCAGACAATAAGGTGACAACCGGCGCCGTCGTGCCCGTGCCTGGCCGAACCTGACGACCACGTCGCCATAGCAACCGTCGAGGAATCCAGTTCTCCGCCCGGGCAAGAAAGCGGCGGCCTTTGTCGGCCGGCACGGCGTCGTTGATTGCGCCGGCCGGCAACGCACACGAGATGTGAGCAATGCACAGCCAGATGCATTACCTGCCACTCGCGCTGCCGTTCTTTTCCATCCTGGTCGGCGTGTTCCTGCTGCTGTGCCTGGTCCTGCAGATTGGTGCATTGCGGTACGCCTATCTTCGCATCGGCCTGAGCCCCGGCGCGGCATTGCTCATCTTGTTCGCCTCATTGGTCGGCAGCTACTTCAACATCCCCCTCGCCCAGCTTCCACAGCGGCAGATCGTGTCGGGGCATCTGGTGGACTATTTCGGCATGCAATACGTCATTCCGGTGGTGTATGCGTGGCCGGGCACGGTCGTCGCCGCCAATGTCGGCGGAGCGGTGATCCCGTTCCTGGTCTCGATCTATCTGCTGATCCGGCATCGGCTGTGGATATCGGCACCGATCGCCGTCGCATGCATCGCCGCGCTCAGCCACATGGAGGCGCACCCGGTGCGGGGGCTGGGCATTGCGGTTCCGGTCTTTATCCCCGCGCTGGTCACCGCCGTGGTCGCCTGGGTGCTGTCGCGGCGGCATGCCGCGCCGTTGGCCTATATCGGCGGCAGCATCGGCGTGCTGGTGGGCGCCGACCTGCTCAACCTAGGCAAGCTGCAGGGCCTCGGCGCGCCGGTCGCCTCGATCGGCGGCGCCGGCACATTCGATGGCATCTTCCTTACCGGCGTGCTCGCGGTGCTGATTGCCGCCGTGACCGCGGGACCAGACCAGCCGCGACGGGGTCAGTCACGCGCCAGATAATCCATCGCCGCATCGACCCCGCCCCTGCCATGCGGCACATCGTTGATCCGCAGCGCCATTTCGACCGCTGAGAGAGCACCCAGCACCATCGGTTCGTTCAGATCGCCCAGGTGTCCGATGCGGAACACTCTGCCTCCAAGCTTGCCCAGGCCGCCGCCCAGCGAGACGTTGAACCTCTGCCTCGTGGTCCGGCGGATCGCCTCGGCGTCATGCCCCTCCGGCATCAGGACCGCCGTCACAGAGTCGGAATAGCGCCCGGGGTTCGTGCAGAACAGTTGCGGCCCGTCGTTGCCGGCCCAGACCTTCACCGCCCGCCGCACCGCCTCGCCCAGCCGATGATGGCGAGCGAATACGTTCGGCAGCCCCTCTTCCTCCAGCAGGCGGAGCGATTCCTGCAGGCCGTAGAAGAACGCGACCGGGATAGTGCCGACGAAGCTCGGCGGGTTGCGCGCCAGCATCACCGACCAGTCGAAATAGTAGCGCCCGAGCTTCGCCTGCGCGTGCGCTTCCATGCCCTTGCGCGAGACGGCCGTGAAACTCATGCCGGTGGGCAACATCAAACCTTTCTGGCTTCCGCCGACCACGGTGTCGATCTTCCACTGATCCATGCGAAAGTCGATGGAGCCCAGCGAGGATATGGTATCCACCAGCAACAGCGCCGGGTGCCTGGTCTCGTCGATCGCCGCACGGACATCCGGCAGCGGGATGAACATGCCGGTTGCGGTCTCGTTGTGCACCACGCAGACAGCCTTGATGGCGTGCAACTTGTCCTCTGCCAGCGCCGTCTTTACCGCGGCGGCATCCACGCCGCGCTGCCAGTCGGCCGCGAGCATGCGCACCTCGATCTTCAGCGCGCGGGCCATCTTCGCCCATTCGTCGGAGAAGTAACCCGACTCAAGCAGCAGTATGGTATCGCCGGGCGACAGCAGGTTGGTAAGTGACGCCTCCCAGGCGCCGTGGCCGGAACCCGTGTACATGAACAGATGGTGTTCCGTCCCCAGCACGCGCTTGACGCCCTCGAAACAGGAGTCGAGCACCTCGCGGAAATCAGGATCGTGGAAGTCGATCGACGGACGGTCCATGGCGCGCAGCACGCTGTCGGGAATGTTGGTCGGACCGGGATTGGCGAAGAAGTGCCGGCCGCGGGGCTTAATGACAGTGGTGCTCATGCGCTGGACCCTTCGATAGCGAGGCGCAACCATCGGGGAAAGCCAAACTTTGTAAAAGCAATGAATTCGGCTGGCCGCCATGCGTTCGGCGGTCGCATCGGCCCAGTTCTGCTCGAACGCCGCCGAAGGCAGGCGCCGGTCGGGGTCACCTCTCCCATCGTCCCGTCGACTGCGGCGGATGAGCCCGGATGACCTCCTCGTTGACCTCGACACCCCAGCCCGGGCCGGCCGGCAGGACGAACATGCCCGCCTCGATCCGCGGTACGGGCGTGACCAGCTCGTCCTTCCAGGGAACGTCCTCGATGTCGATTTCCATGACACGGAAGTTCGGGACGGCGGCGCACAGATGCGCGCTCATCAGCGAACCGATATGGCCGTTGAAATTGTGCGGCGCGACGTTCACCTCGTAGGTGTCGGCCATCGCCGCGATCTTCATCGACTCCAGGATGCCGTTCCAGGCGACATCGATGATCGCCACATCGACCGACTGCTGCTCGAAGAACGGGCGGAACTGCCGCCGCCCATGCAGCGATTCGAGCGAGGCGATCCGGGTGCGCGCCGAGCGACGGATGGTGGCAAGCGCGGCCGGGTCGTAGCTGTCCACCTCGAGCCACACCAGGTCGAACGGCTCCAGCGCCTGGGCGAGCCGGATATAGCCCTCGGTCTTGAAGTTGAAGTTGAGATCGAGGTGCAGCCCGACCTCAAGACCGGCGCCGTCACGGAAGGCGGTCATCTGGGCGATCAATCCGTCGACGAGGTCGCGCGTGATGTTCAGTTCCGGCCAGCCGGGGCCATTGAAGCCGGGCATGTGGATCGACGGCTTCGGGCCGTCGAAGCGCATGATGTTGGTCTTGAGGCCCTTGAAGCCGCGGCGCGCGACTTCGGAGCCGGCGCGGCGCACGTCGTCCAGCGAGCGAATCGGGTCGAAACCGGTCCACTGCTTGATGTGGTCGGCATGGCTGATGCGCCAGGTGCCGCAATGCGACCAGTAAAGCTGCAACCGGTCGCGGATCGGGCCGCCAAGCATTTCATAGACGGGAATTTCGAGCGCCTTGGCCTTCAGGTCCACCAGCGCGTTCTCGATCGCGGCGATCGCTTGCTGCGCGATGCCGCCCGCCGACTGGCGCGTCGCGCCATGCAGGTAGGCGGTGATCTTCTCGACCGGCCTTGGGTCGCTGCCGATCAGCCTGGCGCCGAGTTTGCGGATGACTCCCGAGAGACCCTCCGAGCCGTATGACTCCATGAATTCCGACCAACCGACCAGACCTTCATCGGTGCTGATCTTGAGGAACGAGAAATCGCGCCAGCCGGCGTTGCAGTGCAGGTCTTCGATCTTGGTGATGCGCATGTTTTCTCCCTCGCGCGAGCGCTAGCTAGGCCGATGACAGCAGGGCCGAAAGGCTGAGCATGTCGGCCGCGATCGCGGCGGCGCCCGCCGCTCGCAGCCTCTCGGCGTGGTCGCGCCGGCAATGCTCCCCGCCGGTGAAGCCGATTGCCCGCATCCCGGCGGCCACCGCGGCCCGCACCCCTGGCACGCTGTCCTCGACCACGATGCACGATGCCGACGGCGCCTGCATCGCCTCGGCGGCGAACAGGAACAGGTCGGGGGCCGGCTTGCCGCGCGCCACCTGTGTGGCGCTGAAGACGTGCGGCTCCAGGTGGCCGAGCAGACCGGTCAGCGACAGCGAATGGCGCAGACGGTGCGGCGCGCTGCTGGAGGCTACGCAGCGGCGGTGCGGCAGCGCTTGCAGCAGCGCCTCGACGCCAGGCATCGCGACCAGCTCGGCATCGAACACCTCGGCTGCCCGCCGATGCAACGTGGCGACGAAATCCTTCGGGAGCGTGACCCCGCAGCGCTGTTCGATGTCGGCGCACATCGCGGTGGCACTGATGCCGAGATAGCGGTCCATGATCTCGTCGGCGCCCATCACGACGCCGATTTCGGCGAGGCATCCAGCATCGGCGCGGCAGGCGATCGCCTCGCTGTCGATTAGGACGCCGTCGCAGTCGAAGATGACGAGACCGGGATGCATCGATGCAATCCTTCGACGGGTGTCCCTTCTATCCGAAACTGCCTGCCCGCCCAACCCGTGATACAAGCGCCTCGACCGGTACAGGATAAGGGAGGCCGCAAGTGGTGAAGATCCTGCTGTTGCAAGGAGCCAATCTTACGTTCCTCGGGCGGCGTGAGCCGGAGATCTACGGCTCGACCACCCCGGCCGAGCTTGACGCGACGCTGCAGCGCCATGCCCGGGATCACGGCTACGAGCTGGAGATCTTTTACACCAACATCGAAGGCGAGGCGATCAACCGCATCTATCGGGCCACCGACGAAGGCTTCGACGGTCTGGTGATGAATCCGGCTGGGTTCACCTATGCGGGCTTTGCCTTGAAGGACTGCATCAAGGGGGCCGCGCTGCCCTACGTGGAAGTGCACATCAGCAGCATTGCAAAGCGCAACATCCGCTGCGTCCTGTCCGATGCGGCGGAGGGGATGATCACAGGCTTCGGGATGCACTCCTACATACTGGGCCTGGATGCGATGCTGGAAATTCTGCGAAAGCGGACAACGGGCCGCTGAGGAGCTGTGGCTGGCGCGCCCGACGATTGCGCCGGCTTGGTCACGTTCTGTATCAATCGGGCCGGCATATCAGCGACCGAGGAGTCCATGCACCGAGTGGCCCGTATCTGCCTGGCCCTGCTTCTGCTGCTGCCCTGCGGCGCGACGCCGGCCACACACACCGTGCTGGCGGCGACGCCGCTGTCGCGCATGGACCTGCGCTGGTGGCGTCAACGCTTCGAGTTCAAGCAGGATGAATTGCACAAGAATCGCGGCGTCGAGCTGCTGTTCCTCGGGGATTCGATCACCGAGGACTACGAGGTCAGCGGCCCGCCGGCATGGCGCGATTTCGTCCCGGTCTGGCAGCACTATTACGGCGACCGCAACGCTATCAATCTTGGCTTCAGCGGCGATGCCACGTCGCACCTGTTGTGGCGCATCGAGAACGGGGAGACCGACGGCATCGCCCCCAAGGTCGCGGTGGTCCTGATCGGTGCCAACAATCTGGGCCGGCTGCACTGGTCGGCAGACGACACCGTCGCCGGCATCGACGCCATCGTGACGCAACTGCACCACCGCCTGCCACGCACCAAGCTGCTGCTGCTCGGCGTGCTGCCCTCCGACCGCTCCGCCTGGGCCAGTGAGACCACGGTCACCATCAACCACATGCTCGCGGCGCGCTACGGCCGCAGCGACGTGACTTATCTCGATATCGGCGCGGTGTTCATGCAGGACGGCAGGCTGAACCGCGAGCTGTTCTTCGATCCGAAACTGACACCGCCGCAGGCGCCGCTGCATCCCACCGCGCAAGGCCAGGCGCTGATGGCAGCGGCGATCGAGCCGACGCTCGCCGCGCTGCTTGGCGATCGCCAGCGAAGCTTACCGGCTCGGCTGGTGTCTGCTAAGCTTGCTCCTGTCACCCAATAAAAAGACAAACCACGGAGGAGGAACGCGATGTTGGCATGGTTCGCCGACCTCGATCGGCGCGAGCGTCGTACCATGATTGCCTGTTTCGGTGGCTGGTCGCTCGACGCGTTGGACGTCAACATCTTCAGCTTCATCATCCCGTCGCTGCTGGTGCTGTGGCACATCTCGAAGGCCGAGGCCGGCGTCCTGGCGACGGTCACACTGGTGGTCTCGGCATTCGGCGGCTGGTTCGCCGGCGCGCTGGCGGACCGCTACGGCAGGGTCCGCGTGCTGCAGCTTACCATCGCCTGGTACGCGGTCTTTACCTTCCTGTGCGGCTTCGCCAACGACTTCTATACGCTGTTCGCCTTCCGGGCGCTGCAGGGACTCGGATTCGGTGGCGAGTGGGCCGCCGGCGCGGTCTTGATGGGCGAGGTGATCCGCGACCGCTATCGCGGTCGTGCCGTCGGCATGGTGCAGACCGGCTGGTCAGTCGGCTGGGGGGCCGCCGCGCTGCTCTATACGCTGCTGTTTGCCATCCTGCCGGAGGCGATCGCCTGGAAGGCGATGTTCTGGATCGGCCTCGCACCCGCGCTGCTGGTGTTCTGGATCCGCCGCTATGTGGAGGAGCCGAACCCGGAAGCCCGCCGCGCCGCCGCCGCGTCCATCGGCCTGTCGCACCTGTTCGCCGCGATGAAGCAGCCGCACACGTCGCTGACCGTGCGGCTGTCGATCATGCTGATCGGCGCGCAAGGCGGCGGCTGGGCGGTTGGCACGTTCCTGCCCACCTACCTGCGAACCGAGCGCGGGCTCACCTCGGTCGGCACCGGCAGCTACCTGTTTGTGCTGATCCTCGGTGCGTTCTTCGGCTTCGTATCCGGCGCCTATTTCGCCGACCTGCTCGGCCGCAAGCGCACGTTCATGATCTCGGCGGTCGGCTCCATCGTGCTGGTGCTGGTCTACATCTTCGCGCCGCTCAGCAACGGCTGGATTCTGCCCATCGGCTTTTTGCTGGGCTACATCGATCTGATGAAGTGGTCGCCGATGGGCAGCTTCATGACCGAGCTGTTCCCCAACAGCGTACGCGGCGTGGGCCAGGGGTTCTGCTACAATGTCGGGCGCGGCGTCGGCGCGCTGTTCCCGACCATGGTGGGGGTGCTGGCCGACCGCCTCGGGCTTGGCATCGCCATCGCGGTGTTCGGTGTCTCCGGTCTGGTTATCATGATCGCGGCGTTGCTGACCCTGCCCGAAACCAGAGGACGCATGCTGGAACGCACCGAAAGCCCCGTGGCCGCGTGAGCGGACCGGGGTCTTATCCCAGCGCTTCGGCCAGCAGCTCCAACGCGCGCCGGGCGAAGGCGCGCATGTTGGCGACGCGATCGGCACTGCCAGTCTCAAGTGTGATGGCGCGGGAGAAATTCGGACCCTCCAGGCCGATGCAGGTGTGGCCGGCGGCATCGCCGTAGCGGTTGCCGGTGGGGCCAGTGGCGCCGGTCTCGCTGAGTCCCCAGGTGGCGTCCAGGCGCGAGCGAACGGTCGAAGCCAACAGCGCGGCATACGGCTCCGAGGAGGCTCGCATGCCGTTCGGCAGCGGGTTCGGAATGCCAAGGAAGCCCGAGCGCGCATAATGCGTGTAGATCACGCTGCCGCCCCGGAAATACGCCGACCCACCGGCGACCGACAACAGCGCGGCGGAGATCAGGCCGCCGGTGGATGATTCGGCAATTGCGATGGTGTCGCCGCGCGCTTTCAGGCGGGCGCCAAGCTTCTCGGCCAATGGCAACAGATCCTGCATGTGCTACTCTCCCTTTCCCAGTATCGCGTCGATGATGCATTGCGTGGCCAGCGCTTCCTCGCCTGGAATGGCGGGATCACGCTGCTGTTCGATGGCATCGAGGAAATCGCCCAACAGTGCACGGTGCGCGTCATGCGAGAAGGCCATCACATTGGCGCCGCCGCCCGACCCGGAGTTGTCCGCCAGCACCTCCTCGCGCCCGTCGAGGAAGGCGACGCGCAGACTGCCGCCCTCGATCCGCGCCGTGCCCTTGGTGCCGATGATGTGGATCCATTCGGGACTGCCCGGATAGGCGGCAGTGGTGGCGACGATCGTGCCCGGCGCGCCGTTGCCCAGGCGCACGAGCGCGCTGGCGTAGTCCTCGGTCTCCATGCGATGCAGATCGGTGGTGCGCACCTGCGCCGCCTCGACTTGCGCGATGCCGAGCAGCCAGCGGAACAGGTCGAGCGCGTGGATCGCCTGGGTGATCAGCACGCCGCCGCCGTCCCGCGCCTTCACCCCCCTGCCCTCCTCGTCATAGTACGACTGCGGCCGCCACCACGGCGCCATCATTGTTGCGGCCTGCACCTCGCCGAGTTCGCCGTTCTGCAGCAACTCGCGCAGGCGGCGGCTGCCCGGACGAAAGCGCATCTGCAGGCAGATGGCGAGGCGGCGGCCGGCATGGCGGCCGGCGGCGATCAACTGCTCGCCACGCTCCAGCGTGACCTCGAGCGGCTTCTCGCACAGCACGTGCTTGCCGGCGGCGAACGCGGCCCGGGCAATCTCCAGATGCGCATTCGCCGGCGTGAGTACAAGCACCGCGCCGACCGCCGGGTCGGTGATGGCGCGCGCGACATCGGTGGTGGTGGGAAAGCCGTAGCGGTCGGCTACGTCGTTCAGGCGCTTCGCACTGCTCGCCGCGGCCCAGACGACGCGCACGCGGCCGGCGAGATCCACGAGGCTGCGCGCGTGCGGCTGCAGCGCGCTGCCAAGGCCGATGACCGACACACCGATCATGCGCGGCGCGCCGTGTAGCGCGTCGCCTGCGCCTGGGCCTGCAGCGCGAGGCGGCAGACGGCGAACACCTGGCGCTGTGGCATCGCGGTTTCCGTGCGGTTGACGATGTCGTGCAGGAAGTGGCGATAGTAGGTCACCGGCAGCCTGCTGCAATCGACGTAGCGCGTCGCCGTCTTGTTGGCGATGAACATGTGGTCGGTGCCGTCGCGGCCCTCGATGTCGAGGTTTTTGCGCAGCTCCAGCGTGCCTTCGGTGCCGACTACGAAGAAACGGCCGTCGCCCCAGCTGGGCAGGCCATCCGGCGTGAACCAGTCCAGCCGGACATAGCCACGCAGTGTCGGGGTGGCCAGCACGAGTTCGGCGAAGTCCTCGAAGCCCTGCGGCTCGGTGCCGAACGCGCCGATGGTGCAGGAGACGATGTCGGCAGCGCCCGCATTGGCGAAGGCCAGGAACTGATCGATCGAATGCACGCCGATGTCGTTGATGATGCCGCCATAGGCCGTGGCGTCGAAGAACCATGACGGGCGCAGCGCGCGGTTCAGCCGGTGCGGCGCGAGCGACGTGGTGTGCACCAGGCGGCCGAGTTCGCCGGAGCGAACGACGCGCAGCGCCTCCTGTACCGCGGGCGACGCCAGGCGGCCCAGGCAGACGGACCAGATCCGGCCGGTTTCGCGCACCGCGCGTTCGACCGCCGCCAGCTGCTCGAGGGTCGTGACGCCGGGCTTGTCCACCATCACGTCCTTGCCGCGCTGCATCGCCGCGATCGCCAGTTCCGCGCGGTCGCAAGGCCGCGCGGCGATGACGACGAAGTCGATCGCCGGGTCGTCCAGCAGCCGCTCGGTTTCGGACTGCGGGACATGAGGGAATCGCTTGCGGAAGCCAGCGAGCACGCGTGGGTCCGTGGTATCCGGATTATAGCCCACGCACTCAGCACCTTCTTCCAACAGGTCCTGCGTCAGGTCGTAGATGTGCCGGTGATCCAGCCCGATTGCGGCAAAGCGTGGCATGAGGTCGGTCCCCTGTCGCGAGGCGTTATGCAAGGCTTACACGCGATCTGCCTCTGATCAACCAGCCAGCGACGGCTTCACCGGCTGCGCGGCAGCATCACTGTGAATTCGCTATACTCGCCGATTTTGCTGTCCATGCTGATAGCGCCGCCGTGCTGCTGCACGACGATGTCGTAACTGATGGACAGACCGAGGCCGGTGCCCTCACCCGTCGGCTTGGTG
>DATBKQ010000017.1:0-2620 GCA_036555825.1 Acetobacteraceae bacterium | reverse complement strand
CGAGGTGTTCCCCGGCGTCACCGCGGTGATGCTGCACGGCCATACCCCGGGGCACAGCGGCTACATGATCTCGTCCGGCAATGACTCGCTGTTGATCTGGGGCGACATCGTTCACGTGCCGGATATCCAGATACCGCGTCCGGAAGTGACGATCGAGTTCGACACCGATGCGCACGCGGCCGCGGCGACACGCCGGCGCGTGCTCGACATGGTCGCGACCGACCGGCTGTTGGTCGCCGGCATGCACATGCACTTTCCTGGCTTCGCGCACATCGTCAGGCACGGGGACAGCTACGCGATGCTGTCCGAGCCGTGGGATCAGGCGTTTTGATCCGCGGCTTGCCTCGCCACCGCATTCGTGCTTAACCCCGCGCCTTCCCTGCCGGGCGGCGACGGCATCGTCCCCGGCTATGCCCGCTATCGCGCGGGCCTCCAGCCATAGGGAGCCATATCATGCCGCTTTACGAATGCGTGCTGATCGCGCGCAACGACGTCACGCAGCAGCAGGTCGAAGGCATCGCCGACGGCATCGCCAGCCAGCTTGAGGCCGAGGGCGGCGAGGTGAAGAAGCGCGAGTACTGGGGCCTGCGTGGCCTGGCCTACCGGATCAAGAAGAACCGCAAGGGCCACTACATGCTGCTTGGCCTCGACGCCAAACCCACCTTTGTCACGGAAATGGAGCGCCAACTTGGCCTCAACGAGGACATCCTCCGCTTCATGACGCTGCGCGTAGAGCAGGTCGAGGAAGGCCAGTCGGCCATCCTGGCGCGCAAGTCGGACGACAGGGACCGCACATTTCGCGGTCCCAAGCCTGCCGGCCGGTTCGACAGCGGCCGCCGCCGCGGGTTCGACGACCGCGAGGAATTTCGCGCCCGCGAGGAGTTCCGCCCGGACGAGCTTCGGGTGGACGCCGAGGAGTAAACCATGTCCGACACCGCCGAAGTCAATCCGGCCACGCGCCGCGCCGCCGTTGGTGCCCGCCGGCCGTTCTATCGCCGCCGCAAATCCTGCCCGTTCTCCGGCCCGAATGCGCCGAAGATCGACTACAAGGACGTGCGGCTGCTGTCCCGCTTCCTCTCGGAACGCGGCAAGATCGTGCCCAGCCGCATCACCGCGGTTTCGGCGAAGAAGCAGCGCGAGCTCGCCGTGGCGATCAAGCGCGCCCGCTTTCTTGCGCTGCTGCCCTACATCGTCAGTTGACGGAGCGGAGACCATGGCCGATGTGGAACTGATCCTGCTCCAGCGTGTGGAGAAGCTCGGGCAGATGGGCGACCTGGTGAAGGTGCGCCCGGGCTATGCGCGCAACTTTCTGCTGCCGGGGAAGAAGGCGCTGCGGGCCAACAAGGAGAACCTGGCCCGCTTCGAGCAGGAGCGGGCGCAATTGGAGGCGCAGAACCTCAAACGTCGCGAGGAGGCGGAGCGTGTCGCCGAGAGGGTCGGCGGACTGTCGGTGGTCATCATCCGCCAGGCGGGCGAGTCGGGCAGCCTCTACGGCTCGGTCTCGGCGCGCGACATTGCCGAGGCGACAACCGCGGCCGGGCTGACCATCGCCCGCCAACAGGTGGAGCTCGAACATCCCATCAAGACATTGGGCCTGGCCCGCGTCCGTGTCGCGCTGCACCCCGAGGTATCGATCCCGGTGATTGTCAACGTCGCCCGCAGCCAGGAGGAGGCGGAGCGGCAGGCCCGCGGCGAGCGGATCGGCGCCGAAGCGGAGGAGGAAGAGACCACGCTGGATGCCACCACTATGTTCGATGCGAGTACGGCACCAGAACAGCCGCAGGTCTAAGCATGATGAGGTCAGGTTGACCTCGCCCTGCTTCAGCGTTCTTCGTTTGAGCGCGTGATTCAGACCTCCGGCGATTCCGCCTCCGGTCATCACGCTCTACGCCGCAGGACGCCTATCACCGGTGGCGGCAGCAACCCTGCGGCCCGAGCGGCGACCCCCATCCACCAAGGGAACGCCACGCGCATCCGCCCGGCCGCGAGGCCGCGCAGGATGATGCTGGCGGCGCGCTCGGCATCCATCAATCCAGGCATCGGGAACTGATAGCCGGCCGTCATGGCCGTGCGGATGAAGCCGGGACAGATGCTGGTGAGCAGCAGACCCTGCCGGCGGGCCGCGGGAGCGGTGGCCACCATCCAGCCATCCACCGCCGCCTTCGAGGCGCAATACGCGGGTGAATCAGGCGCCGCGATGAACGCGGCGATCGAGGCAACCGCCGCAATCCGCCCGCGAATGCCATCTTCGCCAGGCGGTTGGCGGGCCATGACCGCCATGGCAGGCAGCACGGTATTGAGGACGCCGCCGAGATTGGTGTCGAAGATCGCCCGCGTCAGCTCCGCCTGTTCGTGGCCGCCGTCCCGCGGGCGGCCGGAAATGCCGGCGTTGGCCACGACCAGATCGAGCGGTCCCGACGCTTGGACCCAGTCCGCCATCGCCTCTGCATGCCGTACGTCAAGCACCTTGCTCGCGATTGTGGCGCCGCGCTCGCGACAGCGGCCGGCGACAGCGGCAAGTCGCCCTTGGTCTCGGCCGGACACATGGAGCGTCGCGCCGGGCCGCGCGAGCGCCTGGGCCAGCGCCGCGCCGATCCCCGAGGACGCGCCAGTGAGCAGG
>DATBKQ010000016.1:0-6157 GCA_036555825.1 Acetobacteraceae bacterium | reverse complement strand
CAATCGGGCTGCAAGGGGTGCCGCATGGGATCTCGCATCGAAGATTACGCACTCATTGGAGATGGCAGGACCGCCGCCCTGGTTTCACGCAGCGGCTCGATCGACTGGCTCTGTCTGCCGCGATTCGACAGCGAAGCCTGTTGTGCCGCCCTGGTGGGCACCGGGGAGCATGGGTACTGGCAGGTTCGACCAACGCGGAAGGCCCGGGTCGATCGGCGCTACGATGGCGACACGCTGGTTCTCCACACCGATTTCGCGGACGAAAGCGGCAGCGTCAGGCTTGTGGACTTCATGGCGCCAAAGCAGCAGAATCAGACGGTGATCAGGCGGGTGATCGGGCTGCGGGGCAGCATGCACCTGCGCTGCGAGATCCGGCTGCGGTTCGACTACGGTCTCATGCCGCCGTTGCTCAGATGTCAAGACAACATGCTCCTGGCGGTTTCAGGACCGTCGCTTGTGGCGCTGTACTGTCCGCTGCCGTTGACGATCGATGGGAACGAATGCGCCCATGCGGAGTTCGAGCTGTCGGCGCGGCAGATAGTGGATTTCGTCCTCGTCCACGGTTCCTCCCACGAGCAACCCCCGGCCTGCGTCGATGTGCGCGAGGCGCTGGATGCGACGCTAGGATTTTGGCGCGACTGGGCGGGTGGCTTGCAATGCTCGACGCAATGGCGGGACGCGGTCGTCCGCTCGCTGTTGACGTTGAAGGCGCTGACCTATCATCCGACAGGTGCCATCGTCGCGGCTCCCACCACGTCTCTGCCGGAGTTGCCTGCCGGCACGGCGAACTGGGATTATCGGTACTGCTGGCTGCGCGATGCGACGTTCACCCAGGCGGCGCTGCTGAATGCTGGCTTCCACGAGGAAGCCGTCCAGTGGCGCGACTGGATGCTGCGCGCGATCGGGCCCTCACCGGACAAGATGCGCATCATGTACCGTCTTGATGGCGACCGGCGGCTGTACGAGCAGACTGTTCCGTGGTTGTCGGGCTACGAGGGCGCCGTGCCGGTCCGCGTCGGCAATGATGCCGCCGCGCAGCACCAGGTCGATGTCGTCGGGGAACTGCTGGATGCGCTCGATCTGATGACCTGCGCCGGCATTCCAGAGCCGCCGGATGTGGTTGCGACGGAACGCAGTCTGGTGGAGCACCTCGAACACACTTGGTACGACAAAGGGCACGGTTTGTGGGAATCCCGCGGTCGCCCGGAGCGCTATACCTATGCCGCCGTCATGGCCTGGGTCGGCGTGGACCGCTTCCTTCGCAGCGCCCACCGGCGTCGCGAAGCGGACAGCTCCCTCTTGCACAGGATGGAGGAGTTGAGAAACAGAATACGTCAGGACATAACCGACCGGTGCTGGAATTTTGCCCGAGGACACTTCGTGGACCGGTTCGGCGGTGAGCGGCTCGATGCCAGCCTCTTGCTGCTGCCGTTGGTGAACTTCCTGCCCGCAGATGAACCTCGCATGAGTGCGACCATCGACGCGGTCGAGCGCGAACTCAGCCAGGACGGCCTGGTCTGGCGAACGCCACACAGTGGGGAGACCAACGAGGGAGCCTTCATTGCCTGCACATGCTGGCTCGCCGATTGCCGCTCGATGCAAGGGCGGCAGGACGCGGCGAAGTGGCTCCTGGAGCGTGTGCTGTCACTGCGAAACGACGTGGGTTTGCTGTCCGAGATGTATCATCCGGGGTTGCGTCGCCTGATGGGAAATTTCCCGCAGGCGCTGAGCCACCTCGCGCTGGTCAACACCGCCCTCGGACTGTCCGGTCCGGTACTGCAGCGGGGCGGCGGTTGAAGCTGCGGTGATTTGACGTGCCGCCGGCGGGTGGCTCGAGTGCAATCGGGGCTAGGGGCGCGCAGGGTGAGCGAAAGCCGCTTTCGGGCAGCAGGGTACAGTTGGCAACTGCACTGCGGCCGTAGTGTCATCGAGCACGGGCTGGAAGCGGCCGTCGTACGAGCCGGCGCTATGCGTGCCTTCGTGGTCTGCTCGCGTTCGGTCAATCGGCGCACCGACGCCGTGCGCCGCATCGAGGCTGCGTTGGGCCGGCGCTATGTCGGCGTGTTCGATGGCATCGAAAAAGACTCCACCTACGCTTCGGTACGCGCCGCGACCCAGGCGGCACGCGAGCGAGCCGCCGACCTGCTGCTCGCGGTCGGCGGTGGCAGTGTCATCGTGGCGACCCGCGCCGTGGCGATCTTTCTGGCGGAGTCAGCCGACCCGCTCGAGATCATGACCCAGTACCCGGAAGGCAAGCCGGCCCATAGCCCGCGTCTGCTCGCGCCCAAGCCGCCGATCATCAACATCCCGACCACGCCGACCAGCGCAATGAACCGCGCCGGCACCGGCCTGAAGAATCCCGATCTCGACCACCGGATGGAGTATTTCGACCCGAAGACGCGACCGCGGGCGATCCTGCTCGATGAGCAGGCATTACTGGCCACGCCGCCGGAATTGATCCGCTCCACGGCGACGACGGTGTTCGCCGGCCTGGTGGGCGCGATGTCGCAGACCGCGACCAATTCCCTGGCGGAGGGGGATCGCGACCAGGCGTTCCGGCTGGCCAATCGCGCCTATCCACGGCTGGCCGATGAATCCGACGACGCGGCGGCGCGTGTCGATCTCTGCCTCGCCGCATTCCTGCAGAACCGTGCGGAGGACGATGGCTTCCAACGCCTTCGTGCCGGCGCGTTCTCCGGAGACTACGCGGTCTCGACCGCGCTGCACGTGCGCTATCCGCATGTAGGGCAGGGCGAGGCGACCTCGGCCGTGCACGCCACGAAGATCCGGCTTTCGGCAGCAGTAGAGGCGCACTCGGCGCAGCAGGTTGCCAAGGCCATCGGCGTTTGGCGTGATGGCATGGACGCACGAACCGCTGCGCTCGCTGTCGCCGACACGCTGGAGACGCTCTACGGCCAAATCGGCATGCCAACGCGGCTGCGCCAACTCGGCATCCCGCGCGAGGACCTGCGGGCCATCGCCAACGAGACGGTGAAGAACTTCAACGCCAACGCAGGCGTGCGCTCGCCGGCGGAACAGGCCGAGGTCGCGCTCCGGCTGCTGGAGGCCGCGTATTGAATGCTACGTGCCCCGCAGCCGCCCGCTCTCCTCGATGTCCGCCGCCGCGACCGCCCTGGCCAGCGCGGCACACAGTTCCTTGGCCGACTCCAACGTAAGCTCGACCGCGGCCCGCGCCTCCGGCCCGAGCGCCGCGTTGACGAAGTCGATGGTGATCGCCTCTTCCAGCAAGGCGTGATGCGGGTGGTCGTAGGACACCACCGAGTGGGTCAGATCGAACCACCCGTCACCCCCCTTGCCGGCCCCGCTCGCGCCGACGATCTCGACGATCGAGGTGCACATCCCGGCGCTTATGCCGCCATGTGCTTGTGCAGGAAGGCGAACACCTTCTTCCAGCCGTCCAGTGCCTGCTCAATGCGGTACATCGGCCGGTCGTAATAGAAGAATCCGTGCCCCGCGCCGTCATAGCGATGGAATTCGTACTGCTTGCCGTGCTTCTTCAGTTCCGCCTCGTGCTGATCCACCTGCTCCGGTGTCGGTGCACGGTCCTCGTTGCCGAACAGGCCGAGTAGTGGGCAGGACAGGTCCCTGGTGTACTCGATCGGAGCCACCGGCTGCTTGGGGTTCAGCTCCTCCTTGCTCATCACCACGCGCCCTCCCCAGAGCTCGCACGCGGCGTTGATGCTCTTGGTCTTGCAGGCGTAAAGAAAGGTCTGCCGACCACCCGAGCAGGTGCCGAACACCGCGACCTTGCCATTCAGCCAGGGTTGCGCGCGCAGCCATTGCACCGCGCCTTCCGTATCGCCGACCACCTGGTCGTCGGGAACGCCGCCCTCGGCGCGGACCTTGGCGGCCACATCGTCGGCTTTGCCTTCGCCGGCGCGGTGATACAGGTTGTGGCTGATCGCAGCGTAGCCGTGATGGGCGAACTTCCGCGTTGCCTCGCGATACCACTCGTCCCAGCCGGGTGCGTGGTGGATCAGCACCATGCCGGGAAACGGACCAGCACCCAATGGCCGCGCGGCATAGGCCGAGATCGGCTGGTTGTTGTGACCCCTGATCGCGATGGTTTCCGCGAGCATGCCCTCGTAAGCCATTGTCCTCTCCCTTGCTGGTAATTTCAGTGAAACAAGCGGCCGGAATCGATGACGATGGTCTGGCCGGTCATCGTCTCGGTGCGGCACATGGTAACGACCATATCGGCGCAATCGTCTTTGTCGGCTGCCTTCTTCAGCAGCGAGCCGGACGAGGCGCGCTCGATCTGCTCGGGTCGCAGATTGGTGGTTGCGCGCGTCCCTTCCAGCAGGCCGGGGGCGATGCAGTTGACCAACGTCTCCGGCGCTAGCGCCACGGCCATGCAGCGCGTAAGATGGATCAGGCCGGCCTTCGATACCGCATAGGCGATGGACGATCCGGTCGGACTCAACCCCGCCACCGATGCGATATTGACGATGCGGCCGCGCCCCTGTGTTTTCATGACAGGCGCCACCGCTTTGGTCAGCCGCATCGGTCCGGTCAGGTTGATCGCCATGATCCTGTCCCAGACCTCCATCGTGAGGCCGTCGAGATCGGTGAAGGGGATCGATTTGTTGTAGGCGGCGTCGTTGACAAGGATATCGATCCGGCCGAGCCGGCCGGTCACAGTCTCGACCAGACGTTCGATGGCCGTGCCATCGGCGATGTCGCAGGCAAATGCTGCGGCATTGACCTGGTAGCTGGACGCGAGCGTGCGAGCGACCTCTTCGGCCTGGTCGCGGCTCTGCGCATACATGACGCCGACGTGGGCGCCTTCCTTCGCCAGGGCATGACAAATGCGTTGACCAAGCCCACCATTACCGCCGGTCACCAGGGCGACTGCGCCTCTGAGATCCATCTGGTCCTCCCAACCCGTGGCTGAGCCAGTTTGTTGCCTGGAGCAGGCAGCAGGCAAGCGCCGGCGAGACCTGCGCCAGCCCACGATAATCAGGGTGGCGCTGGCGCTGTCGGCCATCTCGGCGCGGCACGCAGCGTCGAAGTGGAATGCGGCCCTATAAGGAATATCGTCAATCGACCTTTTCTTGACCGGGAAATTGCCCGGCTGTAGCATTCAGCCAAGCCGCAAAGGCGGCGTTCGCAGGCGCAGAACGATTGCCGGGGGCCGCGCATGCAGGATGTGGTTTGGTACGTCTCGATCGTGCTGATGGCGGTTGTCGCCGGCGTGTTCATCCGGGTGGCCGACAGCGCCGACCGAAGGGTCGAGGACTACGGGCCGCTGACGGCCGCGGCCTATCGGCTCCGGCCATGGCTGTTCTTGATTGTCGCGCTGGCCATGGTGGCCTTGAATTGGAAGACGCTTGGCGAGTTGCCTTATCGCAGCGTTGCACGGGCCGATGCCGCGACTGTCGCGCCACAGCGCGTCGAGATGCTCGGCGAGCAATGGGACTGGCAGATCACGCCCGACAAGGTGGTTGCCGGCCGGCCGGTCGATTTCCACGTCACCAGCCGTGATGTGAACCACGGTTTCGGCATCTACGACTCGTCGCTCCGCATCGTGGCGCAGGTCCAGGCGATGCCGGGGTTCGACAATGTGCTGCGCCACACGTTCGAGCAGCCGGGAACCTACCAGGTCATGTGCCTCGAGTACTGTGGCCTCGCGCATCACCAGATGTTCGGCCAGATCACGGTCGTCGCGCCCTGAGGCAATCGGCCTGGCCAATGGAGTCGCCCATGAGCAGTACTCACGTCGCAGACCGCCATATCGCGCTTGCTCCCGACCAGGAGACTGCCGCGCGCACCGCCGAGCTCGCCTGCACACTGGTGGTAGCGGTCGTGCTGCTGCTGATGATGGTGTTCGGCCTGACCATGCGCGCGGCGCAGGCGCAGTACCTGGACGTGGAGCCGCAGTTCTTCTACGTGCTGATGACCATGCACGGTGCCGGCATGGTTGGCATCACCGGCCTCGGTGGCGCCGTAGTGATGTGGCATTTCGTCCGCCGTTACATCCCGGTCAACACCAAGATCTTCGTGGCCAACCTGCTGCTGTTCCTGCTGGGCGCGGTGCTGATCCTCGGTTCCGGATTCATAGGTGGCTTCGCGGCCGGGTGGACCTTTCTGTACCCGCTGCCCGCCGACGGACAGGTCTGGTCGGCCAATGCGGCCG
>DATBKQ010000015.1:0-3335 GCA_036555825.1 Acetobacteraceae bacterium | reverse complement strand
TGACCGACAAGCAGGAGCATCGCACCCTGGTGGCAGTCGTCTCCGGCTTCTGGCGGCGGCCGGACGGAACCGTCAGCCTGGCGGTCGGCGCCAGCGCCTTCGCCCGCAAGCTCCAGTAAGCCCCCGTGCCCCGATCACTCGGCCGGCGCGAGGTCCGCGATCCCCTGCACCAGGACATCGACCGCGACATCGCCCGCCTTCTCGAAATGCAGGGTGGCGGGGAAGTGCGCACCCTTCTTGAGCGGCGCCTTCAGGCCCATGAGCATGATGTGGGCGCCCTGCGGCGCGAAGGCCGCGGTCCCGCCGGCCGGCACCTCGACGCTGTCCACCATCTGCATGGTCATGACGCCGTTGCTGGTTTCGGACAGATGAATCTCGCAGTTGTCCGCGGCATCGGTGGTGACGCCGGTGAGACGATCGGCTTCCGCGCCATTGTTGCGCACCGTAAGATAGAGCGCGCCGGCCTTGGCGGTTGCCGCGGTGGCGCGCGCCCAGGGATGCTGGATGGTGAGCGCGCCGGCGGTGACCTCGTGGGCGGACAAGGGGCCAGGGGACAGCAGGACAGTGGTTGCGCACAAGGCGAAGCCGAGCACTGAGCGGCGTGTAACGGGGAACACGGATGTCGAACTCCAAGGCAATCAAGGACGCAAGTCTAGCCGTGCGCGGTGCGGGTCGGCCATCGCGCCGGCTGCGACTCTTGGTCCTGGCGCTCGGCTGTGCCCTGGTCAGCGCCTGTGCCGCGAAAGCGCCGGCACCGCCGGGGCCGCAGCCACCCGCCGGCTGGCAGGCCGCGATCGGCAGCCTGGACGTGACCGACTCGCCGGAGATCTGCACCGCCGTGCTGGTGCGCGCGGACCTGATCGCGACCACCTCGCATTGCCTGCGCCCGAAGGGCCGGCCCGCCATCGCCAGCCAGCTGGTCTTCACCTCCAGCGCGTCGCGCGACCTCCGGTCGCGCGGTGTCGCAGTGGTGGCCGAGGGCGGCAGCATCGCACCCGGCAGCATCAAGCCCGACCAGGCGCAGACTGACTGGGCACTGGTCCGTATCTCACCGCCCATCTCGAGAGTCGGGCCGATCGCGATCGACCCGATCTCTCCCTCCATGGCGCGCGCGCAAATCGCCAAGGGCGCGCGCTTCTATTCCGCCGGCTACGGCCAGGGGGCGAAGGACGAGCTGCGCTCGCACAACGGCTGCACCCTGCTGCCGCCCGACCCCAACGGCATAACCGAGGGCGAGCTGTTCTTTGCCACCAGCTGCATCATCCGCTTAGGCGACAGCGGCGGGCCGGTCATGCTGATCGAAGGCGGCACCCCCAAGCTGATCGGCCTCATCGTCGGCTTTGCCCAGCAGCCCAGCACCGGCGAATCGATCGGCATCGTGGTGTCCGCCAAGGCCTTCGCGCCCTATGTTGGTGCGGGCGTGGTCAGCCAGCTTTTCCCGGTGATGCCACCGGAAACGTTCCCTGTGAATTGAGCGCCAAACACGGCGGGCCCAGGGGCGATCTGCGCGCCCTGCCTTGCGAGCAAGGTGGGGTAATGGATTGGCGCGACTGGCGAAGGAAGGGGGTAGGCGGCCATGGGGTTGATGCGCTGGCTCGGTTACCAGACCGACGAGC
Organism: Acetobacteraceae bacterium; assembly: GCA_036555825.1. Taxonomy (GTDB): domain Bacteria; phylum Pseudomonadota; class Alphaproteobacteria; order Acetobacterales; family Acetobacteraceae; genus JAMXLO01. The sequence continues at coordinate 1,719 of DATBKQ010000015.1, read as the reverse complement.
TGGTCTCCCCGCTGTCGATCATCGAGTGCACCGACAGGCTGCGCTCGGCCACCCAAAGCGAGTGGGCGATTTTCGGCACCCGCCCCGTCGTTGGCAAGGTGGGCGAGAAATCGTTCCGGCTGCGCAAGCGTCTCAAGATGTCGCGCAATTCGTTCCAGACGTATCTCTCCGCCAAGCTCAGCAGCGAGGGGATGTCGACCCGGCTGACCTGCCGATTCGGCATGCACCCTTTTGTTGTCGTCTTCATGATCGTCTGGTTGGGCGGCGTCATCGCTGGCGCGATGGGCAGCCTGGTTTTCGGGTTGCGACACTATTCCAGCGGCACGATGCCAAGCGCCGGCCCGCTGGTTCCGTGGGGTATGGTGGTGTTCGGCATCGCGTTGGTCGGCGTTGGACGCGCCATGGCGCGCGGCGAGCGTCAGTTCCTGCTGGATTTTCTGCGGGAGACGGTCGATGCGCGGCCGGACATATCGCGCGCTATGACGCGAATGGTATCGGTTGTTCGGCGGTAGCTATGGCGTAGGCAATTCCTACGGTTCTTACATCAGGATAGCCGGGCCCTCCTTCGACGCTCCCGCCCCGATCATCACTGGCCGTCTGCGGGCTTGGCGTAGCAGGTGAGCGGGTAGTCTGCGACGCCTTCAACAGCAGTCTGCGTTCTGCGCCATGTCCACCAACGGTCTGCAGATCTCGGGCCGGCCGGCGCAGCAGTCGGCGACGAGGAAGCCGAGCAGGTCGCGCATCCCGTCATAGTCCGCCGAATAGATCACCGACCGGCCCGCGCGCCGCGACTGGACGAGGCCAGCGTGCGCGAGAATGGTCAGATGCGTGGAAAGCGTATTGGGCAGCACGCCGAGCGCGCGAGCGACCTCGCCAGCAGCCACCCCTTCCGGCCCGGCACGCACGAGCAGGCGGAAGACGGCGAGCCGGTGCTCCTGCGCGAGCGCGGAAAGGGCCTCGACAGCGGTCGGCAATTCCATCAGCAGCACGCCTGTCCGGCTGGCCGAGGCGAACCGCAGCACGCGCCGGGCGCGGCCGACACGACCACATCCTCGCCGTAGGTCGTTGCCTCACCATGGGTGAAGAAGGTTTCCCATCGCACGCCTGCCGGGTCCGTGACCCAGCTCTTGTCCGACCTGGCGTAGCAGCACGTCGTCGCGACCTGATCGAAGGTGGTTCCGCCGGCTGCCTTGAGCCGGGCGGCCAGTTCGGCCAGCTCTTCCGCACTTTCAACCTGTACACCAAGGTGATCGATGCCGACCGCGGCCGCGCGCGAGGAGATGGCGAGGTTCACGCGCGGGTCTTCAAGCATCCACTTCGCGTAGTCCGCTTTCACCACGGACGGCGGCGCATCGAGCAAGGTGCTGTAGAAGGCGACGGCTTGCTGGATATTGGGAACGCTGACATGGAGGTGGAGGCGCTTCATGGTGATCTCCTTTGATTCGATATTTCGGGCATTATCGAATAATTGCTCCTCCACGCAAGCTCGCCAAAAATTCCCAATGAATTGACAAGGTTGTGTAAGCTGTATACAGCTTGACCGATAGCCGCATGCATGTTGCCGTTCCGCTGCCCGAGGAGGCGCGTCATGACCGAAGCCGCCCCTGCTGCCACCGCCGCTGCCCCACGCCGGCGCGAACGCCGCGCGCCGCAGGCTGCCGTGCGACAGTTGCCGTTCGCGCGCGCTTTCAACCGCTATCGTCCGGTCGAGGTGCTGAG
>DATBKQ010000014.1:0-3065 GCA_036555825.1 Acetobacteraceae bacterium | reverse complement strand
TGCAGGACATCGTGCAGGCGGCCGAGCTGAAGCTCGGCACGCGGGATATCGAGACCCTGAACGCCGCCAGCGAGCCGTAACGATCACTCGCTGGCCTGAACCACCTCCGGCGCGGGCCGATGCCGCGGTCCGCGCATCAACAGGAGCAGCAGCATCGCCGGCATGGTGGTGAAGATCATCAGCACGTAATCGTTGATGTAGGCGATGATCTGTGCCTGGTGGTTGACGATCCGATCCAGCATTGCCACGCCGTGACGGCTCGCGGGATCCAAGAGGTCGGTGCTCGAGTTCAGTGCCTGCAGCGCGCGGTTGAACGGATTGACCGACGCGCCGATCACCTCGTGCAGCGCCTGCGCGTTGTGCGCCAGCAGCGACGTGGTCACCGATACGCCGATCGCCGCGCCGATGTTGCGCCCAAGGCTGAACAGCGCAGCGCCCTCGGTGCGGAGGGCTGGCGCGAGAGTGGCGAAGGCCAGCACCTGCAGCGGGGTGAACACCAGGCCAAGGCCGGCCCCCTGGATCGCGATCGTGGCGATCAACGCGCGTTCCGAGACATCGGGCGTCCAGCCGGTCATCACCCAGAACGACCAGCACTGCATCAACAGCCCGAGCGCCACCAGCCAGCGCGGATCGACCCACGTCACCAGGCGTCCGCACAGCACGATGGTGACCAGGTTGCCGATGCCGCGCGGCGCCATCAGCAGGCCCGCCGTCGCCACCGGATAGTTGGCCAGTGTCTGCAGCCACGGCGCCATCAGCGCGATCGAGGACACCAGCAGCGTGCCGACCGCGAACATCAGCACGAGGCCGGCGGAAAAGTTCAGGTCGCGGAACAGGATCGGCCGGATCAGCGGACGCGGCGCCCACGCCATGTGCACCAGGAACAGGTAGATGCCAAGGCCGGCCAGCACGGCCTCGACGATGATCTCGCGGGAGGTGAACCAGTCCTGGTCGTTGCCGCGGTCCAGCATCATCTGCAGCGCGCCGATGCCGGTGCTGAGCACGACAAAGCCGAGCCAGTCGAAGCGCAGACGGTGCTCGCCGTCCCCGTCATGCATGAACAGCATCAGGCCCAGCGCGGCGAGCACACCGAACGGCAGGTTGATGTAGAACACGTAACGCCAGTTGTAGGTCTCGGTGAGGTAACCGCCGAGTGTCGGCCCCATGATCGGACCGATCATCACGCCCATGCCCCACACCGCCATGGCGAACCCGCGCCGTTCCACCGGGTAGATGTCGAACAGGATCGCCTGCGACAGCGGCACCAGGGCCGCGCTGCAAATCCCCTGCATCAGCCGGAACAGCACGATCTGCTGCAGCGACTGCGCCGCGCCGCACAGCATGGAGGTGATGGTGAAGCCGACGATGCAGATCACGAACAGCCGCTTGCGGCCGAAGCGCGCGGCCAGCCAGCCGACCGGCGCGGTCATGATGGCGGCGGCGGTGATGTAGGTGGTCAGCACCCAGGTGATCTCGTCGTAGCTCGCCGAGAAGCTGCCCTGCATGTAGGGAAGCGCCACGTTGGCGATGGTCTGGTCGAGCGACTGGAGCAGGGTGGCGCAGATGATGCACGCAGTGATCATGCCGCGATGCGGGGTACTCTCCAGCAACGTGGCGGCGCCGGCGACGGCCATAGACTCTCGGCGTTCTCTCCCTGACCCGATCCTGAGCGATCAGGCGGTGGCGATCAAGCCAACGCCGACCATCCGGCTTAGCGACCGGCGATGAGCACCCTGATGCTCGCCGCCAGCTTGTCCATCGAGAAGGGCTTGCTCAGGACGTGCATGCCGGGTTGCAGCGGGCTCTTGCCGATCGCGGCATTCTCTGCATACCCGGTGATGAACAGCACCCGCAGTCCCGGGCGAGCCTCGCGGGCGGCATCAGCCATCTGGCGGCCATTCATGCTGCCGGGCAGGCCGACATCGGTGATCAGCAGATCGATCCGGACATCCGATCGCAGCACCTTCAGCGCCGAGACGCTGTCGGCGGCTTCGATCGCCGAATACCCGTGGTCTTCCAGCACTTCGGTCACCAGCATTCGCACCGTCGGCTCGTCATCGACGACAAGCACGGTCTCACCCCTGGCCGCGCATGGAGCATGTTGCCGATCGGCCTCTATCTCCTCGTCCGCCGGTTCGGTGCCGTGCCGTGGCAGATAAAGCCGGACCGTCGTCCCGCTGCCCACTTCCGAGTAGAGGCGCGTCTGTCCACCGGACTGCCGGGCGAAACCATAGACCATGGACAGACCGAGGCCCGTGCCACGCCCTGCCGGCTTGGTGGTGAAGAAGGGATCGAAGGCGCGCGACAACACCTCGGGCGGCATGCCAGTTCCGGTGTCGCTGACGCAGATCGCGACGTACTGCCCGGGCTGCATGTCGCGCGCGCGGGCACCACGTTCATCGATCCAGGAATTGGCGGTCTCGATGGTGAGTCGGCCGCCCTCCGGCATGGCGTCGCGGGCGTTGATGCAGAGATTCAGCAGGGCGCTCTCAAGCTGGTTCGGGTCGCAAAGCGTTGTCCACAGACCGATCGCCAGCACGGTCTCGACCTTGACCGTGGGGCCCACCGTCCGCTGCACCAGGTCTTCCATGGCGGCAACCAGCCGGTTCGCATTGGTCGGCTTCGGGTCCAGGGTCTGGCGGCGCGCGAAGGCCAGCAGGCGATGCGTCAACGCCGCGGCGCGCGAGGTGGCCCCTTGAGCACTGGTAATGTAGCGATCCAGATCGCCGATACGGCCCTGCGCGACGCGGGTGCGCAGCAATTCCAGGCTGCCGGAGATCCCGGTCAGCAAATTGTTGAAGTCGTGCGCGAGTCCGCCGGTCAGTTGACCCACCGCCTCCATCTTCTGCGCATGGAACAGTTGCTCGCGCGACCGCTCCAACTGCAGTTGCGTCTCCCGCCGTTCCGTCAGGTCGCGCGTCACCTTGGCGAAGCCGATCAACTCTCCTTGCTCGTCACGAATTGCATCCACCACGACACCGGCCCAGAACCGCGAGCCATTCTTGCGCACCCGCCAGCCTTCCGCCTCGTAGCGGCCTTCACGGCGCGCCTTCTCGAGCACGGTC
>DATBKQ010000013.1:0-3584 GCA_036555825.1 Acetobacteraceae bacterium | reverse complement strand
CACTTGGCACGAGATTGCTTCCCCCGGCCTTCGCCGGGTTCGCAATGACACACGGGGACATGCCGCCACCGATGAGCGCGGCGGCTACTAGGCGTCGGCGAACACGGCGACCGGTGCGCCGGCGACCGGCGCATCGGTGCGGAACAGGCCGCCCATCGAGGGATGCTGGCGGAGCGCATCGGCTGGACGGCCTTCGCGCAGCGAGGTCACGTAGAGGTGCCGCTCGGCGAAACATGGCATGGTGGGAGCGGGCACCGGGAAACGCAGCGTGCTCAGCAGTGCCCCGCTCGGAGAGAAGCGGTTGACGCAGGCCGCCGATGGACCCGCCGACCAGTAGTTCCCTTCAACATCGACCGCGGCGCCGTCCGGCCGGCCTTCCTCGTTCGACAGCGTCGCCAGCACGCGATGGTTGGCCAGCGCGCCGCTGGGCACGTCGAAGTCCCATGCCTCGATGATGCCGGCGGTCGAATCCGAGTGATACATGATCCGCCCGTCGGGCGACCAGGCGAGCCCGTTCGACACCGCATAACCTTCGGCCTTGCGCTCGATGCGGCCCTGCGGCGTCACACGGTACAGCGCGCCGGTCTTCTGACGCGGCGAGTTCTCGTCCATGCTGCCGACCCAGAAGCAACCATCCGGGCCGACCTTGCCGTCGTTGAAGCGGTTGGTGGCCGGCTCGTTCACGGGCTCAGTCAGGTTCTCGATTTGCCTGGTGCGCGGATCGAACAGCACGACGCGATGGCGCAACGCGACCACCAGGCGTCCCGAGCGGCAAAGGCCGAAGCTGCCGACCACCTCGGGAAAATCCCAGAAGCCGCGGGCCCCGTCATCGACCGACAGCACATTGATGCGCTTGCGGGGAATGTCGCAGAACAGCAACCGCCGCGTGGATGCATCCCACACCGGAGACTCGCCCACGCCGCAACGGGAATCCCAGACGAGTTCGAATTCGCTCATGCTCAGCTCCGCCTGATATTCCAGAACACCGGACTGCCTTGCAGCATCCCGCTCAGGTTCGCCTGGTAGGCCGTGGGGATGAAATACTGCCCGAGCGGGATGTACGGCACGTCCTCGAACGCCTGCAATTGCAGCTTGTCCGCCAGCGCCTTCTGCGCGGCGAGATCGGGCGCACGGAACCATGCATCGCGCAGCGCCTCGATCCTGGGGCTGGTCGGCCAGCCGACGGTCGCGGCCTTGCCGTTGCCGCGCAGGAACACGTGGCCGGCGGGATTGACCATGTCGAGCCCGCTCCAGCCGGTGTGGAAGATGCTCCAGCCGCCCTGCTCCACCGGATCCATCTTGGCGCGCCGCTGCACCAGGGTCGCCCAGTCCATCGCCTGCAGTTCGACGTTCGCGCCGATCTTGCGCAGCCATTCGCCGGTGATCTCCGCCGCCGCCTTCGACCACGGAATGTCGGACGGCATCAGCACCACGATCTTCTCCCCGGCATAGCCGGCCGCCTCGACCTCGCGCCTGACCTTGGCGAGGTCGCGCTTGCTGGTGAGCACCTGCATGCCGACATCGGTGGCAAGCGGCGTGTCGGGACAGAAGATGCCGACGTTGTCGCGCCACAGCGTCTCGTCGGTGCCCACCGCGCCGATCATGTAGTCGGCCTGCTCCACCGCCCCCAGCATGGCACGGCGGATTGCCGGGTTGTTGAACGGCGGATTGAGGTGGTTGAACCGCAGCGTGGCAATGGTCCCGGTCGGGTTGACCGTCTCCACCTTCAGCCGTTGCTGCCGCCTCAAGAGCGGCAGCAGGTCGGCATTCGGTGTCAGCCACCAGTCGATCTCGCCGTTCTGCAGCGCCGCCGCGACGGTGCCGGCGTCGGGAATGATGCGCCACTCGATCCGCTCGAAATACGCGAGCTTCGGCCCGGCGGTGCCGTCGGGCGTGCCGGTCCGCCGCGGCACGTAGCTCGCGTTCCGCTGATACACCACGCGCGAGCCGGGCACGCGCTCGTCGGCCAGATAACGATACGGGCCGCTGCCGACCATCTCCGTGACCTGCTTGTATGGATCGGTGGCGGCGAGCCGTTCCGGCATGATCGGGCACATGCTGGGTGGCGTCTTCGCCAGCGCATCCGGCAACAGCGCGAACGGGTATTTCAGCCGGAACTGGATGGTCCTGTCATCGGCCGCGCTGATCTCGTCAGTCGCGGCGAGCAGCGCCTGGCCGAACCCGTCGCGCGCGCCCCAGCGCCTGATAGAGGCGACGCAGTCGCGCGCCAGCACCTTGCTGCCGTCGTGAAACATCAGCCCGGGGCGCAAGGTGATCCGCCAAGTCTTGCCCTCGTCCTCGGTCGCAGCCGCTTCGGCCATCTGCGGCTGCGGCCGGTATCGGCTGTCCAGCCCGAAAAGCGTATCGAATACCAGGAAGCCGTGGTCGCGGGTCTGGTACGTCGTGGTCCAGATCGGATCCAGTACGGCGAGATCGGCCTGAGGCACGAACGTCAGGACGGAGGAAGCCGCGTCGCGGGCGATCGCGGGCGCGGCCAACGCAGTGGCGGCAGAGGCGAGGAAGGCGCGGCGGCGCATGGCGGCTCCAAAGCAGTTTCCGTGACCGAGAATTGCACCGCGCCTGCAATCCGTCCAACGCGGGCCCGGGGGTTCAGACCTGATCGTAATCGATCACCACGCGCCCGGTCACCGGCCGCGACTGGCACGTCAATACGTATCCCGCCCGCAGTTCCCACGGTTCCAGCGAGTAGTTGACCGCCATGTCCACCCTGCCCTCGACCAGCCGGGCGCGGCAGGTGCAGCACATGCCGCCCTTGCAGGAATACGGCAGGCTGCGCCCGGCGCGGATCGCCGCGTCGATGATCGCCTCGCCTTCGGCCACCGGGAGTTCGAAGCGAGCACCCTCGCTGATCACGGTCGCGATCGCCTTCGCCGGTGCGCTCGGCGCCACCACAACGGGTCGTGGCCGTCCGCCCACGCCGGGCGTGAAGCGTTCGACATGCACCCGCGCGGGCGGCAGTCCAAGGTCGGTCAGCGCCGTCCCCAGCCCCTCGATCATCGGCTGTGGCCCGCAGATCAACGCCTGATCGACGCTCGCCACGGGCACCACCGAGCGCAGCAGCACCCCTATCTTCCCGCCGTCCAGATGGCCATTCAGCATCGCGATGTCCTGCTGCTCGCGCGACAGCACATGGAACACCGCGAGCCGCTCGAGATAGCGATCCTTCAGGTCCTCCAGTTGTTCGCGGAAGATGATCTCGGCCGTGGTGCGGTTGCCGTAGAACAGGAAGAAGCGGCCTCGCTCCCGCCGCAGCACGGTTTTCAGGATCGCCATGATCGGCGTGATGCCCGACCCGGCCGCGAACGCGACCAGGGTGCGCGACGAACCGGGCTCGATCGGCACGCCGAACCGCCCGTCCGGTGTCATCACCTCCAGGTGGTCGCCTGGGTGCAGCCGTTCGCCGACCCAGCCGGAGAATGCGCCGCCCGCCAGCCGCTTGACCACGACCCGCAGTTCGCCATCGTCGAGGCCCGAGCAGATCGAGTAGGACCGCCGCACATCCTCGCCATCGATCGTCGCCCGGAGCGTGAGATACTGGCCGGGCCGATACCGATAGTCCTCGC
>DATBKQ010000012.1:0-3243 GCA_036555825.1 Acetobacteraceae bacterium | reverse complement strand
GGGTGCAGCATCAGGTTCCTGCCGACCAATCCGCTGGAATTCGCCAGGCCGTGGGGAAAGCGCGCGGAGGCGGAGTTGAGCAGCAGGCGCGGCGTGCCGATGCCGTTACAGGCGAGGATGACGACTTCCGCCGGCTGGAAGCGCTCGACCCCGTCAGCGTCGTAGTAGATGGCACCGGACGCCATGCCGTGCTCGTTGGTGGTGATCTCCCGCACGCGGCAGCGAGTGCGCAATTCGACGCCGGCGCGAATGGCGCGCGGCCAGTAGGTGATATCGGTGCTGGCCTTGGCACCTTGGGCGCAGCCGGGCGTGCAATGGCCGACATTGATGCAGGCTGCCCGCCCATCATAGTCGGTGGTCGCGACCGTGGTGTCCGATGGCCACCAATGCCAGCCCAGCTTGTTCATCGCTTGCGCGTAGATCGTGCCGGTCTTGCCCAGCGGGATCGGCGGCATCGGCGGATCGCGTGGCGGCACGCCGGGATCGCCGGCAAGGCCGGACACGCCCATCATGCCGTCGTTCTCGGCGAAGAACGGCTCAAGCGTCCAGTAATCGATCGGCCAGTCGTCGGCGACGCCGTCGAGCGAGCGCACGCGGAAATCGGAGGGATGCATGCGGGGGAAATGCGCGGTGTAGAAGATGGTCCCCCCGCCGACACCGTTGAAGTTGGCGATCTTCATTGGCGAGTCGGCGTCGTTCACCGGATAGTCGGTCGGGCGCGCGCGCCGGTTCGGGCTGATGTCGAAGTCGCTGTAGCGGCGCGCCTCCCAGTCGCGCCCGTTGCTGGGGAAGTCGGCGTGCCTCATCCAGTCGCCTTGTTCCAGGCACAGGATGCGCATCCTGGTCTCCGCCAGGCTCCACGCGACCGCCGCGCCCGAGGCGCCGGAGCCGACGATCAGCACATCGACGATATCGTTGCGGCTCATCGCGTCGCCTCGCGGTCGTCGCGCCACAGCCTGGGACGGTTCCGCACCGCATCCAGCAGCGACCAGTCACCCTGTTCCAGCGTGTGTCCCTTGGGAAACGGCGGGCGCGGCTCCATGCCGAGCGAGGTCAGCACACGGTCGTCGCGGTAATAGCATTGCAGGATCGCGCGGCCCAGCGCTGCTGCTGTCGTGCTGTTGGTGGCGAGGAATTGCTCCAGCACCGTTGCCGCCCGTGCATCGTCGAGGCTGGCGAAATTGCCGCCGGCAAGCCGCGCAAGCGTGGCAAGCGCGCCGCGCACCTCGTCGAGGTCGCGGCCGAGGGAAGCCTCGATATCGGCGAAGATCAGCGGATCGTCGGCGCCGGGCACGCCGTACTCCCCGCCGGCGGGGATCATGATGCCGGCAATGCGGCGCAGGTCCTGGCTTTCGGATGCGGAGAGCGCCGCTTCGGACATGTGCAACCCCCCGATCAGTGGGCGATGTAGCCGCCGTCGATGACCAACTCGGCGCCGGTGACGAACGAGGCTTCATCGGAGGCGAGGAACAGCACGCCGTATGCCACCTCGATCGGCTCGCCCAACCGGCGGAGCGGCGTTTGTGCGATCTTCGCCTGCCGTCCGCCGGCATTTGTCGCGTTCAGCATCGGCGGCATGTAGCCGGGATGCACGGAATTCACCCGCACGTTTTGCGGCCCATAACGGCAGGCGGCCGCCTTGGTGTAATTGCGCACGGCCGCCTTCGAGGCGGCATAACCGGGATGGCTCTCCTCGCTGGCAACGATGCCCATGATCGAGGAGATATTCACGATCGACCCGCCGCCGGTCTTGGCCATCGCTTGGGCGGCGAGCTTGGTGCCTAGAAAGACGCTGGTGGCGTTCACCGCCAGCAGCCGCTGCCAACCCTCCAGCCCGTCCGGGTCGCCGACCGCGCTGCCGCTGATGCCGGCGTTGTTCACCAGGATGTCGAGCCTGCCGTACGCCGCGATCGCCGCGTCGATCAGTTTCCGCCAGTCGCTCTCCGAGGTCACGTCGGTCCGCACGAAGCGCGCGCCGCGCTGGCCAGCGGCGAGATCGGCGGCGACAGCCTCGCCCTCGTTGGTCAGCACGTCGGCAATGACCACTTTGGCGCCTTCCTGCGCGAACAGCCGCGCCTCGGCTTCGCCCATGCCGTGGGCGCCGCCGGTGATGATCGCTACCTTGTCCTTCAGCCTCATGTTCCCCCCGCGATGCTTGCGCGGGCCAACCATCCGATCTGGCGCGGCAATCTGCAAATGTCGCACACTTGGTCAAATGACGACTTGCAATACGTCAAATGGTGGGATAGGTTTCTGCCCGGAGGCAGAATGACCCGTGACCCGATAACGACCGACAGTGTTGGTTCGAGCGTCCTTTCACCGCCGAATTCACCGCAGACCTTCGCCACCGCCGCGGACCGATCGAGGCTTACCCCCGCGGCGCTGGAGGCGCTTCGCAATCTGGCGCGGGCCTGGAAGCTGAGCAGCCAGGAGGCGGCCGACCTGCTGGCGGTCTCAGTGAGCACGTGGGATCGCATCCGGGCTGACGCCTGGAAGCAAACGCTGTCGCAGGATCAGTTCATGCGGGTGTCCGCCATGGTCGGCATCTTCAAAGGCCTGCACCTGTTGTTCGTTGACGACATGGCGGACCGGTGGGTTCGATTGCGCAACAGCGGTCCGTTGTTCCAGAACCGGACGCCGATCGAAGCCATGCACGAGGGCGGGATTCCCGCCATGCTGGAAATCCGGCGCCACGTGGACGCGCTCCGCGGCGGATTGTAGCGCGGCGTGGCCTTTCCCGTTTCGATCCTCGCGGTACCACGCGCGGTGCGGCTGGTGGCGACGGCGCGCCTGCGCGACCCCGTGCTGCTCGGCCTCGTACCGCCGTCGATGCTCGACGATCTGGCCGAGATCGAGGGAGCGACGAGTGCGCGGCTGCATGAGGAACGCTTCGCGGCGACGAGTTATCCCAGCCACCGCCCGCACGCCGCTTTCGTCAACGCGGCGTTCACCTATTTTCGGCCGCGCGAGATGAACCGGTTCAATGGGCCCCAACGGGGCGCCTGGTATGCCGCGTTCGCGGTGGAGACCTCGCTCGCCGAAGTGTCCTATCATCTGGGCCGCGAGCTCGGCCGGGTGCACGACTATCACGCCGTGGTGGATTACGCGGAAATCTGGGCGAGCTTCGCCGGGGCTTATGTCGATCTCCGCGGCCAGGTGCCGCCGCCCGTGTGTCTCGACCCTGATCCGGCGATCGGCTACCCGGCCGGCAACGCGCTGGCGGCCGAGACTATGGCGCTCGGG
>DATBKQ010000011.1:0-19786 GCA_036555825.1 Acetobacteraceae bacterium | reverse complement strand
CTGTCGCAGGCGCGCGAGTATCGTCTGGCCGACAAGGTGCAGTTGCTCACCTCGATCGTGGACCTGAACAGCATCCATGCGGTGGGTGACGCCGCGCTGGGACTGGTCGGTTCGACGCGCTACGTCTTCACCATCGACAATCGGGCGAACCAGGCGTTCGTCGAGGCATGGCGCAAGGAATACGGCACCGAACCCGACGTGTTCGAAGGCGAGCAATGGCAGGCCTGCCAGATCCTGCAGGCCGGGATCGAGAAGGCACAGAGCACCGACACCGACAAGCTGCGCGCGGCGCTCGAGACGACGGCGGTGGATTCGATCAAGGGCCACGTCGCCATTCGTGCCTGCGACCACCAGGCGGTGCAGGGCGGCTACATGGTGAAGGTGGTGAAGAAGGAGGGTTACAAGACTCCGATACCCGAGATCATCGCGACCTACCCAGGCGACGAGGTCACCCCAGCCTGCCGCCAGATGACGTTCGATAGCTGAATAAGGGTGGGGGTGGTTCCAGAGGATCCCCCCTCCCCTTGCGGGAGGGGGATAGGGGGAGGGGGCAGCGCTGGCCATCCCCTCCCCCCAACCCTCTACCGCCAGGGCAGGGGGGGTCTTCGTGCGCCCTCGGCTCAACGCTGATGGACTTCCTCGCCTTCCTCATCACCCAATGCCTGAACGCGCTCTCGCAGGCCGCGCTGCTGTTCTTCCTGGGCGTCGGCCTCACGCTCATATTCGGCATCATGCGCATCGTGAACTTCGCGCACGGCGCGTTCTTCATGCTGGGCGCCTATGTCGGCTATTCCTCGGTTGCCGTTACCGGCAATTTCTGGGCGGCACTGGTCATCGCACCGCTGCTGGTCGGCGGCTTCGGCGCGGCGTTCGAACTCGGCATCCTGCGTCGCCTGTACCGCCGGGACCACAGCGCCTTCCTGTTGGTGACCTTCGGCCTAACCCTGATCATGGGCGAAGCGATCCGGCTGATCTGGGGCGTCAATGCCCTGGAAGTCGCCGCCCCGCCCGCGCTATCGGGCATCGTGTTCATCCTGGACGAGCCGTTCCCGATCTATCGGCTGTTCCTCGCCGGGGCCGGCATTGTGGTGGCCGTCGCCATCTGGCAATTCCTCGAACGCACGCGCCTCGGCCTGTTGATCCGCGCCACCGCGCAGAACGCCGAGATGGTGCACGCGCTCGGCACCGACGTGCGCCTGGTTCGTTCAGCGGTGTTCGGCATCGGCTGCGGCCTGGCGGGCATCGGCGGCGTGCTCGCGGCACCGCTGGTCACCGCCTCGCTCGCCATGGCGCCCGACGCGGTGATCGATACCTTTGTCATCGTCATCATCGGCGGCATGGGCAGCTTCGTGGGCTCGGCGCTGGGGGCGCTGCTGGTCGCCTTCGTGCAGGTGTTCGGCACCTACTACTTCCCCGACCTGGCACTCGCGCTGATGTACCTGGTCATGGTCATGGTGCTGGTGGTGCGGCCGGGCGGCCTGCTCGGCAAGGAAGCCTGATGAATTTCTCCCGCGGGTTTGCTCTCATCGCCTGCGTGCTTGCGCTCGCGCCAGCCGCCTTGCCGGCCTATGCGATGACGCTGCTCACCGAGGCGCTGATCCTTGGCCTGTTCGCCATGAGCCTGGACCTGATGGTGGGCTATACCCGTCTGCTGTCGTTCGGCCATGCCGCCGCCTACGGGCTCGGCGCCTACACCTGCGGCAATCTGCTGCTGCACACCGGCATCCCGCTGATCGTCGCCATCCCCCTCGCCGCGCTGTTCAGCGGCATCGTCGCGATCGGCGTTGCCTGGATCTGCACCCTGGCCTCCGGCGTATCGTTTGCCATGCTGACCTTGGCGTTCGCCCAGCTCCTCTACGCCGTGGCCTTCAAATGGACCGCGGTCACCGGTGCCTCCGACGGACTGGCCGGAATTCCGCGCAGCCCTGGTCCGTTCGGCATCATCTTCTTCTCCGGCAAAGCCGGCTTCTATTACCTCGTGCTCGCCGCCCTGCTCGGCGCCCTGCTGTTTTGCCGCGCGCTGGTGCGTTCGCCGTTCGGAGAAGTGCTGCGCGGCATTCGCGAGAACGAGGCGAAGACCCTTTCGCTCGGCTACAATACCCGCCGCTACAAGATCGCCGTCGTGGCGATCGCCTTCGCACTCGGCGGCCTCGCCGGTGCGCTCTATGCACCGTTCGCTGGCTTCGCCAACACCGAGCTGCTGTTCTGGTTGTTCTCCGGCCAGGTGCTGATCATGGTGATCGTCGGCGGCGCCGGCACCCTGGTTGGCCCGATCATCGGTGCCGCGTTCTTCATGCTGGTTTCCAACCTGCTGAGTTCCTGGACCGATTCCTGGGCGTTATTCTTCGGCCTGATCTTCATCGCTTTCGTGCTGTTCGCCCCACAAGGCATCTGGGGCCTGCTCATATCCACCTCTCCCACGAAGTGGGGGAGGTCGGCGCGCCTTGGGGCGCCGGGAGGGGGTGCCACCATTGGCGCTCCTTGAGATCGACAGGCTGACCCGCCGGTTCGGCGGCATCATCGCGGTTGACCGCGTGTCGATGCGCGTCGAGGCCGGCGAGGTGCGCGCCGTCATCGGCCCCAACGGTGCAGGCAAGTCCACGCTGTTCAACCTGATCACCGGCGTGGTGAAGGCGTCCGATGGCAGCGTGCGCTTCGACGGCGCCACGCTGACCGGCCTGTCGCCTTACAGCATCTCCCAGCTCGGCATATCGCGCACCTTCCAGATCACCGCGCTGTTCCCCGAGATGACAACACGCGAAAACGCACGTCTCGCCGCACAGGCACGCCATGCGCAACGCTGGCAGCCTTATGGCGGCAGCGCGGTGTTCGGCGAGGCGACGCGGCACGGCGATGCAGCGCTCGAACGGCTCGGGCTGACGCATGTCGCCCAGCGACCGGCGGGACTGTTGTCGCATGGCGACCAGCGCCTGCTGGAGGTGGCGATGGCGTTGGCGCAGCAGCCACGACTGCTGCTGCTGGACGAGCCCACGCAGGGGCTTTCGGTCGAGGAGACCGCGCAGGCGGTGGAAACACTGACTGCGCTGTTCGCCGACAGCACGATGACCGTGCTGCTGGTCGAGCACGACATGGAAGTGGTGTTCCGCCTGGCGCACATGATCACTGTCCTGCATCGCGGCTCGGTGATCGCCGACGGCGTGCCCGAGGCGGTGCGAGCGGATGCCGAGGTGCAGCGGGCCTATCTCGGGGGCCTCGCCTGATGCTTTCAATCGAGGGTTTGAATACGCATTACGGCGCCAGCCACGTGCTGCAGGGCGTCGATCTCGTCGTGCCAGCCGGGCGCATCAGTTCGGTCCTTGGCCGCAACGGCGTGGGCAAGACGACCACCGTGCGCACCGTGATGGGGCTGGTGCCGCCGAGTGGCGGTCGCGTTACTCTGGCTGGCGCCGACATCACCGGTTGGGCGCCGCATCGCGTCGCGCGAGCCGGCATCGCCTATGTGCCGGAGGGCCGACTGATCTTTCCCGACCTGACAGTGGTGGAAAACATCCGCGTGGCCGAGCGGCAGCCCTCGCGAGCCTGGCCATTGCCGCGGTTGATGGAGCTGTTTCCGCCCTTGCGCGAGCGGGCATCCAGTCGCGGCGGCACCTTGTCGGGTGGCGAGCAGCAGATGCTGGCAATTGCGCGCGCACTGGTCAGCGACCCCAAGGTGATGCTGCTCGACGAACCGAGCCAGGGCCTGGCCCCGCTGGTGGTGCGCGAACTCTCCGACGTGATCCGGCGCCTGCCCAGCGAAGGCGTGACGATCCTGTTGATCGAGCAGAACATGCGCCTGGCGGAGGCGGTCGCCGACGAAATCCACATCATGGTCAAGGGTCGCGTCGTTTACGCTGCCTCGCCCGAGCAGTTCCGTGCCGAGGAATCGGACATCCGCAGCCGCTATCTGACGGTGTGAGAAGAGCGAGACAAAAACACCATGGACTTGAACCTGAACGGCAAGACCGCGCTGATCACCGGAGCATCCAAGGGCATCGGCCGTGCCTGCGCCGAAGCTTTGGCTGAGGAAGGCGCCAACGTCATCCTGGTCTCGCGCACGCAAAGCGACCTCGATGCGGTGCGCGACGGTATCGCCGCGCGCTGGAACGTCCGCGCCGAAGTGCATGCGTTCGACATGTCCGCCAGCCGCAATGTCGACCGGCTCGCCGATCTGCATCCTGCCATCGACATCCTGGTGAACAATGCTGGCGCCATCCCCGGCGGGGACCTGCAGGAGATCGGCGAAGCTCGCTGGCGCGAGGCCTGGGACCTGAAGGTCTATGGCTACATCAACATGTGCCGCCGCTTCTACGCGCTGATGGCGGCTCGCCGCCGGGGCGTGATCGTCAACATCCTGGGCATGGCTGGTGAACGCATGGACGCCGGCTATATCGCGGGCTCGACCGGCAATGCAGGCTTGATGGCATTCACCAGAACCCTCGGTGGTACTGCTTCGGCGGATAACCTGCGCGTCGTCGGAATCAATCCCGGCGCCATCGCCACCGATCGTCTGGTGACGATAATGCAGCAACGTGCGCAGGACCGGCTGGGCGATGCCGCACGCTGGCAAGAACTGATGCAGCCCCTGCCCTTTGGCCGCGCCGGCAGGCCGGAGGAGATCGCCTGGATGGTCGCCTTTCTCGCCTCCGACCGGTCCGCCTACACCAGCGGCACAATCGTCACGATCGACGGCGGCGCCGCCAATCGCGGTCCGATGTTCTGACCCGCAAGCGGCACGGCCGGTCTCAGCTCGCCAGTGCCAGACGTCGGACCGCGTCGAGTCGTGCAAACGTGCCGGGGTCCGCTTCACCGGTCACCGCTTCCTGCCGCCAGTGGCGTTGAAACGCCCGCAGCACCGCGGCAAGCGCCGCATCGGAAGGGCCATCGCCAGCTATGCCGTAGCCGATCTCAGCCAACGCCCTCCTCACTTCGCGCGCCGGCACGATGCCGGTATGCAACCCGCCTCCCTGCTCGGGCCATAGCCCGACGCCATTGTGCGCCAGGCTCTCCCAGTCGAATTTCTCACCCGGGTCCTGCTTGCGCTCGGGCGCCACGTCGCTGTGCGCGACAACGTTGCGGCGCGGGATCGGATGCCGCGCCAGGATCGCCAGGCACAGATCACACACCGCCGCAAGCTGCAGGACCGGAAAGTCACGATATCCCCACTCGTGCCCCGGATTGACGATCTCGATGCCGATCGAGCGCGCGTTCAGCCCCGTATGCCCGCGCCAGTATGACGTGCCGGCATGAAACGCGCGCCGCTCCTCGGGAACCAGACGCAGCACGGCGCCGTCCTCATCCACCACGTAATGCGACGACACCCGCGCCATGGGATCGCGCAGCCGATCGATCGCCGCCTGCGCGCTGCGCATACCGGTGTAGTGCAGGATCAGCATGTCGATCGGCGTATCCGGCGGCCGGTCGTCCTGATTCGGGCTCGGCAGGTCCCGAACGCGCAGTGTCACAAGCCGCGCTCGCGCTTGATCCGGTCCCAGGCGGCATTGATCCGCGCCACCTTCTCGTTGGCGCGAGCGATGAACTCAGCCGGCACGCCTCGCGCCGCCAGGCTGTCGGGGTGGTTTTCCCGCATCAGCCGCTTCCAGGTGGCGCGAATGACGTCGGCGTTCGCCGAGCGAGACACACCGAGGACGGTGTAGGCATCCGGTTCGTCCGGCGTGGCGGCCCGCCGCGAGGTCCCGCCGCGCGCCCGGTCCCACGCCGCCTGATCCAGTCCGAAGGCGCGATGCGTGCGCGACAGGAAATCGAGCTCCCGCGCATTCGTCGGTCCATCCGCTCGCGCGATCGCGAACAGGGCGGCCAGCACATCCTCCAGCATGCCGCGGTTGTCGGCGAACGCGTCACCCAACTGCATCGCGTAGGCCTCGAAGCCCTGGGCGCTGTCGCGTGCCTGGTCGAACAGCCGACCGATGTCGCGCACCGACTCGGGCGGGATGCGGAACTGGCGCTTGAAGGCGTCGATCTCCTGCCGCTTCACCGGGCCATCGCATTTGGCCAGCTTGGCCGACAGCACCACGGCGCAGATCGAGAAAAGCTGGTCGCGGCGGCCGAACATGGCGGCGAGGCGCGCCGGGTTCCAGCCAGCCTGCGGCGCGAACTGCGCGCCGAAGTTGCCAGCCGCCCCGGAATCGGCGGCGTGACCCAGGGCCGCGCCGACAACCGCACCCATCGGCCCGCCCATGGCGAACCCCGCCACACCGCCGATGATCTTGCCCCAGTAGCCCATGGCCTGCCCATACCACGCCAAGGTTGACGCGGGCAAAATGCCACTACCTCAAGAGAGGTTTCGCGGTACGCTCTCCGTCCAGCTCTTGCGGAAGTGCTCCGCCCCATCGATGGTGATGCGCACCTGTGACATGTGAGAGTAGCTGGTCGCGTCGCTGGACGTCTGACAGGTCGCCTCCACCCGGATTTCCAGCGTCGGGTGTTCCGCGATGTGCGTGGCCGATGCCGAGATCACTGTCCGTGCCGGATCGCGGTTCGACACAGTATAGTGCGAATGGCTGCTGGTCCGTCCGGCATCGGCCGGCCGCAGCGCACAGCTTACCGTTTCGTCCACAAGATCGAGCTCGAACCGATACTCCGGCCGCGCCAGCGCTTCCGCCGGCATCGCATGCGGCGGTGGAGTTAGGTCGGGCTCTGGCAATGGGTTCGGATCGGCCGGCGCGACCGGCAGTACGACGTGCGAAGCGCGATCGCCGCCGCACTGCACCGTGTGCACCGCACGCCCCCCCGTCGGCCAGGCATTCTGGAAATCCGCGCCAGCAATCGCGACACGCAGCCGATGGCCGGCCGGGACCCGGTACGCACAGTGCCGCAGTGCAATGCGCAGCTCGTACACCTGGTCCGGAACCAGCGGCTCCGGCCTCTCATGCGAATTCCGATGGGTCGCCAGCAGACCGCCGTCGCAGATCAGCCGCGACGTGCCGTCTTGCGCGACATCGCATAGTTTAACATGAAAATAAGCCACCTCGGCGGTCGAAGCCGCATGCAGCACCACCATTGGCTCGCCCAGCAACTCCATGGCGGCACTCAGCGGCTCGGTGGTGAACAACAAAGAATACGCCTCGTCCAGCCGCTGATCGATCGGCATCGCCCAAGGCGTCGTCGAACCCAGCCCGCGCCGCCCGGTGCTTAAGCCGACCGACGGCCGATACGCATAGCTCGCCGAGTTGGCTTCGCCGGCCGCGTGCGACAGCGTTCCGACCCGCCCGAAATACATCGCCGTCGGCCGCACCCGCGCCGGCGGCCACTGCGCCTCATTCCGCCACGCGCCCGCATCCTCCAGGCACAGCAGCGACGGCGACTGCCAGCCACGCACGAACACTGTCACCGGCGGGTCCCGCATCACGCCGCTGTCGATACCCTTCAGCCAATGGTCGAACCACTTCAGGTACTCGGGTCGCGAATCGATCCTGGGTCCCGGGGAAGCCTCCTTCTCCTCGGGATAGTAATGTCCCCACGGCCCGATCAGCACCTTCTTCGGCGCACGCAATCGCTGGAACGCCCGCAATTCCTCGGTGGCATACCAGTCCGCCCAGCCCTCGATCAGCAGCACCGCGCATTGCACGCGGTCGTAATCCGGCGCCAGGCTCTGATCGCGCCAGTACGGGCCATGCAAGGTGTTGCGAATGTAGCCCAGGCTCCATGGCGCGCTGCGCTCCAGCCGTTCCGCCCAGATCGCCGCCCACCGATCGCCCACCAGGGCCGGATCGGGTGGCGCGAAGTTCAGTGCATTCATCAGCGGCGCATAGTATTCGAACATCCACGGCCTGATGCAGCCGCCCGGGCTGGTGAAGCCTGTATACACATCGTCATTGGCGGAGCGCACCACGATCGCCTTCAGCGCCGGTGGCTGTTGCACCGCCACTTGCCACTGCACTACCGCCCCATACGACTTGCCGATCATGCCGACGGCGCCGCTGCACCAGGGCTGCGACGCAACCCAGCCGACCATGTCGTAACCGTCCTGCCGCTCCTCGGGCGAGTAGATGTCGGTCGAGAAGCCGGAGGAGCTGCCGGTGCCGCGCACATCGTACTGCACCACCGCATAGCCACGCTCCGCCAGGTACGGCACCACCGGCGGATACTCGTGGCGATAATCCGGCAGTGCCGCGGCCAGGCGGCGGTACGGGTGATACTCCACGATCCCAGGAAACCGGCCCGGCGCATCCGGCCGCGTAATGCGCACGTTCAGCTCGACGCCGTCGCGCATCGTGACGCGAAAGCCGGTGTGGACCTTCACGGGCAAGATCTGCGCCATTGCTCAGCGATGCAGGTCGGCCGGCCGCACCCGGCCGCCGTCGCTCACCTCGTCCGGCAGGTTGAGGACCACGCGTTCACCGACGCGACCGCCTTCCGCCAGACTGGCGTGCATGCCGTCCGTGTTCGCCACCTTCACCGGCTGGAGCCGCACGGTGCTGTCCGCGCGGATATTGGCGATGAACGTATCGGAGCCCCGCATCACGAGCGCGGTCACCGGAATTTCCGGATAGCTGGGCACCGGCACGTGCAACGTCACATAGGCGAAAGCACCCGGCACCAGGAAGCCGTTGCTGTTGTCCACCTCGAGTTCGACAAACAGGGTGCGTGTCCGCGGATCGAGCTGATCCGACGTTCGGGCAATCCGCGCCTGCACCTTGCGATCAGGATTGGTACCGTCGGCGACATCGGCGAGATCGCCGACATGGACATATGGCACGTCCTTCTGCTCGACATACACATCGACGCGCAAACGACTCCTGTCGGCGATGGTCATGACCGGCTGGTTCGAGGTCTGGTTGGTCACCGAGCTCTGCACCAGTGCGCCGACATCGACGAAGCGCGCCGTCACTGTGCCATCGAACGGCGCGCGCAGCACCTCGTAGGACTTCATCACCGCCAGCTGCTGCATCGCCGCCTGCGCCATGCGATACGCCGTGGTGGCCTGATCCGCCGACTGCACCGAGGTCCAGCCGCGTTTCACCAGCTCGTTCTCGCGCTCGGCGTTCTTGCGCTTGTTCTCCAGGTCGCTCACTGCCGCATCGAATTGCCGATCCGTCTCCGCCGACTCCACCTCCGCCAGCACCTGGCCCGCGGTCACGTGTTCGCCGCGATCGACGGCGATCGACTTCAGATAACCGCCGACCTTGCCGTAAACCGTCGCGACCTGATAAGGCCGGGTGTCCGCCAGCAGTGTGATCTGCCGCTCCTTCGGTCCCTGTTCGATCGTCGCGACCTGCACCGCCGGCCCCTTTGCCAACTCGGCTGCCATCGCCTCGCGCGCCGCGACAAGCTGCGCATCGTTGTCCTGCCACAACCGCACCGCCATCAATCCCGCGCCACCCACCAGCAAGGCTGCAAGCAGATACGCCAGCAACGAGCGGAACCCGCGTCTAGCCATGGTGAGCATCCCCCGAACCAGGCGCGCCCGCCGCCTCGGCCACGAAGCGGGTGTCGAGGCTGTGCAGGGACGGCGGCCTGCGACGCAGCAACGTGTAGAAGATCGGCACGATGAACAGCGTCGATATCGTTGCCACGATCAGCCCACCGATCACCGCCCGGCCAAGCGGCGCATTCTGCTCTCCCGCCTCACCGAGCCCGAGCGCCATCGGCACCATGCCGATGATCATCGCCAGCGCCGTCATCAGCACTGGACGCAACCGGATTCGGCCGGCCTCGATTACCGCGCGCATGGGCCCCACTTCCTCGCGCGAGCGCAGATCGTTGGCGAAGCTCACCACCAGGATCGAGTTCGACACCGAGATGCCGATCGACATGATGGCGCCCATCAGGGATTCGACGTTGATGGTGGTGTGCGACAGCGCCAGCATCCACAGAATGCCCATCAGCGCGCCCGGGACCGCCATCATGATGATGAGCGGATCGACCCAGGACTGGAACAAAACGACCAGCAGCGCGTACACCAGGATCACGGCGAGGACCATGCCGAGTGCCAGGCTCCTGAACGAGCTCTGCATCACCTCGTTCTGGCCCAGGATCAGGATCTTGGTGGTGATCGGCAGGCCCTTGGCGATATCGTTGATGGCACGCTGGATATCGGCCGCGGTCGAACCGAGGTCCCGGCCATCGACATTGGCGGCGATGTCGAGCTCGCGCTGCACTGTATAGTGACTGACCGACTCCAGGCTTGACCGCGGCGAGACTGTGGCGATCTCGCCCAACCGGATCACCGGGGCGCCCGGCTGAGCCGCTGGACCGCTCGCGCCGTCCGCCGCCGGCCGGCTCACGACCGTATCGAGCAGATCGCCGACCGAGTTGATCCGATCGATCGGCGTCTGCACCGCGACGAAGTAGTTTACGTTGTTCTGCGGGTTGAGGAAGAAGTTCGGCGCAACCAACGAGCTGGACGACAGCGTGGTGAGCACGTTGTTGGCGACATCGCGTTGCGACACATTCAACTTGGCCGCGCGCAGACGGTCCACGTCCACCTGCAAGGTCGGATAGTTCAGCACCTGGACCATGTGCGCGTCCGCGACGCCGGGAATTCGCTGCATGCGCGCCAGCAGCTTGCGGGCAAGCTCGGCGGCGCGGTCGAAGTTCACGTCCTGCACCTGCACGTCGATCGGCGCGGACAGCCCGAAATTCAGCACCTGGCTGACGATATCGGCGGTCTGGAAATAGAAGATGCTGCCGGGAAATTCGTCCGGCAGCGTGCGGCGGATGGCACGGATATAGTCGATCGACGGGTGATGGTCCGGCTTCAGCGAGATCAGGATTTCCGCGTCCATGTCGCCGACGTTGTCGGTCGGCACGAACGCCATGTTGAACGAAGACGGCGCGCCCACGGTATCGTTCACCGTCTCCAGCTCGTTCGCGGGGATAATCTGGCGGATCCGGCTCTCGACCTGCAAGACCAGTTCCTCGGTGCGCTCGAGCCGCGTTCCGGCAGGAGCGCGGAAGTGCAGCTTGATCAGGCCGACATCGGCGTTGGGAAAGAAATCGAGGCCGATGACGCCGGCGAGGCCACCCGATACCAGAAGCAGGACACCGGCGCAGGTCAGCACGAAGGCTCGCCGGTGCAGCGCGCCCTGAAGCACCCGGCCGTAGCCGTCGCGGAACCGGTTGAAGCCGCGATCGAACGCAGCGAAGAAGCCGCGCGGCGGTCCGTGGTGCCCGGCCTCCGACGCCAGCAGAAAGCGCGCGAAACTCGGCACCACGGTGAACGACAGTACATAGGACGCCAGCATGCAGAACACGACGGTGGCGGCCAGCGGGATGAACAGATAGCGCGCCACTCCGAACAGCAGCACGACCGGAAAGAACACGATGCAGATCGCCAGGGTGGCGACGGTCAGCGGCTGGATCACCTCGCCGGTGCCGTCAAGGATCGCTACTGTGAGCGGTTTGCCGAGGGTCTGGTTGCGATGGATATTCTCGATGGCGACGGTGGCGTTATCGACCAGTAGCCCGATTGCCAGCGCCAGACCGCCCAGGGTCATCAGATTGACGGTCTGACCGCTCAGGAACAGACACACGATGCCGGCGAAGATCGACAGCGGGATCGAGGTCGAGACGATGACGGTGTTGCGCCAGCTACCCAGGAACACCAGGATCAGCGCGGAGACCAGGATCGAGGAGATGATCGCCTCGCGGACGACGTTCTGCACCGCGCCGCGCACGAACACCGACTGATCGAAGTCGAGTTTCAGCTCCAGCCCGTTCGGTGCCGCCGCCTGGATCTCCGGCAGCGCGGCACGCGTCGAATCCACCACCGCGAGCGTGGAGGCATCCGCGTGCTTCAGAATGGCGAGATAGACCGCGCGCTTGCCATTGACGTGTACGATGTTGGTCTGCGTCGCGAAGCTGTCGCTGACATGCGCCACGTCGCCCAGCGTCACCGTGGCGCCGTTAAAGACGCCGATCGGCAGCGCGTTGAACCGGTCGACCGCGCTGGGGCTGGAATTGAGCTGCACATTGTATTGGCGCTCGCCGATGCGTGCGGTGCCGGCGGGCACGATGACATTGGATGCCTGCAGGGCGCTGACCACATCGGTCGGCGAAAAGCCTTTCGCCTGCAGCCTGGCCGGATCGATATCGACGTTGATCTGCCGCGACTTGCCGCCGAACGGTCCCGGTGTGGACAGGCCAGGGATGGTGAACAGCTTCACCCGGATGAAATTCAGGCTGTAGTCGTAGATCTGCTGCTCGGTCAGCGTCCTGCTGGACAGCGTCATCTGCACGACGGGCACATTCGAGGCGTTGAACTGGATCACCGCCGGCGGCTGCATTCCGGGCGGCGCAATGCGCAGGATCGTGTTGTTCACCGAGCTGATCTGCGCGATCGCGCTGCCGATGTCGGTGCCGGGCTGGAAATACACCCGCAGCAAGCCGATGCTGGGGATCGACCGCGACTCGATGCGCGAAATGCCGTTGACCGTGGTGGAGTAGGCGCGCTCGGAGATGAAGACGACGCGCCGCTCCATGTCCTCGGTGGTGAGGCCGTTGTAGTTCCACACCACCAGCACCACCGGAATGTCGATCACCGGGAAGATATCGACGATCATGCGGCTGATCGACAGCGCACCCATTAGCAGGATCAGCAGCGCAGCGATCGCCGACGTATAGGGCCGACGCAAGGATAGCCGCACGAGGCCGATCATCGCGGCCGTTTCCTCCGCCCTATATTATCCCAGACGACAGCATTGTTGCACCAGGGTGCCAGGCTGCCAAGACTTTGCCGGCGGTCTCCCGGAGTGGCACGCTGCGGCCGCATCAACGGAGGGGGATGCAGATGGACCGGCATCAGATCGAACAGGTGGCCGCCCTGCTGGTCGCGGCGCGCCGAACCGGCGCCCTGCTGCAGGGTCTGTCATCCGGTGCAACGCCCGCGAGCGTGGCGGACGCGCACGCCATCCAGGACGCGGTCTCCGCCGCACTCGGCAAGCCGGTGGGGGCGTTCAAGGCGATGACGCCGCGCGATGGCGAGCCGACGCGCGGGGTGATCTATGGCGATACCATTCATGCTTCGCCTGCCCGCGTTGCGGCGGCCGAGGTGCCGCAATGCGGCGTCGAGGGCGAGGTGGCGTTCGTGTTCCGCCGCGACTTTCCCCCGCGCGCCACGACATATTCGCGCGACGAAGTGGCAGCCGGCGTGGACGCATGCACGGCGATCGAGCTGGTCACCAGCCGCTATCGCAACCCCGACAGCGCGACCAACCTCGAGAAGCTCGCGGACAGCATCAGCAACGCCGCCTTCGTCCATGCCGCGCCTGCCGCGGATTGGCGCGGACTTGACCTGGGCAGGCTGAAGGTGAGCCTGACAGTGAACGGTGCGACAGTGCTGGAACAGTCCGGCGGACATCCGACCGGCGATCCCCTCGCGGTCGCGCACGCGCTGGTCAATATGATGCGTGACAAGGACGGTGTGTGCGCCGGCCAGTTCGTGACCTGCGGCTCGTACACCGGGTTGCGTTACCTGAAACCGGGCGACGTCTGCGGCGTGCGCTTCGAGGGGCTGGGCGCGGCGGAAGTGACATTCACCCACTGACGGAGGGGAAAATGCCCGGACAATATGTGTTTCGCGGCAACTCGTACCGGCATCATGCGGCGTTGCAGCGCTGGATCGCACGCGCCCGGCGCGAGCAGGCACTGGAACCCGACCTACCGATCATCGACCCGCACCATCACCTGTGGGACGACGACCGCGGGCCTTATCTGCTCCCCGACATCCTCGCCGATATCGATGATGGCCACAATGTGCGCGCCACAGTGTTCATCGAATGCCGGGCGAATTACCGCGCCGATGGCCCCGCGGCGATGCGCCCGCTCGGCGAGGCGGAGTTCGTCAACGGCATTTCGGCGATGAGCGCATCCGGCGGTTATGGCCCCTGCCGTGTCGCCGCGGCCATCGTCGGCCACGCCGATCTGGCGATCGGCGAGAAGGTGCAGGACGTGCTGGAAGCCGAAATTGCCGTCACCGGCGGGCGACTGCGCGGCATCCGCTGGTCGATCCCCTACGACGCCAGCGAGGTCGGCGAGTATGTGTCGCGCTTCGTGCCCCAGGGCATTTCCAAGGACCCGCTCTGGCGGGCCGGTTTCTCACGACTTGCCGGTCTGGGGTTGACCTTCGAGGCCTGGTGCTATCATCCGCAGATCGCGGAAATCGCCGACCTCGCTAAGGCCTTCCCCGATACCACTATCATTCTGAACCATGTCGGCGGCACTCTCGGCGTCGGGCCGTACGCGGCGCGCAAGGCGGAGGTGTTCGCCGAATGGCAGCGCTCGATCCGCGAGCTGGCGAAATGCCCCAAAGTCGTGGTCAAACTCGGCGGACTTGGCATGCTGATCTTCGGCTTCGACCTGCACCTGGCTGACGCGCCGCCCTCGTCGGAACTGCTGGCGCGCACGTGGAAGCCGTACATCGAAACGTGTATCGAGGCGTTCGGCGTTGAGCGCTGCATGTACGAGAGCAATTTTCCGGTGGACAAGCAGTCCTGCGACTACACGGCATGCTGGAACGCCTTCAAGCGCCTGTCGGCCGGCGCGTCAGCCGCGGAGAAGCAGGCGCTGTTCAGCGGCACTGCCGGCCGCGTGTACCGGATCGAGATCTAGTACCCGCCACCAATAGAACGCGAGTCGGTCGCGGCATCTTGGTGTGTCATTGCGAGCGGGGGAGCGAAGCAATCTCGTTCGGGGGCGCTCACGGCCCGAGGTTGCTTCGTCACTTCGCTCCTCGCAATGACACAAGCAGCGAACCGGGCTTCATTGATTCGCGCTACTAGGCGCGTATCGCTGCGGAACGCTGGACGGCGCTACCGGTTCACCAACACGTTCGCCGTATTGGCCGCGAGTTCGCCTCGTTCGACCCGCTTCACCACCGCGGTGAGCATCGCGTGCGTCGGGGCGGGAACGCCGGCCTCGGCGCCCTTCTCCGCAATGAATCCATTCATGAACTCGATCTCGGTGCGCCGTCCCTTCGCCATGTCCTGCGCCATCGAGGGCCGCTGCAGATCGCTGCGCGCAGCGGCGTTGGTGCCCGCGAGCATCAGCGCTTCGATCTCCGCGAGCGCAGTCCGGTCGCCCTCCGCCGACCGCGCCAGCTTCTCCGGGTCCAGCGCACCGATCTTGCCGAGGCGGAAGCCGAGCGCCTGACCCACCCGCACCGCTTCGCCGCCGAGACGGATGCAGACGCGGCGGATCGCGCCGTGGCTGTCGCGCGCGTTGCCGCCCAATCCTGTCGCGGCCGAGACCCCGTTGCGCATGCCGTTGACGCACAGCTTGGTCCACCGCTCGCCCCACAGGTTGTCGGTCGCGTGCGCGGTGTCGATGTCGTTGAGCATCGTGGAGAGTTCCTCGACACGCCGGGTGATGCGGCCATGCGGCTCGCCGACATGGAACGACACAACGTTCGGGTTCTTCGTCATGGTTCGGCGCACCTGGCCGGGCTCGAACAGTTCCACGCCTACACCGCCGCCCACCACGCAACCGACCGTGCGTCCCCAGCCGACCACGCTCGCGATGCGCTCTTCGTTGATGCAGTTCTGGGACGAGACCACGAATCCGCCCGGCGCCAGATACTGGCGGATCAGCCGCGTCGCCCAGACGGTGTCGTACGACTTCACCGCGATGAACGCGATGTCGATCGGTCGCTGCTTCGCCAGCGTCTGCACATCGGTGATATGCATCGCGCTGACGTGCACGGTATGGTTCTCCGGCGCGGTCATTCCGTACAGCCTTAGCCCCGCGGCGCGCATCGCCTCGACATGCGCCGGCCACGCATCGATCAGCGTCACGTCATGGCCCAGCGCGGTGAGATTGCCGCCGATATAGCCGCCGATCGCGCCGGCGCCGACGAAGGCGATGCGTTTGGCCATGGGGTTCAGTCGGCGGCGAGCCGCATCTCGGCCGCGGCGGCGCGCAGCCATACCGAGGTGTCGTGGAACACCGCGCCGCCCATCGGCGGCGCCGGGTCGTCGCTGGTCAGCGCGTTGATGCCGATGCCGCCCTCGAACGCCGCGTTCGGCCACACGCTCTGCGCCACCAACACGCCTGGCTGCAGCCCCTCGAACAGGCACGCGTGCAGCACCACCTCGCCGCGCTCATTGCCCAGCCGCACGCGGTCGCCGTCGGCGATTCCAAGCCGCGCCGCATCGGCCGGGTGCACCAGCACGGTCGGCCGAACTTCCCGTTCGCGCGACGTGGGCGTCTCGGTAAAGGTTGTATTCAGGAACTGCCGCGACGGCGCGGTGACCATGCGAAACGGCCGCTCCGCTGTCGCCTGGTCGGTCGCCGGCATGTAGTCCGGCAGTGCGGGCATGCGCGCCCAGTCATGACCGATCGCGCGCCAGTCGGGCGCGAAATGGAACCGCTTATCCGGCTGCGGGAAGCCATTGTGGTGATGCGCCTCCGCCACCGCCGGTGCGACGTCGATCCAGTGGCGCTCCTGCACCGTCTTCGCATCCGGCCAGCCGGAGGCGCGCAAGGTCCAGTCGATGACCTCCATCGCGCTCATCTCGAAGCCGCGATGCTGTGCTCCCAGCCGTGCCGCCAGTCCTTGCAGCACTTCGTGGTTCGACCGGCATTCGCCCGGCGGCTCGATCAGCTTCGCGCCGACCTGGATGTGGCTGTGCCCGCCGGCCTGATACAGATCGTCGTGCTCCATGAACATCGTTGCCGGCAGCACGATATCGGCAAGCCGCGCGGTCTCGGTCATAAACTGCTCGTGCACCGCGACGAACAGATCGTCGCGCATGAAGCCACGGCGCACGCGATGGGTGTCCGGCGCCACGGTGGCCGGATTGCTGTTCTGGATCAGCATCGCGTGCACCTGCGGGCCGTGGCCGAGTGCATCGCGATCACCGGTGAGGATGCTGGCGATGCGGCTCATGTCCAGGATGCGCGTCGCCGGGTCGATCGCGTCCAGCCCCTCGATCAGCGTCTTGTCCCAGTTGTAGATGCTGCGGTAGCTCCACAGCGCGCCGGCGCCCTCGTGCGGCCACTTGCCGGTGACGGTCGGCAGGCACGTCACCGCGTGCATGGAAGCCGCGCCGTTGCGCGAACGGGCAAAGCCGTAGCCGATACGGATATAGGCACGCTGGGTCGCGCAGTACAACCGGGCGAAGTCCTCGATCTGCGTCACGTCGAGGCCGGTGATCGCCGCAGCCCAGTCCGGCGAGCGCGCGGCGAGGTGTGCTTCCAGGTCCGCCGGAAAGTCGGAGAAGCGCGCCATGTAGGCGCGGTCGGCGTAGCCGTCGCGAAACGCGACGTGCATCACCGCGCAGGCCAGCGCGGCATCGGTTCCCGGCCGCACAGCCAGATGCATATCCGCCGCCGCCGCCGTGCCGGTGCGGTAGGGATCCACCACCACCAGCTTCGCCCCGCGCTGCTTCCTCGCCCGCGCGATGTGCGTCATCACGTTGACCTGCGTAGACACCGGATTGCCGCCCCACATCACGATCAGGTCTGAGCGCGCCATCTCCCGCGGATCCGGCCCGATGAAGCGGCCGACACCAGCCATCCACCCGGCCTCGCAGATCGAGGTGCAGATCGTCTTCGCCTGCCGCGAATAGCGCATGACATGGCGCAGCCGGTTGATGCCGTCCCGCTGCACCAGCCCCATCGTTCCCGAATAATAATAGGGCCACACCGCCTGGGTGCCGTGCCGTTGCGCTGCTGCGATGAATGCCTCCGCCAGGCGATCCAGTGCCTGGTCCCAGGAGATCGGGCGGAACTGTCCGGAGCCCTTCGGGCCGGTCCGCAGCAACGGCCGGGTCACCCGGTCGGGGTGATGGATCCTCTCGGCGTAGCGCGCCACCTTGGCGCAGACCACTCCCGCCGTGTAGGTGTTGGCTTCCGCACCGCGTACCGCGCCGATGCGCTGGCCGTCCAGCACTTCGACTTCCAGGGCACAGGTCGAGGGGCAATCGTGCGGGCAGGCGGAATGGCGAATCTGGCGTTGCATGGCGCGGAGCCTAGCCCGTGATTGTCCGAGGCGGCAACGGGTGCCAATCGAGGAGTCGATTGGCACCCGTTCAGAGGACGTGAATCACCGGCTCATGGATAAGGTCCGACCGTTCGCGGGCTACACGGTCAGCCCGCCCGCGGTCTGGCGCCGCGCGCGCCGCCTTGGCAAAGTAGCGGCGACCCCTCCGGAGAGGCACGATGCTGACGAGACGCAATCTGCTGGCCAGTTCAACCGCCACGCTCGCGGCCCCGGCCTTGCTGACCGGCCAAGCGCGCGCCGCAACACCCAGGGGCGTCGCTGTCATGGCCAAGCAGATCGACGACATTGTCAGCTTCGACCCCGCTGAGTCCTACGAGTTCACCAACGGCGAGATCGACGCCAACTGCTACCGCCGATTGATCCGACCGAACCTGAATGACGCCACGAAGATCGACGGCGACCTCGCGGAGAGCTGGGACGTCAGCAAGGACGGCCTGACCTACACCTTCAGGCTGCGGCGCGACGCAAAGTTCGACTCCGGCAATCCGGTCACCGCGCACGACGCGGTGTTCAGCCTGCAACGCGTGGTGAAGCTGAACAAGACGCCGGGCTTCATCATTACCCAGTTCGGTTTCAACCCCGACAACGTGGAGAATTCCATCCATGCGTTGGACGACTACACCCTGGAACTGAAGCTGCCGAACGAGGCCGAGGCCACCAGCTTCGTGCTGTACTGCCTGTCGGCCAATGTCGGCAGCGTGGTGGACATGAAGACGGTGCTGGCGAACCAGAGCAACGGCGACCTGGGCAACGTCTGGCTGAAGACCCGGACCGCTGGTGCCGGCGCGTACAAGCTGACCGAATGGGCCGCCAGCGACCACGTCATCATCGACGCCAACCCGAACGCAGCCGAAAAGGGCAACATGCACCGGGTCGTGATGCGTCACGTCTCCGATCCGGCGGCGCAGCTTCTGTTGCTGCAGAAGGGCGATGTGGATATCGCGCGTGAACTTGGCTCCGACCAGCTTCGCTCGATCGCCGGCGACAAGAGCCTGACCGTCGCTTCGTCGCCGCAGGGCACCTCGATGTATATCGCGATGAACCAGGCGATGGCTGAATTGCAGAAGGTGCAGGTGCATCAGGCGATCAAATGGGCGATCGACTACGACGCGATCGCCCGCAACATCACCCCAGGCACCTGGAGCGTCTGCCAAGCCTTCCTACCCGACGCCTTGCCTGGCGCATTGAAAAGCAATCCGTTCCGGAAGGATGTCGCGAGGGCAAAGCAGTTGCTGGCCGAGGCCGGGCTGGCAGACGGGTTCGCGGTAACCATGGACTATATCAATACCTCGCCCAGCTCCGACATCGCGCAGGCGATCCAGGCCGATCTGGCCGCCATCGGCATCAAGGCGACGCTGCAGCCTGGCGAGCAGAAGCAGGTCATCACCAAGACCCGGGCCCGGCAGCACCAGTTGGCGATGCTGGTGTGGGGCACCGACTACTTCGACCCGAATTCGAACTGCCAGGCTTGGTGCGAGAACCCCGATGACTCGGACCAGAGCAAGCTGAAGATTCTCGCCTGGCGCAGCCATTTCGTGGACAAGGAGCTGACCAGCCAGTCGCAAGCGGCGGTGCACGAGCTGGATCCGGCAAAGCGCATGGCGCTCTATCGCACCATCCAGCAGGAGTTCATGGATCGCGCGCCGTTCGCCATGCTGCTGCAGCGCAACGCCGTGGCGGTGCTGGGCAAGGGCGTATCCGGCTTCAGGGTCGGCCCGATGCCCGATTACACCCGCTACACGACGATAGCCAAGGCGTGAATGCGCGGTTGCAGATGCTGGCGGGGAGCTTCGCCAGCATTCCGCTGACGTTGTTTGGGCTGATCCT
>DATBKQ010000010.1:0-4379 GCA_036555825.1 Acetobacteraceae bacterium | reverse complement strand
GACCGTCGAGCTGGCTCGCGAACACAACCGTGTCTTTCGGCGTGGCCGCCCATGCCGCCGGAATGAACGAGGTCAGCGGCAACGCCGTCGCCGATGCCATCAAGGCCCGTCTCTTCAACATGCCCCAGTCCCCCTCTTCTTATATTTGCTCAGAAACACCTTGAACCGATATGCGCTTTATGGCCAGCCCAATCCGGTCGCCTTCAGCACACCGGGACGAACCGCTCCGCCATACTGCACACGCGATCCTTCAGCCGAGGCAGATCCAGTGGCCGCGGCAGTTCCGGTCGCTGGTGGAACCAGCCGATCTGCACCATATCGCGGATCAGCAGAAACATCGGCACCAAGGCGAGGTCTCGATCCGCCATTGCGCGCACCGACCGGTATCCGGCAATACAGGCGTCCCGCAAGGCCGGAAACTCGGGATGGTCCCGATACGAAACGAGCGCCACTGCCAGGTCGTACTGGTGCCAGCCAAATCCGGTATCATCGAAGTCGATTACTGCGGCACGCGTGCCATTGATCACCACGTTGCGCGGATGCAGATCGGCATGGATGAGGCTGAACGTCCTCGCGGGCTTGCCGTATCGCGTCAGCGCGCCATGCAGCATGTCCCGCGTATCCAGCAGCAGACGGCGTTCGGCGGGCGAGAAAACCGCGTGGTCCCAGAACGGTCCCCAGAACGGCGCCGATCCCATCAGGCCGTCGGCATCCAGCGCGTGGCGTTTGAATCCCGCAGGCGGAATCCAGCCGGTTGCCTGATCGTGCATCGTCGCGATAATCGCCCCGAGTCGGGCAAAGTGGCGTGCCTTTGCCGCCGTGTCGGTTTCCCCCGCCACGACCTCGGCCAACAACTCTCCGTCCACCCAATGGGCGAGGCCGGCCCAGCGCTGCTCTCCGGTCGCGGCCACCGCGACCCGCACAAAGTCTACGCTGCCCGGTGCCAGCAATGGTTCGGGCGCCGCCACGCCTGCCTGGACCAGGGCGCGGGTCCAGAGACGTTCTGATCTGAGCTCATCGATGTTGTGGTACCATGGACGATGCAGTCGCAGCACCAGCGGTGCCCCGTCCCGCGCATCGGTCACCTTGAAAGTGACGTTCTCGCTCAGATGCACGAAGCGCAGCTCCGCCGGCGCAACGCCGAATGCCGCCAACGCCCGTCGTGCGGCCGGCGCGTATACCTGCTCCGTCTCCCTCGTCATGTGTGGCTCGGGGCGTCAGCCTGGCCCTCAAGCGTCGTAGCCAGGCTTGACCCGGCCGCCACGCTCGAGCTCAGCGATGGTTTCGTCCCAGGCCACCAGGAATTCGGCCGCGTTCTCATGCGAGAATATAAGCGGTGGCCGAATTTTCACGACGTTGCTGAAAGCGCCGGCGTTGCTGGTCAGGAAGCCTTTGTCCTTAAGCCGGTTGATCACCCGCTTGGCGAGATTCACGTCCGGCGAGCCATCCGCCGGCTTCACCAGTTCGACGCCGATGAACAGGCCATGGCCGCGCACGTCGCCGATCGCGTCGCTCGCGCCTTTGCGCTGGTTCAGCGACGCCTTCAGCGCGGCACCGACAGAGGCGACGTTGCTACGCAGGTCTCGGCGCTCGATCTCGTCCAACACGGCAATCCCGACTGCGGCCTGCAGCGGCGAGGAAGCGAAGGTGTTGAAGTAGCGAGTCTTCGTACGAAACGTCTCAACCAGCGCACGGCTCGCCGCGGTGGCAGCGAGAGGCAGTCCGTTCCCCATTGGCTTGCCAGTGACCACGATGTCGGGCGTAAAGCCGGTCACCTCATAGCCCCACCAGTTCCCGGTCCGTGCGTAGCCGGCCTGCACTTCGTCAGCGATTACCAGACCACCTGCCTCCCGCACCATGGCTGCGGCGTGCCGCATAAAGCCGGCTGGCACGTCGGGAAGCCCTTCATTGGCGAAAATCGAGCAGACGATGAGCGCCGCGATACCCTCGCCAGCAGCCTCGAGGCTCGCTATCGCTTCACCGAGCTTTTCCAGATAGGCATCACAGAGCGCGGACTCGCTGAGATTCCCGGCGATCGGTCGGTACTTCTCGGGGAACGGGAAGGCACGCACGGCGGTGTTCGCTGGCGGCTGCTGGCCGAGGCGGCTCAGCGATCCGACCAGTTCGCTGTTGCCGTGATAGGTTGCATTGGTGCAAACGATACCCCGCTTGCCCGTGGCGAACCGCGCCATTCGCAACGCCACTTCGTTCGCCTCGGTACCGCTGCAAGTCAAAATGACATTCTGGATCTGCGGACCGTGCAGCGCGACCAGGCGTTCGGCGAATTCGACGACACCCTCATGCAAGTAGCGGCTGTGGACGTTCAGCGTGGCCTGCTGGCGCCCGATCGCCTCGACCACGTACGGATTGGCATGACCGACGCAGGGCACATTGTTGTACATGTCCAGGTAGCGGCGGCCTTCATTGTCGTATACGTAAACGCCATCCCCACGCACGATGTGCAGCGGAACCTCGTAAAACAGCGGCGCACCCGCACCGAGGGCGGCATTGCGCCGAGCGAGCAGTTCGGTCGTATCGTTCATTCTGGCCCCCATGAGGATGTCGGCTCAGGCCCGAGGATGTGCGGAAACGGAACTGCCTGCAAAGGCTGGTCGTGATCCTGCGGCCTGCAGTCCAAGCATGATGAGGTCAGGTTGACCTCGCCCTGCATCAGCTTTCATTGGTTGAGCGCGTGATGCAGACTTCCGACGGGCTCCCGATCGACTCGTCGGTTGGGAGCCCGATTCCGCCTTAGAAGCCAGCCGTTGCAGACCTCAGAAGACGCCAGTCTCGACCCGGCACCCAGCAGTCTCGGTGTTTGCGGGCCTCCAGATTGCATCTGCTCGCCAAAGCTCCGCCCTCGCGGTAGAAATATGCCGTCAGATGTCTCAAATCCTCGTTCGGTATGGCAGGCTCCAGGCCCCTGGACACCCGCCAAGGGCGCAGCCCTTGGAACCCGGTCGCTCGGATCGGTCCCGAATGGTCGTTTTCGCCCCCACCCTGGCGCGCTGAACAGTGCCGGCACTCCGCGCCGCGGTGTTCGACGCGTATGGGACCTTGCTGGATGTCCACGCCCCGATGGCACGGCATGCCGCGCGGCTCGGCGAGGACTGGCAGCGGCTGAGCGCGGAGTGGCGGTCGAAGCAGATCGAGTACTCCTGGGTGCGCAGCCTGGCGGGTGCGCCACATCATCGCGACTTCTGGACATTGACGCAGGAAGCGCTGGCCTTCGTGGCGCGGCGCCACGGCATCGGCGATCGGGCGCTGCTGGATGAGGTGCTGGCAGCGTATCGGCAGGCACAGGCGTACCCGGAGGTGCCGGGAATGCTGGAGACGCTGCGCGAACGCGGTGTGGCGCGCGCGATCCTTTCAAACGGCGAGCCGGCCATGCTGGCGGACGCGGTCCGCTCCGCCGGGATCGCCGGACTGCTGGACCAGGTGCTGAGCGTGGAGGCGGTCGGGGTGTTCAAGCCCGATCCACGCGTCTATAGCCTCGCCGCGGCGCGCTTCGACCTGGAACCGCGGGCGATCGCATTCTTCTCGTCGAACCCGTGGGATGCGTTCGGTGCGCTGGCCTTCGGTTTCCGCGTGTTCTGGGTGAACCGGAGCGGACAGCCGGACGAGTACGACTTGCGGGGCCACGTCTGCGAGCTCACGGACCTCTCCGCTGCGCCGCAAGCAATCGAGTGACTCCGGCCGCCCGGATCGCTGCTTCTATCGAACTGCTGGCGACGATGCTGGAGCCAGGCCCACAGCCGGTGGACGCTGTCGCGGGCGAGTACTTCCGCGTTCGCCGCTTCATCGGCGCCGGCGACCGCAGGGAGGTAGCGGCGCAGGTCTGGGGTATCCTGCGCAGCTACCGCCGGCTGGAGTGGTGGTTACAAGGCCAGGCCACACCGCGCCTGTTGGTCGCCGCTTCGCGCCTGCTGGACGGCGGCAGCTACGAAACGATCGCCGAGGCATTCTCGGGTAGCCGCTTTGCCCCCGCCCCGCTTGCCCCGTCCGAGCAGGCGGCGCTGCGCCGGCTCGAAGGACACACGCTCGATGATCCGTCGATGCCGGACGCGGTCCGGCTGGAAGTACCGGATTGGCTGCTGCCGCGGCTGGATGCCGGGGAACTGCGCGCCCTGCTGGCTCCGGCTCCGCTGGACCTGCGGGTGAACCTGCTGAAGGCCACGCGCGAGCAGGCGCGCGCCGCGCTGGCGGCCGAGGGCGTGGAAGCGATGCCCACGCCCTATTCGCCCTGGGGGCTGCGTATCGAGGGCCGCCGCCAGGTCACGACGGGCCGGGCGTACCGCGATGGCCTGATCGAGGTCCAGGACGAGGGCAGCCAGTTGGTCGCGGGACTGGTGGGCGCAGGCCCGGGCTTTCGGGTTGCC
>DATBKQ010000009.1:0-3887 GCA_036555825.1 Acetobacteraceae bacterium | reverse complement strand
CAGAGCATTGCGCAGTACGACGTGACCGTTCAGCCCTCGGCGTTCGGCGCCAGGCAGACCCAGGCGATGATCGCGCGGCTGGTTCAGGGAAGCCATGTACAGGTTCAGCCGCAGGCAAAGGGGCTGCTGCTCAGCGGTGTGGTGGGAAGCGCCACCGACGCCGCCCAGGCCGTGGCGATCGCCAAGGGCTTTGCCGACGGCCAGAACGTGGAAAGCCAGATCAACATCGCCGCGCCGATCCAGGTCACGCTGCGGGTGCGCATCGCCGAGGTCTCGCGCGAGGTGATCCGCAATCTCGGGATCAACTGGCAGGCGTTGGGCACGATCGGCAGCATCGGCAAGCTGCCGGCTCTGACATTCACCGCGAACGGGTTGAGCGCGGTGAACTGCGCGGCGGGTGCGCTGTTCAGCGTCGCGTGCCAGGGCGCGAACTTCAACGGTGTGATCGACGCACTCGCACAGGACAATCTCGCGCGCATCCTTGCCGAGCCCAATCTGACGGTGATGAGCGGCCAACCTGCGAGTTTCCTGGTCGGCGGCCAGTTCCCCATTCCCGTGCCGCAGCAGAACAACACGATCACCATCGATTACAAGAACTTCGGCGTTTCGCTGTCGTTCGTGCCCACCGTGTTCAGCGACGGCCGCATCAACCTGCATGTCGCACCGGAGGTCAGCAAGCTCAGCAACCAGAACGCGGTGACGGTATCGGCCGGCAACAGCAATTTCATCGTTCCGGCCCTGACGGTCAGCCGCGCGGAGACCACGGTGGAGCTTGGCAGCGGCCAGAGTTTTGCGATCGCCGGTCTGCTGCAGACCGAGCACACGCAGGGCACCCAAGGGATACCCGGCGCGGGCGACATCCCGGTACTCGGCGCCCTGTTCCGCGACAACTCGTTCGACAACAAGGAAACCGAGCTGGTGATCGTGGTGACGCCGTTCGTGGTGCGACCGGTGAACGACGCATCGGCGCTGCACCTGCCGACCGATGGCTACACCATGCCGCGCGAGCTCGACCGCCTGCTGTTCATGCGCCAGGTCGGCCACGGGCAGCCCGCGGTGCCGGTACGCGTGCCCGGCAGCGCGGGGTTCATCGTGCAATGACGGGGAGATCGCAGATGCAGTTACGCCACGCCCTTCGGATCGCGCCGATGATCGCTGTGCTGACGCTCGCCGCGTGCCAGGAGATGGACCCTTACTCCCGACCCGATACGTGGCAACCCACCGGCGCAAACGCCGGGAACATCGCGGCGATGGCAGCCAACCCGTACGACCTGATCCACGGCCGCGGCGTGCAGCAGGTGGACAGTCGTGGTTCCAACCAGGCGATCGGACATGTCTGGACCGATACACCGAAGCCATTGCTCAATCCCGGCGGGTTCGATGCGGGCAGCGGCGGCGGCAGCGGTTCGGGCTCCTCCGGCGGCGGCGGCTCTGGCGCCGGTTCCGGTGCCGGTTCTCCTGGCACGGGGAATTGAGCATGCCGGATGATGGCGCATACAAGGTTGCCCACCCCCAAGGCGAGGCAAACGCCGATCAGGCCTCGGCACGCCACGATCGGCCCGCGCTGGCGATTTTCGTCACCGACGCGCGCTCGGACGAGGCGCTGCGCGACGGGCTCAGCGATTTCGTCGCGGAAGACGTCGACATCCGGCGAGGCGGTATCC
Source organism: Acetobacteraceae bacterium (assembly GCA_036555825.1). Taxonomy (GTDB): domain Bacteria; phylum Pseudomonadota; class Alphaproteobacteria; order Acetobacterales; family Acetobacteraceae; genus JAMXLO01. Next base: position 2,223 of record DATBKQ010000009.1, on the reverse strand, counting down.
GCGCGGCGGTCACCGCCATGCAGAAACAGGCCACGCCCAAGGTGCTGGTGGTCGATGTCAGTGGCGAGGATCAGCCGCTGAGCGCACTCGGCGATCTGTCGAATGTCGTGGAGCCCGATGTCTGCGTGCTGGTGGTGGGCGAACTCAACAACGCGGAGTTCTATCGCGAGGTGACGCGCGGTCTGGGCGCCGCCGACTATCTGCCGAAACCGCTGACCCGCGACAAGGTGTCGCGGCACTTCGGACCGTTCGTGCTGGGCCAGGTGCCGGCGTCGGAAGGATTGCTGGGCGGGCGCGCCATCGCCGTGACCGGCGTGCGCGGCGGGGCCGGCACCACCACGATCGCGGTCAATCTGGCCTGGCATTTCGGCGTCGCGATGCGCCGGCATACCGTGCTGCTCGATCCCGATCTGCATCTCGGCATGGCCGCGTTCCTGCTGAACATTCAGCCGGGCCCGGGCCTGCGCATGGCGCTGGAGGCGCCGGAGCGGATCGATGCGCTGCTGGCCGAACGCGCCGCGCAGCCCGCGGCCGACCGGCTGCACGTGCTGGCGGGAGAGGAGAAGGTCGCGCTGCAGCCGCACCATGCGCCGGGAGCCGCGGCCCGCCTGCTCGAGGCGCTGCGCCGCCGCTACAATTTCATCGTCGCCGATGTGCCGTTCGCCCCTGTGCCGGTGTATCGCGACCTGCTCGAACTGGTCGATCAGCGGGTTCTGGTGATGGAACCGACGCTCGCGGCGGTGCGCGACACCTTGCGGCTGCTGTCGCTGCCGCATGGTCTGTCGCAGAAGCAGCGGGCAGTGGTGGTACTGAACCGTGTCGGCATTCCGGGCGGCCTGACGCGGCGCCAGGTCGAAGACGCGTTGAAGATGAAGGTCGATGTCGCGATCCCGGACCTGCCGCGACAGGTCAGTGCCGCCGCGACCCTGGGCGAACCCGCGATGGCCAGTAGTGCCGGGCTGCGCACCGGCATCATCGAACTGACCCGTCAGGTCGGCGGACAACGGCTGCTCGATTCCGCTTCCGATGCAGCCGTGGCCGCGGCGGCGAACTCGAAGCGCTCACGTTGGAAACTGTTTGGTCGTCACGCATGAACGTCGCCTATACGCCGACATTTGGCCGCCGTGCCGCACAGCCCGTCATCACCGAGGCCGCGGCACGCAGTATAACAAACCAGCATTCAGGCACCGCGGCCGAGGGGAATGGCCACGCGCACGGGGTATCGTCCGAGGCGATCACCGAACTGCGCAACGTCTGCCTGGCACGGCTGGAGCCGGCCGCGGTGGCTTCCATGCCAGCCGACCGGCTTGCCAGCGATGTCGAACGGCTGATCTCCGAGATCGCGACCGAACGGCGCATCCAGCTCAATGGCCGGGAGCAGCGAGCGCTGGCGGGCGAGCTGGTGCACGACATCATTGGCCTGGGACCGCTCGAGACGTTGCTCGAGGACCACACCATCAGCGATATCATGGTGAACGGTCCGGAACGGACCTTCGTCGAGCGCGGCGGCAAGGTCGTACAGTCGAATATCCGCTTTCGCGACCAGGGGCATCTGGCCAACATCTGCCAGCGCATCGCGGCCGCGATCGGGCGCCGTGTCGACGAGTCGAGCCCGATGGTGGATGCACGGCTGAAGGACGGCTCGCGCGTCAACATCGTGTTCCCGCCGCTGGCGCTGGACGGACCGTACGTCTCGATCCGCAAGTTCGGCCGCAAGGGCATCGATTTCGCCAAGCTGATCGAATACAAGGCGCTGACGCTGCCGGTGGCGCGGGTGTTGGAGATCGCCTCCCAGGCGCGACTCAACATCATCATTTCCGGCGGCACCGGTTCGGGCAAGACGACGCTAATGAACGCCTTGTCGCGGATGATCGAGCACGGCGAACGCGTGGTGACCATCGAGGATGCGGCGGAACTGCAGTTGCAGCAGCCGCACGTGGTGCGGCTGGAGACGCGGCCGGCAAGCCTGGAGGGACGCGGCGAGATCACCCAGCGCGACCTGGTGCGCAACGCGCTGCGCATGCGGCCCGACCGGGTGATCATCGGCGAGGTGCGCAGCGGCGAGGCGTTCGACATGCTGCAGGCGATGAACACCGGCCACGACGGGTCGATGTCCACCATCCACGCCAATACCACGCGCGATGCGCTGATCCGCATCGAGAACATGGTGCAGATGGGCAACATGGGATTGCCATCGAAAGCCATCCGCCAGCAGATCGTCGG
>DATBKQ010000008.1:0-2400 GCA_036555825.1 Acetobacteraceae bacterium | reverse complement strand
TTCGTTGCCATAAGAATGCGGCCAAGTGCGATCAGCAACTCTGCTTCCAGGCGGAAGCGATCAGGGCCTTCCGGCAGATTGGCAGCGAATTCCAGCCCCCGCTCCAGATAGCTCCTTGTCTCCGCCACGGCGGCACGCTCGGCCGAGCGGCCGCCGGCAATCCGGTAATAGGACGCCGCCTTGGCAAGCATGCCGGCCTGCGCGCAGTGATATCCGAGCAGGCCGGGCTCGCTCATGCCGAGCGTCGCATCGTTCTCCGCCGCCGCCACGATCCTTGCGTGGATCGCCGCACGGCGCCGTCGCAGCAGGCTGTCATAGATCGCCTCCTGCACCAGCGCGTGCTTGAACACATAGACCGCGTCCGGGATTTCCCGGCGACGGTACGCGAGGCCGGACGCGACCAACTGTTCGAGACCGCCGGTGAGTTGCTCCTCCGCCATATCGGCAGCCGCACCGAGCAAAGGCCGGGAGAACTCTCGTCCGATCGCGGCGCCGATCTGTGCGACGCGCTTTGCCAGGGGCCACCTGTCCAGCCGCGCGGTCAACAAGCCCTGAAGTGTATTGGGAACGCTCATCGACGCAGCCAACATCGCCTCTTCGGCCGCCTCCAGCACCGATTTCGCCAGTTCCTCGACGAACAGCGGCACGCCGTCGCTCTGGGTGACGATGCGGTCGAGCAACGCGGGCGGCAGGACATGCCCGGTGATCACTTCCGCTGCCAGGCGCTCGGACTCGCGCCGATTCAGACGTGTCAGCTCGATATGCGTCGCGCGCGGATCGGCGCCGGGGGGCACGGTAAACTCCGGGCGAAACGAGACGATCAGCAGGATCGGCAAGTCCCGCAACACTGTGACGACCCGATCCAGCAACTCGAGCGAGCTCGGATCCGCCCAGTGTACATCCTCCGCCAGCATCAGCAGTGGTGCCCTTCGCGCCATGACCGCCACCTGGCGCAGTAAGGCGTCGTGCGTCCGCTGCTTTCTTGCCTGCGGACTGAGATCGAGGGCCGGATAAGACTGGCCAACCGGCACGCCGAGCAGATCCGAGATCAACGCGGCGTCTTCGTCCGATGTGCCCGTCCGCCGAAGCAGATGCTCCAGCTTGACGAACTTCTCGGCCGGCATATCGCCTCGCGCAAATCTCGCGTCGTATTCGAAACGCGAGATCACCGGATAGAGCGGACTTGCCTGATATTGCCGCGAACAGAAGTACCGCAAAGTCCCGTGCGGGTCGTCGCGAAGCCGCGACAGCAATTCAGCAATGATCCGCGACTTGCCGATGCCTGCCTCACCGCCGAGCCAGACGAGTTGTCCCTTGCCCGACCTGGCCAACCGCCAGCATTGCAGAAGCGTGGCAAGCTCGGCTTCGCGATCGACCAACGGCACGAGGCGCCCGGCGTGACGCGCGGCGAAGCGATCCTCCACCGCATGTTCCTGCGACACACGCCACGCACGCACCGGCGTCCGAAGGTCCTTCAGCACACGTTCGCCGAGATCGCGGCATGTGAAGAGGCCTTCGATCTGCCGTCGCGTGGTGTCGTCGATGACGACGCTGCCCGGCTCGGCAATCTCCTGCAATCGCGCTGCCAGGTTCGGGGTCTCGCCGATTGCCTCCGGCGCCCCGCTTCCGCCGGAGCCGACGACTTCACCGACGACAACCGTACCTGTGGTAACCGCTGCACGTACCTGAAGTCTTTCGTGGCCGACCGGCGCTTCCATCGCTGCCACCACGGCCAGCGCGGCACGCACCGCAAGCTCGGCGTTCGTCTCCTCGCTGTTCGGCCAGCCGAAATAGCTGAGGACACCGTCGCCGGCGTAGCGGGCGACATATCCGCCGAGCGCGGAGATGGCAGCGGCGGCCCGCGCCTGATACATGCGAATAACCTCGGCCAGTTCCTCGAGGTCCAGCCTGGCCGACAGCGGCGTCGAACCGACCAGATCGCAGAACATGACGCTGAGTTGCCGGCGTTCGGCTTCCCCTACGGCAGCGGCTACACCTGCAGGTTGCAGCGATGCACCGCATGCCGTACAGAACCGTGCATCATCGAGTGACGTCCTGCCGCATGCCGGGCATCGCATGCTGTCGCCCCCCAACACCCGCTAGACTTCTTAGAGCAAACCGGCGGCCTGCGTCACGCTGAAGGAAATACTTCAGAGGCCGAGTTTACTCCGCGGGGCGAATCCCTCAGGGCGCGCGTCCGCCGCGCGAGACAAGGTCGATGACGTTGGGCGCCTGCCCGGCCGCACCCATCGCGATATCGCCTAGCACCTCCGCCACCTTGCGCGCGAACTGCTCTCGGTGAAATGGCTTGCCGATCAGGTGCACCCCGTCATCCAGGCGGCCGTGGTGCACGATGGCGTTCTCGGTGTAGCCCGACATGAACAGCACACGCAGGTCGGG
>DATBKQ010000007.1:0-4141 GCA_036555825.1 Acetobacteraceae bacterium | reverse complement strand
GTGGCAGGCGCTGGTCGATGCGGCGGTGCGCCAGGCGCTGGTCAACCTCGAAGCCGTGCCGTGTCCCGCCGGCTCGATGGACGTGGTGCTGGGACCGGGCTGGCCGGGCATCCTGCTGCACGAGGCCGTCGGCCACGGTCTCGAGGGCGACTTCAACCGGCGCGGCACCTCCGCGTTCACCGGCCGGATCGGGCAGAAGGTCGCCTCCGGCCTCTGCACCGTCGTCGACGACGGCACGCTGCCCGGGCGGCGCGGCTCGCTCAACATCGACGACGAGGGCACGCCGACCTCCTGCACCACCCTGATCGAGAACGGCGTCCTCCGCGGCTACCTGCAGGACAAGCTGAACGCGCGCCTGATGGGAGCGAAGCCGACCGGCAACGGCCGCCGCGAGTCGTTCGCCCACGCGACGATGCCGCGCATGACGAACACCTACATGCTGGCCGGTCCGCACGAGCCCGGCGAGATCATCCGCTCGGTGAAGCGCGGCCTCTACGCCGTCAACTTCGGCGGCGGCCAGGTGGACATCACCTCGGGCAAGTTCGTGTTCTCCGCGAGCGAGGCCTACCTGATCGAGGACGGGCGCGTGACGGCGCCGGTCAAGGGAGCGACGCTGATCGGCAACGGCCCCGACGCGCTCACCAAGGTCACCATGGTCGGCAACGACATGACGCTCGATCCGGGCATCGGGACATGCGGCAAGAACGGTCAGGGCGTGCCGGTGGGGGTGGGCCAGCCAACCCTGAAGCTCAGCGGCCTGACGATCGGCGGGACCGCCACCTGAAAATTACCGCCGGCTCCCGGCACTAGGTCCAAGTTCAGCGTTAATCCCGCTGAGGATTCTGCGCAACATCCTGCGCTCTTTGAATGCCAACGCAGCGCTACAGCGCACGCGCGGCAGTGAAATACGCCACACCTCGTGCGGCCAGGCCAGAAACGCTCCGCAAGTACCGCGCCAGCGAGACGCGTCTCCATAAGCGAAACATCATTTGTCAGAATCCCATGTTGAGAGGCCTGTCAGCGGTATTCCTCGCGACGCTTGCGATTTGACGGCAGGATAACGTCAAATCCACGATAAAAAATCCTCAATGTGGAATCATTGAAGCAAGCTTAAACGGAAGTCGTGACCTCCGTTTGTGCAAAGAACTAGACACACTGTTAAGGAAGGGTATCGACCTATGCCGCTTTTCACTGTCTCGATCGCGTCCGTTATCGATCTCGGCAAAGTTCGTCTTGGCGGTTTCGCGCCAACCCTGGCGCCGACCATCGATGCGGGGAAGGTTCGCCTCGGTGGCTTCGCGCCGACGCTGGCGCCCACCGTCGATTCGGGCAAGGTACGTCTTGGCGGCTTTGCACCGGCTCTGGCGCCGACGGTCGATGCGGGAAAGGTTCGCCTCGGTGGCTTCGCACCGACGCTGGCGCCGACCGTCGATGCAGGGAAGGTTCGCCTGGGTGGCTTCGCACCGACGCTGGCGCCGACCGTCGATGCGGGGAAGGTTCGCCTGGGTGGCTTCGCGCCGACGCTGGCGCCGACCGTCGATTCGGGCAAGGTGCGTCTCGGCGGCTTCGCCCCGACTGTTCCGCCAGCACGCTAACGCGTGATGACCAGAGGCGGAATCGCCAGAGGTCTGAACCATGCGCTCAACCAAAGAAAGCTAAAGCGGGATGAGGTCAACCTGACCTCATCATGCTTTGGCCGGGAAAGAGCTCGCGTCCGGCGCATTGTCGCGCCACAATCGACGCGGACCGGGCGAGTGCCATAGCCCGCTCCGTTGCATTTTGTCCCGGACCATCAGGACAACGCCCGTGTCCAGCACTGAAGCGCAGCGATCCGCCGGGGTTGGGAAGAGGACACCCTTGGTCACTTTCCATCGCTTCATTCCCGGCGCCCGCCTGCCGCAACGCGCCGACCGCTCCGCCGCCGGCTCCCTTCCCACCCGGGCGTTTCGCTACTGCGAACCAGCAACCAGCGCATCCGGCTATGGCTATTACATCTTCCCGCCGATCAGCTTCAGTCTGCAGTGGGACGGCCGGGACGTGATGTGGACGTGGGAAGGCGCAGGAACCTGGCTGCCGTTGCGCTCCGTCCAGTTCCCGGATTTCCGCAAGCTGTTCGATTCGGTCGCGCCCGAGGAGATCAGGGAGTACTCCCCGCCGTTCCTTGGCGCATTGCAGGAGCCAGGGCTGATCCAGTGCTGGAGCGGCATCGTTGCCCGCACCGCACCCGGCTGGAGCCTGCTGGTACGCCCGCCCGTCAATATCCCGCGCAGCGGCTACTGCGAACTGTTCGAAGGCATCATCGAGACCGATCGCTGGTTTGGGCCGCTGATCACCAACATGCGGCTGACCAAGACCGATGTGCCGATCGATTTCCGCGCCGACTTTCCCATGCTGCAGGTTCAGCCGATTCCTCGCAACGCCTACGATGACGGCACGCTGAACAACTACGAACTGGTGCCGGAGCTGAACCAGCTGACCCCGGAGGACTGGGACGACTACTACGACACGGTGGTCCGCCCGCACCTGAAAGAAGTAAGGCCGCGGGGGCAGTATGCCGCGGCTGCGAGAAAACGGCGGGCGGCGGAGGACAGCGGCCAGACGGACTGACCCTTTAAACGTCTGGACAGATTCTCTCGCTTATAGTTGAACCCGGTCATGAGCCCGGTTCGATCCGCCCTGTTTGGCTGCGCGCTGCTGCTGGCGCCGGCCGTCTCGCCGCTTGCCGCGCCGACATGCCCCAGCACACCCCCCATCGGCCCGATGGCGCTCCCGCACCTGCTCAGCGCGCTTGGTCATGGCGTGGAAGGCGTGATCGTGGCACTTGGGTCGTCCTCCACCCAGGGCGCCATGGCATCCGACCTCGCTCACTCCTACCCCGCGGTGCTGCAACACGCCCTGGCGGCGGCACTGCCGGACGCGCACGTGGCGGTGATCAACCGCGGCATCGGCGGACAGGATGCGACCGAAGAGCTGGCACGCCTGGACGCCGACGTGCTGGCGATCCGGCCGCAACTGGTGATCTGGCAGGTGGGCGCCAACGGCGCCCTGCGCAACGCCGATCCCGAGGTGTTCCGCGGCACGGTCGCCGCCGGTGTTCGCCGGCTGCAGGCGGCCGGAGCCGACGTGATCCTGATGGACAACCAGCAGTCACCCAAGCTGCTGGCCAAGGCCGCCGAGCCCGAGTTCGACCACGAACTTGCCCAGGTGGCGCGCGACACCGGGGCGGCGCTGTTCTCTCGCCGGGCGCTGATGCGGGAGTGGAGCCACGAGGGCGCGCCGCTGGTGCAGTTCATCGCCACGGACGGCCTGCATCACAACGACCGCGGCTATTACTGCGTTGCACAATCGTTGGCGGCGGCGATCGTCGCCGGCCTCACGCCGAAGCAGCCCCTGACCGCGAGCCGGTAGGCACTGCCGGCAACGCCTCAGTTCGGATAGACGATCGTGCGCAGCATGACGCGGCGTTGCTCGGGAGCGTAGTCGCCGGCGCCACGGTGCATGGTGGCGCGCTCATCCCACATCAGCACGTCTCCGACACGCCAGTGGTGATAATAGACGAAGCGGTCCTGGGTGGCGTGTTCGGCCAGTTCCTCGATCAACGGCCATGCCTCCGGCTGGCTCATGCCGTCGAAGCCGTAGGTGTGCATAGGGTTGACGAACAGGAGTGGCCGGCCGGTCACCGGATGAGGCGTCACCGCGGGCCAGCGGACGTCGCGGTACTGCTTGGCGGTGACGCCCTTGTCGTCGCCATACAGCTTCTCGCCGGCAGGACCGATGCTGCGGCCATGCAGCGCGGTGAGTCCTTGTAGAAGCTGCTTGCGCCGCTCGGGCAACGCCTCATAGGCGGCGCGCATGTCGGCGAACATGGTACCGCCCTTCTCCGACGGCACCTCCTTGGCATGCAGGATGGCCAGCAGCGGTAACTCGTCCTCATAGGTGGAGTCGGTGTGCCAGTCGGTCGCGCGTTTCACCCCGTACCAATCGACCTTGCCGTCGGCCTCGACGTTGGTGAGCCAGGACACCTCGGGACATTCGGCGTGGCGGTACTTGATCAGCGCGTGCATACGCGGGGTGCCGAACTGACGGCCGAAGGCGGCCAACTCGGCAGCGCCGAGGTCCTGGTCGCGGAACACGAGAACCG
>DATBKQ010000006.1:0-3691 GCA_036555825.1 Acetobacteraceae bacterium | reverse complement strand
TGCCGCCGGGGGCCTGGTCGAGCCAGCGGCACTGGCATGCGAAGGAGGACGAGTTTGTGTATGTGCTTTCGGGCGAGGTTGTGCTGGTGACCGAGGCCGGCGAGGAGGTGCTGCGCGTCGGCGACTGCGCCGGGTTCAAGGCCGGCGATCCCGACGGGCACTGTCTGCAGAACCGTGCCGCGGCTGACGCGATGCTGCTGGAGATCGGCTCGCGCATCGCGGGCGAATACGCGACGTATTCGGATATCGACATGAAGACCGAGCCTGGTGTCGGCTACGTCCACAAGGACGGCACGCCTTATCCCAAGGTGGCGCGACGCGGTCCTGCGTAATATCAGCTCACTCGGCAGCATCGCCAAAAAGGATTGCAAACGCGGATGTAAGACGATGCACGCAGATGGCGATCAAGTCTTCTTGTTATCCAAGCCTTGGCTTGCGTAATCCACGGGGGCCGGCGCAATATCCAAGGATGGGCTTGGGAAATGGCGCCGGCGACCGCATCCTCGGGCTGCTCAAGCGGCGCGGCCCGCAGCGCTCGGCGGATATCGCCGCGGCACTCGGCACGACCGGCGAGGCGGTGCGCCAGCAGCTTGCGAAGCTTGCGGAAGAAAAGCTGGTTGCGGCCGCCGCCGAACAGGGCGGCGTCGGGCGGCCGGCGCGGGTCTGGCATCTGACGCCGGCGGCGCACAGCCGTTTTCCCGATACCCACGCGGAACTCACCGTGCGCCTGATCGAAGCGGTGCGGACGACACTCGGCGAGGCTGCGCTGGAACGACTGGTGTGCGCTCGTGAACAGGAGACCAGACGCGCGTACCACGCCGCACTCGCCGGACTCGCGACACTTCGGGCACGCGTCGCCCGGCTCGCGCAGCTCCGTTCGCGCGAAGGCTACATGGCGGAATGGCGCGCCGATGCCGATGGCTTGCTGCTGATTGAGAACCATTGCCCAATCTGCGCGGCCGCCACGGCGTGTCAGGGTTTTTGTCGAGCGGAGCTGCAGGTGTTCCGCGACGTGTTGGGGCCAGGCGCCAGCGTCGAGCGCTGCGAACATGTGCTGGCCGGCGCGCGGCGCTGCGCTTATCGCATCAGGGTGGACCATGCCGCGAAGGAGAAGGGCGATGGGCTGGACCGACACGATCGCAGCGGACGAGCTGGCGGCGAAGGGCAAGGCGGTCGTGCGCCGCGACGGACACCAGATCCTGCTGGTGCACAGCGAAGCAGGCGTGTTCGCCTGCACAAGCCGCTGCCCGCATGAAGGTTATCCGCTGAGCGAGGGCACGCTGACCGATGGCTGTGTGCTGACCTGCAATTGGCACAACTGGAAGTTCAACCTGGCCTCCGGCGAGACCTTGGTGGGCGGCGACCGGCTGACGCGATTCCCGGTCCGGCTGGAAAATGGCCGGGTACTGCTCGACCTCACACCGCCCGATCCAGCGCAGCGGCGCACCGAGATTCTCGCCGGCGTGGTGCGCGGTCTCGAGGACCTCGACCAGCAGCGCCTTGTGCGGGAGATCGCGCGGCTGATCCGGTTGCGGGCGGATCCGGCGGATGCGGTGCGCACGGCAATCGGCTGGGCGGCGGAGCGGCTGGAATTCGGCATGACCCATGCGTTCGCCGGCGCGGCCGACTGGCTGCGCCTGTTCGACCGGCCGGCGAGCAATGAAGACGAAAGGCTGGCGGCGCTGGGCGAAATCCTCGGTCATATCGCCGATGATGCACAGGGCGGCGGCCATTTCCCGTTTCCCGCCGGCACGGCGGCGTGGAACGAGGCGGCGTTCCTCGACGCGATGGAACGGGAAGACGAGGCCGCGGCGATCGCCATGCTGCGCGGCGCACTCGGCGCCGGCGCGACGCCGGACGACCTGCTGCCGGCGCTGGCCGCGGCCGCACTGGCGCATTATGCCGGGTTCGGTCACTCGCTGATCTATGCGGCGAAGACGGTGGAACTGGCGCGGCGCCTGTCGCGTGATGACGGCAGTGGGGACCGTCGGAGGTCTGAACCGCGCGACCAGACAAATGTAGATGTGACGGAACCGTTGCTGTGCCTGGCCGCGCGCAATCTGATCTACGCTCGGCGCGAGGACCTGCTGCCGGAATTCCGCGACTACGCAGCGCGCCTGTCGGACTGGGGGACCGAAAGTGCATCAAGCCCGCCGTTGAATCCCTCGGTACTGCGCGGGATGGCGGCGAAGTCCGCGATGGAGGCGGTCGCCGCATGGGGCGCACGCCATCAACCGGTGGCGATCTTCTGGGTACTCGTCCAGGCGGCGGCGTGGAACCTGCTGCATGCCGACGAGACCGTGTTCGATTCCAGCGACGGCAAGCTCGCCGACAATGTCGGCTGGCTCGACTTCACGCATGCGCTCACCTTCGCCGAGGCGGCGCTCTCTGTCGCGCCGCGAAGGCCGGGCCTGTGGCCGGCCATTTTGCTGCAGCTCGCGTGCTTCATTGGCCGCAACGCCGGATATGTCGATGCGGAACTCGATACCAGCGGCTATCCTGCCGCCGATGCGGATGGGTTCCTGGCCGACAGCATCCGTGGACTGTTCGATCACGGGCGCGACCGCTTCATCATCTCGGTGCATCTGACCAAGACATTGCTGGCCGGCATCAATCTGATCCAGGCCGATCGGACGCTGGCGCCCACCCTGACGAAGGCGCTTGATCGCTTCCTGCATGCGCGCATCAAGGGACGCCACGTGCTGCGCACCGCGCGGCAGATGCGCGACCTGGTCGAGCAGGAATAGTGAGATCACGCCAGGTGGCAGGCGACCTGGCTGTCGCCGATGGACCGCCAGGCGGGGATCTCGCGGCGGCAGATCTCGGCGGCGATCGGGCAGCGGGTGTGAAAGCGGCAGCCGGACGGCGGGTTGGCGGGGCTGGGGATTTCGCCGGCCAGCGGGATGCGGGGCTTGGCACGCTGTACCGCGGGGTCGGGTTCCGGGACGGCGGCGAGCAGCGCCTTGGTGTATGGGTGGCGCGGCTGGCTATATAGCACATCGCGCGGGGCGAGTTCCGCGAGGCAGCCGAGATACATCACCGCCACCCGGTCGCAGACATGTCGAATGACCGCCAGGTCGTGGCTGACGAACAGCATGGACATGCCGTGACGCGACTGGAGCTGCACCAGCAGGTTCAGCACCTGCGCGCGCACCGAAACGTCGAGCGCGGAGACCGGCTCGTCGCAGACCAGCAGTGCGGGGCGCAGCGCGAGCGCACGCGCGATGACGATCCGCTGGCGCTGTCCGCCGCTGAACTGGTGCGGATAGCGGCCGGCGTGCTCGGGACGCAGACCGACTTCGTCGAGCAGTTCGGCAATGCGCGTCCGCAACGCCGCGCCGCGTGCGACGTTGCGCACCGACAGGGGTTCGCCGATCGCCGCACCCACGGTCATGCGCGGATTGAGCGAGGTGACGGGATCCTGGAACACCATCTGGGCGTGCGCGCGAATGGCGCGCAAGGTCCTGGCGTCGGCGCCGGCGATCTCGGTGCCGAGGATGCGCACGCTGCCGCTGGTGGGCGGCACAAGCCCGACGCTCGCGTTGGAGACCGTGGACTTGCCGCAGCCGCTTTCGCCGACCAGGCCCAGGGTTTCGCCGCTCGCGATCGACAGGGACACGCCATCGACCGCGCGGATGGCGGTGCCGTGGCCGCTGTTGAAGTGCACCTTCAGATCGGTGAGTTCCAGCGT
>DATBKQ010000005.1:0-12977 GCA_036555825.1 Acetobacteraceae bacterium | reverse complement strand
GGTAGAAGCCTGCAAACAGTGTGTGGAGGACTCGAATGGCTTTGTCTCCGATGAACATTCAGGTGGGCAGATGTTACCTGGTTGAGCTCGGTTCACGCGTATTTCGTGTTGTGGCCCTCACAGCCGATGGCAATGTTCAATACGAGACCCAGAGTCAGATAGATGGCGGGGATCGGCAAGTAGGCGCGTCACTGCTTCACGAGACCGATTTGCACGAGATGCTGTGCGCGAGATTCCCTGCCGCGCTTAGCGGAGTCTATCCTTGCCCAGAGAAGACCCGCATGCCCGGCCTGCGGCCGACAGGATACCGAGCGAACAGTGGTTCGCAACCTACACCGAAAAATACTTCGCACTCGGATTGAGCACCACGATCGCGCTGGTGGACTGCTCCGGGTGCAACTGGAACTCTTCGGACAGCGATATCCCGATCCGCTCCGCCCCCAGCAGCGACAGGATCGGCGCCTGGTCCTCCAGCCGCGGACACGCCGGATAGCCGAACGAATAGCGCGAGCCGCGATAGCCCTGCGACAGCATCTTCTCCATGTCGCGGTCGTCTTCCGCGGCAAAGCCCAATTCGGCGCGGATGCGCTTGTGCACGTACTCGGCCATCGCCTCCGCCATCTCCACCGACAGCCCGTGCAGATAGAGATAGTCCTGGTAGCGGTTGTCCTCGAACCACGCCCGCGCCGTCTCCGACGCCTTCTGCCCCACCGTCACCACCTGCAGCGCGATCACATCGCGTTCCGCATCGTCCACATCGCGGAAGAAGTCGGCGATGCATTCGCCGTCCTGCTTCGGCTGGCGCGGCAAGGTGAAGCGCGCCAGTTCGGTGCTGCCGTCCTGGTCGAAGATGATCAGATCGTTGCCCTGCCCCGCCGCCAGCCAATACCCGTACGCCGCCTGCGGCTTCAGAATGTCCTCGGCCTCGCACATCGCCAGCATGCGCCGCATCACCGGTCGCAGCTCCTGCTTGGCCCAGCCCAAAAAGTCCTCCAGCGAACGCCCCTGCTTCCGAAAACCCCACTGAAACTGGTACAGGCTGCGCTCGTTGACGAACGGCACGATCGCCTTCGGCGCCGCCTCGATCGTTCGCGCACCCCAGAACGGCGGCGCCGATACCGGCACATCCCGCGTCAGCCGCCGCCGCCGCGCCTGCACCGCACCGACATCCACCGGACGGAACGCGCGCGCATCCGCCTGGCCCAATGTGCGCGACGTGTTGCGCGCCTTGCCCACACGCTTGGCCTGCACCACCGCCAGGTAGTCGTCGAACGCGTTGCCGGTCACCTTGTCCATCAGGTGCAGCCCGTCGAACGCATCGCGCGCATAGGCGACGCGGCCGCAGGCATAGGCGCGGACGCAGTCGTCCTCGACATAGCCGCGCGTCAGCGCCGCACCGCCCAGCAGCACCGGAACCTCCAGGCCCTGGCGCGTCATCTCCTCCAGGTTCTCGCGCATCACCACCGTGGATTTCACCAGCAGACCGGACATGCCGATGGCATGCGCCTGATGTTCCTTCGCCGCGGTCAGCATGTCGGTCAGCGGCACCTTGATGCCCAGGTTCACCACGCGATAGCCGTTGTTGGTCAGGATGATATCGACCAGGTTCTTGCCGATGTCGTGCACGTCGCCCTTGACGGTCGCCAGCACGATCGTGCCCTTCTCCTGCCCCTCGACGCGCTCCATGAACGGCTCCAGATACGCCACCGCCGCCTTCATCGTCTCGGCGCTCTGCAACACGAAGGGAAGCTGCATCTTGCCGGCGCCGAACAGGTCGCCCACCACCTTCATGCCGTCGAGCAGCACGTTGTTGATGATGTCCAGCGGCGGCAGGCTCTTCAGCGCCTCGTCCAGGTCCTCGGTCAGCCCCTTGCGGTCGCCATCGACGATGCGGTCCTTCAACCGGCCCTCCACCGTGTCGGCGCGCTGCTTCGCCGTCGCATCCGCCGCCTTGCGGTCGGCGAAGATTTCCAGCATCCGCTGCAACGGATCGTAGCCCTCCGCCCGGCGGTCGAAGATCAGGTCCTCGGCCACCTTCACCTCCTCGGGCGCAATCATGTGCAGCGGGCGAATCTTCGACACATGTACGATAGCGCCGCTCATTCCCGCACGCATCGCGTGATCCAGGAATACGCTGTTCAGCACGGCGCGCGCCGCCGGATTCAGCCCGAAGCTGACATTCGACAGCCCCAGAATGATCTGGATGTCAGGGAACGCAGCGCGGATCGCCGCGATCCCTTCCAGCGTCCACAGCGCCAGCTTGCGGTCGTCCTCGTTGCCGGTGGCGATGGTGAAGGTAAGCGGATCGATCAGCAGGTCGGACTGCGCGAGGCCATGGCGGTTGCAGGCGAAGTCCACCAGCCGCCGTGCCACCTCCAGCTTGCGTTCGGCGGTCTTCGCCATGCCGGTCTCGTCGATGGTCAGCGCGATCACCGCCGCTCCGAACTGCCTGGCCAGCTTCAGCCGATCCGCCGCATGCTGCTCGCCGTCCTCGAAATTGATCGAGTTGATGATCGGCTTGCCGCCATGCAGCTTCAGCGCCGCGGCGATCACCGGCGTCTCGGTGCTGTCGATCACCAGGGGCGCGTTCACCGATGAGGTGAACCGACGCACCACCTCGGTCATCTCGTGCAGTTCGTCGCGCCCGACGAACGCGGTGCAGACATCGAGCGCGTTGGAACCTTCGCCCAACTGCTCGCGTCCCATCGACACGCAGCCGTCCCAGTCGTGTCGCTCCTGCGCCTCGCGCCACTTTTTCGAGCCGTTGGCGTTGCAGCGCTCGCCGATGGCGAAGAACGCATTCTCCTGCCTCAGCGGCACCGACTGATAGAGGCTGGCGACCGACGGCACCCACACCGGCCTGCGCGAGACGGGCGTGGGGCGGTTGCCGCCGCGCCGGCGCAGCATCGCATCCAGCGCCGCGATGTGCTGCGTGTTGGTGCCGCAGCAGCCGCCGATCAGGTTCACCCCGTCCTGCTCGACGAAGCGCTCCAGCCACGTGGTGAGATCGGCGGGGGTCAGCGGAAAATGCGTCTGGCCATCGACCAGTTCCGGCAACCCCGCATTGGGTTGCACCGACAACAGGCCCGGCCAGTTGCCGGACAGCCAGCGGATATGCTCCGCCATCTCCTGCGGGCCGGTGGCGCAGTTCATCCCCATCAGCGGCACGTCGAGGGCATTCACGACCGCCGCCGCGCTGGCGATGTCCGGCCCGACCAGCAAGGTGCCGGTGGTCTCCACCGTCACCTGCACGAAGATCGGAATGTCGCAGCCGGCTTCGGCGCGCGCGATCTTGGCGCCGTTCACGGCAGCCTTGATCTGCAGCGGGTCCTGGCAGGTCTCGATCAGAATGGCATCGACGCCGCCGGCCACCAGGCCGCGGCACTGCTCGGCCAGCGCCGCCTCCAACGCGTCGTAGGCAATGTTGCCCAGCGTCGGCAGCTTGGTGCCCGGCCCGACGCTGCCCAGGACCCAGCGATGCCGGCCGTCGCTGAACTGCTCGGCCGCCTCGCGCGCCAGTTCCGCGCCGCGCCGGTTGATCTCGAACGCCCGGTCGGCGATGCCGAACTCGCCCAGCGTGACCGGCGAGCCGCCGAACGTGTCGGTCTCCACCATATCGGCGCCGGCTTCGAAGTAGCCGCGATGCAGCTCCCGCACCAGGTCGGGTCGCGTCAGGCACAGTATGTCAGTGCAGTTCTCCTTGCCCAGAAAGTCGCGCTCGATGTCCAGCGGCATTCCAAGGATGCGCGTGCCGATTGCGCCGTCGCACAGCAGCACGGTGTCGCGCAGCACATCCAGCAGGTGTGGTCGGGCCATGCTATGTCCTCGGTGCGGCTGAGGATTGGGAATCGGCAAGGTAGGCGTCCAGGCGCGCGAGATGTGCGGCAATGTCCGCCGGCGGCAGGAAGCACGCGCGCAGGCTGTTGCGCGCGAGTGCCGCGATCTGCTCGTCCGACAGCGCCAGCGCATCGTGGCACGCGATGAAATTGTCGTTCACGGTGCCGCCGAAATAGGCCGGATCGTCGGAGTTCATGGTCACGTTCAGTCCAGCCTCCAGCATTTTGCGCAGCGGATGGGCCGGCAGCGACGCCACGACGTTCAGACGCAGGTTTGACAGCGGACACACCGTCAGCGGCGTTCCGCGCGCTGCGAGTTCGCGCACCAACACCGGGTCATCCATGCAGGCGACGCCGTGGTCGATGCGATCTACCTCCAACACCTCGATCGCCTCGCGCACATACGATGCAGGCCCCTCTTCCCCGGCATGCACGGTGATGCGGAAGTCGCGCTCGCGGCAGGCGCGGAAATAGCCGGCAAAGCGCGACGGCGGATTGCCGACCTCCGCGCCGCCCAGACCGAACCCGGCGATCTGGTCGGCCCATGGCATCACCTGCCCGAGCAATCGCAATGCCTCGGCCTCGCTGCGATGGCGCTGCGCGCTGACCAAAAGGCCGGCGCTGATGCCATCGTCCCGCGCGGCGTCGCGCATGGCGGTCAGCACGCCCTCCATCACCGCATCGACCGCCACGCCGCGCTCGGTGAAGCTCTGCGGGCCGATGAACACCTCGGCCCGAACCACCGCGTCGTCATGCGCGCGGCGCAGGTACGCGCGCGTGATGTCGTGGAAATCGCGTTCGTTCAGCAGAACGCGGCAGCCCTCGTAATAGAGATCGAGGAACGCCTGCAGATTGCGGAACCGGTAGGCGGCGCGCAGCGCCTCCGGGGTCTCCCACCGCGGGCGCAAACCGTTCCTCTCGGCGATCGCCAGCAGTTGCTCGGCCTCGATGCTGCCTTCCAGATGCATGTGCAGCTCGGCCTTCGGCATGCCGCGGATCAAAGCGTCGGACAGCACCATTCACCCCACCAGTTCGCGCGGCTGCGCCGCCGGCGCCAGCGCCCCGACCGTCGCCGGCCACAGGCGAATCGCCAGCGGTCCATCGATCGTCACCGGCGCACCCGGCAGCATCCCGGCCCCGGTCAGCAGCGCCTGCATCGCGTCATGGTCGAAACCTGGCCAGCGATGCCCTAGCCGGTCCAGCAGCTCCTCGCGCCGGTGTTGCACCAGGTCGATGACGATCAGCCGCCCGGCCGGCCGCAGCACGCGCGCGGTTTCGGCCACAGCGCCCGCCGGGTCGGGGGCGTAATGCAGCACCATCTGCATCACCGCGAGATCGAACGTAGCGTCGCCAAACGGCAGCCTATACATGTCGGCGAGCCGTACGGAACAGTGCCCTAGGCCCGGCCGCGCCAGGCGCGCTCTCGCCAGCGCCAGCATCGCCTTCGATGCATCCACCCCGATGCCTTGGCTTATCCGAGGCGCCAGCAGCTCCAGCACCCGCCCGGTGCCGGTGCCGATGTCGAGCAGCCGGCCGGCATCCTGCTCGGGCACCAGCGCGCGCAGCGCCGCCTCGACCGCGGCGGCCGGCAGGTCGAGCGCCCGCATCTCATCCCAGTCGGCGCCCTGGCGCCGGAAGCTCTCGGACGCTACCCGGGCCCGCTCGGCCAGCACCCGCGCCGCCTGTCGCCGGTCCGCCTCCAGCACCGGATCGCCCGCGGGCAGCCGCGCCACCAGGTCCCGCGGCAGCGATCCCGCCTCGCCATGCGGCAACGTGAACCAGACATTGGCGCCCTCGCGCACCCGCTCCAGCAGCCCGCAATCGCATAGCAGCTTCAGGTGGCGCGACAACCGCGGCTGCGACTGACCGAGCACCTCGGTAAGCTCCGAGACGCAGAAGGCGCCGCGCGCGGCGAGCGCCAGCAGGCGCAGGCGCGTAGGCTCGGCGGCGGCACGCAGGCTGGCCAGCAAGGACTCCATATCGCCCCCATGACATAAACATATCCTTATGTCCAGTTGTGTGGTGGCCCTGACGGACCGCCGGCATCAAGTCTGCGCGGGCGGCTTCGTCTAGGCTGCCGGTCGCACACAGATCGGCGGATGCGCGTTCTCGTCATCTACTGCCATCCGGTGGAACAAAGCTTCGCCGCCGCGGCCCACCGGGCAGTGTTGCAGGCGCTGGCCCAGGCGGGTCATCAGGTCACCGACGTCGATCTCTACGCCGAACACTTCGATCCGGTGATGAGCCGCCAGGAACGGCTGGACTATCTCAACACTGAGCGCAACGAACGGCTGGTGCAGCGCTACGACGACCAACTCGTCGCCACCGAGGCCCTGGTGCTGGTCTATCCCGCCTGGTGGTACGGCATGCCGGCGATGCTGAAGGGCTATTTCGATCGCGTATGGCTCCCGGGCGTGGCATTCGACGTGACGCCCGACGGAACGGTGAAGACCGACCGGCTGAAGGCGCTGCGGCGCATCCTGGTGGTGACGACATATGGTGGGTCCTGGTGGATGGTGCGGGTCGGGCTCGGCGATCCTGCCCGCAAGATCATTGCCCGCGCCGTGCGCGCCTTGTGCGCACGCGACTGCCGTGTGACCTGGTGCGTTCACTACAGCATGGACCGCGCCAGGCCGCCGGCGCTGCGGCGGTTCCTGCAACGGGTCCGGCGAGCGGCGCTGCGGTTGCACGAAGCCTGATTGCGCGCCGAACGCGGCGTGGCTGGCGCGCTCCGCCCATGCGGCTATGCTCCCGGGAACCGGCACGCGCCGCCGAACGGAGGCGATCCATGAAGGCACTGACCCGCCAGCAGGTGGACTATTACCGAGAGAACGGCTTCCTGTTCCCGATCCCCGCACTCTCGCAGGGCGAGGTCGCGACCTGCGTCGCCGGCATCTCTCGTCTGGAAGCCGATCTTGGCTGTCCCATCGCGGACGCGGACGTGAAATGGCGTTCCCACGCCTACGCGCATTCGCCATGGTTCAATGACCTCGTCCGTCATCCCCGCATCCTTGATGCGATAGAGGACGTGATCGGCCCGAACATCCTGGTCTGGACCAGCACGTTCTTCATCAAGGAGCCGCACTCGCCCACGTTTGCCGCCTGGCATCAGGACGGCGCATATTTCGGGCTGGAGCCGCGCGAGCAGGTTTGCGCCTGGGTCGCGCTGACCGATGCGTCCGCGGAAGCCGGCTGCATGGAGCAACTGTCGTTCCACGGCGCGCCTCGCCTGTACCACCATGCCGCACTCGGCCTGGCACACAGCATCAACCGCGCCGGCCAGACCATTGTCGAGCCGTTCGACGACCGCAAACCCGTTGCCATGGCGCTGCCGGCCGGTTCCTTCTCGCTGCATCACGAGTTGGCCGTGCATCGCTCGGCGCCGAACCGCGCCGCGCATCGGCGCATCGGCATCGGGTTGAATTACATCCCGACGCATGTCCGCGTGGACGGTCTTGTCCGGCTCAAGGCGATGCTGGTGCGCGGCACCGACACCTATGGCAACTTCGAGCTGATCGAACCGCCGGTAGCGGAACGCGATGCGGACGCCCTGATTGTGCATCAGGCTGTCAGCGACCGTTATCGCGCCAACTACAACGAACAGGTGAAGCGCCACGCCGCGCGCTTCGCGCAGGCGTAAGCAGGGAGACGGTCATGGCAGCAAAGCCGCGCGTCATCACCATCGAGGAGCACTATCAGGATCCCGACGTGCTGCGTGCCTATGCACCCGAGGATCAGCGCCAGCTTCCCGCCGTCGCGGAGCGGCTGAACGATCTGACCGATCTCCGCATCCGGGAGATGGACGAGGCCGGCATCGACTTGCAGGTGCTGTCGCACGCCAATCCTGGACTGCAGAAGCTCGACGCCGAAACGGCGGTGCGCCTGGCGCACATCGCCAACGATCGGCTCGCGCAGACCGTGCGCGCGCATCCCGACCGCTTCGCCGCGTTCGCCGCGATTCCGACGCCTGATCCGAAGGCGGCGGCCGAGGAGCTGGAACGCGCGGTGACACGGCTTGGCTTCAAGGGTGCGCTGATCAATGGCACGACCAACGGTGTGTTCTTCGACGACCGTCGCTTCTGGCCGATCTGCGAACGCGCCGCGGCCCTGGAGGTGCCGCTCTATCTGCATCCGACCATGCCGCACCCGGCAGTGATCGAGGCGTACTACAAGGACTATGCGCAGGACTGGCCGATGATCCTGCGCGCCGCCTGGGGTTTCACCGTGGAAACCGCGACGCAGGGCGTCCGCATGGTGCTGTCCGGCGTGTTCGATGCCTACCCGAAGCTGAAGGTCATCCTCGGCCACCTTGGCGAGGGGCTGCCCTTCCTGCTGTGGCGGATCGACGCCGGCTTCGCGCGCGGCGGCGGACGGTCATTCCGCGATGTGTTCAGCGAGCACTTCTATATCACCACGAGCGGCTTCTTCTCCAATCCCGCCTTGCTGTGCTGCGTGCAGGAACTCGGGGTGGATCGCATCATGTTCTCGGTCGATTATCCCTTCGTGCTCAACAAGCCGGGCACGGACTGGCTGCCCACCATTCCGCTGTGCGCCGAGGACAAGGGGAAGATCGCTGGCGGCAACGCGGCTCGGCTGCTGAAGCTCTGAGGCACGTTGGGCGGCAGGCTCACGCTTCCAGTGCGGCGCGGATGGCGGCCGCCAATTCCTGGCGCCGATATGGCTTATGAATGGTGTCGCCGCCCCGGAAGGTGGGTGCTGCTGAACCTGTATCGTAATAGCCGGTGGTGAACAGTACCTTGAGCCCTGGCTGCAACTGCCTGGCCGCGGCTGCCAGTTGGTGGCCTGATATCCCCTCAGGCATGACAACGTCGGTGAACAACAGGTCGAAGTTGCCGCGCTCACGCAGCAATTCCAGGGCAACCGTGCCGCACTCCGCTTCCCTCACCTGGTAGCCAAGCGACAGCAGATGACGGCGTGCGACCGCGCGCATCTCCGGTTTGTCGTCCACCAGCAGGATCGACTCGTGCCCATGCGGCAGGGCGCCGCGGTCGCCTTCCTCGGCTTCGCTGATTTCCTGCCCAACGGCCCGCGGCAAATAGAGCCGCACCGTGGTGCCGTGCCCCGGCGCGCTCTCGATGTCGAGATGGCCACCGGATTGCTTGGCGAAGCCGAAGATCATGCTGAGACCGAGGCCACTGCCGGTTCCCGGGGCCTTGGTGGTAAAGAATGGTTCCAGCACGCGTTCCCGCACCTCTGGCGTCATGCCGATGCCGGTATCGCTCACTGACAGGACGACGTAGTCACCGGGCTTCACCCCACTTGCCTCACCGCATTCCAGGTGAACGTTCGCCGTTCTGATCAGGACATTGCCGCCATGCGGCATCGCATCCCGGGCGTTGATCGCCAGATTGAGCAACGCGTCACCGACCTGAGAAGGATCCGCGCGTGTCGGCCACAGATCGGGCGCGAGCTCGGTGGAGATGGTGACGGCCTCGCCGAGCAGCCGGCGCACGATCGCGACGTGGTTCGGCAGGTAGGCATTGAGGTCGATGCGCCGCGGCTGCAGCGGCTGGCGGCGGGCGAAGGCGAGCAGCCGGCGCGTCAGGTCGGCGCCGCTCAGGGCGCTGTCCAGAATCTCTTTGGCCATTTCAGCCTGCGTTGCATCGCGCGGCGATTCCAACAGAAACTCGACATTGCCGATGATAACGCCGAGAAGATTGTTGAAGTCGTGCGCGATTCCACCGGTAAGCTGGCCGATCGCCTCCATCTTCTGCGCCTGGCGCAACTCGGCTTCCGCCCGCTTCTCGCGCGTGATGTCCTCCGTAAGCACCAACAGCAATCCAGGTCGGTGATCCGACGCGCTCAGTTGCGCCAGGTGGACACTCGCCCAGGCAATGCCTCCGGTGCGGGTAACGTAGCGAGCCTCGATCTCCTGGTCGGGTTCGGTCCCGCGCCGAATGGCATCGAGCAGCAGGTCCCTGTCGTCCTCATGTGCGAGATCGGCAACCGCTCTGCCGACGAACTCTTCTGCGGTGCAGCCGAGCATCCGGCAGAACGCCGGGTTGGCCTGGGTGATGCGGCCGTCAGGTTCCCCGAGCAGGATTCCGAGTGGACTCCCCTCGAATATCCGGCGAAAGCGCTTTTCACTCTCCTGCAATGCGCCTGAACGTACTTCCGCCAGCCGCTCGGAGTTGCGCAGATCTCGGCGCATCAGCGCGAAAATGATGCCGACCAGTGTAAGGCCCGCGCCGGTGCCGATCAGAACCGTTATCATTGTGACGGTATTGCGCGAAGCGATCACCTTGAGTCGCCGGTCGAGCATGCCGCGCTGTTCCGCGATCAGCGTGTTGATTTCCGCTTCCATGGCATCACTGCGAGCCAGGCTGGCATTGAGATCGGCTGGAACCGCGGCGGGCCGGTCGCGCGGCGGTTCGGATGCTTCCGATGTCGCCAGAGCGGCGCTGTCCTGCTCGATCAGCGACGCGATTCGGTCGAGGTCCTCCGGCTTGCTGCCGTCCGCTGTAACGAGTTCGCGCACTCGTCGCAACACCGAGGGGATGGCGGCCTGCTTGGCACGATATGCCTCACGCAAGGCCGGGTCGCCAAACACGCGGTAGCCTCGCTGATCGCGGCTGCTGAATCCCAGCAGGTCATCGAGCTCCTTCAGGGCCTGCATCGCCTCCAGCGTGTGCTGAACCTTGCTGTTCGCGACGCGAAGCTGATCGACGGCGATGAGCGCAACGATGCCATTGGCGACGATAGGCAGGAACGCGAAGAGCAATAATGCCAGGTGGATGGATTTCTGGGCTCTCGTACTATTGCGCATGGGCAGCCCGGCGTGCATGTGCAGAACCCTAACACGTCATTCGCAGCGCGCAACGCAAAATCAGTCGGCCGCAATCAGCCTCACTTTGCGCCCGGCCACCCCAAGCGCAACGCGTCCCTGCTTCAGCGCCAACGCATCCTCGCCGAATACCTCACGCCGCCAGCCATGCATCGCGGCGATATTGGGCGCATCCTCGGCTGCCAGCCGGTCGATGTCCTCGGATGAGGCGACCAGTCGCGCCGCCACGTGGTGGTCCTCGCATTTCGCGGCGAGCAGCACCTTCAGCAGCGATACCAGCGCAGGCGAGGCCCGGGCGCCCTCGCGCGCGCGCTGCGCGAGAGGCAGTTGCTCCTCCGGCTCATTCCTCGCCTCCGCGATGGCCGCGAGCAACGATGTGCCCGTGCGGCCCTCGGCAAAACCCCGGCTGATACCGCGGGCACGCGTCAACGCATCGGCTGATCCGGGTTCTGTCGCGGCTATCTCCAGCAGCGTTTCATCGCGCAACAGCCGCTGGCGCGGGATGTTCACCCGCTGCGCCTCACGCTCACGCCACGCTGCCAACGCGCGCACCATGCCCAGGAAGCGACGGTTGTTGCTGCGTGGCCGCAATCGTTCCCACATCGTATCTGGATCGGCACGGTACAGCCCTGGGTCGGCCAGCTCCGCCATTTCCTCGGCCACCCAGTCAAGCCTACCGTCCTGCTTCAGCCGCGAGCAGAGCCGGGTATAAACGGTGCGCAGATACGTCACGTCGGCTGCGGCATAGGCGATCTGCGACGCCGAAAGCGGGCGCGCCGACCAGTCGCTGAAGCGGTGCGCCTTGTCGATCGAACCGCCGGCCAGCGCGGAGACCAGTGCATCGTAGCCGGCCTGCTCGCCGAACCCGGCCACCATGGCCGCGATCTGGGTATCGAACAGTGGCCGCGGCACGTCGCCGAAGCGCAGGACAAAGATCTCGATGTCCTGCCGCGCGGCGTGGAACACCTTCATGACCCGCTGATCGGCCAGCAGGCGGCCGAGCGGTGCCAGATCGATGCCGGAATGCTGTGCATCGATGACCGCCACGTCGCGCTCGCCGGCAAGCTGCACCACGCACAGCTCCGGCCAGTAGGTGCGCTCGCGCATGAACTCGGTATCGACGGTCACGAATTCCTCGGTTGCGAGCCTGTCGCAGAGGGCCTGGAGCGCCGCGGTCGTGGTGATCAGGGTCGGCGGGGGAAACGCGGACCGGCGAGGCGGGCGAGACATTGCTTGCTTGTACACCGCGGCGCCCCAAGATCAACGCGCCGGCTCTTCCGAAGGAACCCGGCGCCCCAAATCCCGTTCCGGTGGCACCATGGCCGCGAACAAGGCGCTCGCCCTGCTGCCGTTCCTGGGCATTCTGGTTGGCGCGCCGTTGCTCAACCGGGTGACGCCGCTGGTGTTCGGGCTGCCGTTCCTGCTGGCCTGGCTGCTGCTGTGGATCGTGCTGAGCAGCGTCATCATGGCGATCGTCTACCTCACCGACCCGGCGAACCGGGAGCCCGACCCATGAGCGCCGCGCTCGCCATCATCGCGCTGACCGCGCTCGGTGCCCTGCTGCTTGGACTGCGCGCCAGGCGCGGACGCGAGATGAGCCTGGAGCAGTGGACGGTCGGTGGCCGCGGCTTCGGCGCGATCTTCGTGTTCCTGCTGATGGCGGGCGAGATCTACACCACGTTCACCTTCCTGGGCGGCAGCGGCTACGCCTACGGCCATGGCGGTCCCACCTACTACATCCTGGGCTATGGCTGTCTCGCGTATATCATCTCGTATTGGATGCTGCCGCCGATCTGGCGCTACGCCCGCCAGCACCGGCTGATCTCGCAGCCTGACTATTTCGCGGCCAGGTACGACAGCCGCGCGCTGGGGGTGCTGGTGGCACTGGTCGGCATCGTGGCGCTGATCCCCTACCTGGTGCTGCAGTTCAAGGGCCTGGGCATTATCGTCGCCACCGCCTCCTATGGCGCGATTCCCTCGACGGTCGCCATCTGGATCGGGGCTGCCGTGGTAACCGCCTATGTGATGGTGTCCGGCGTGCACGGCTCGGCCTGGACGGCGGTGGCAAAGGACGTAATGATCCTCGCGGTCGCGGTGTTTCTCGGGCTTTACCTCCCGATCGTGCTCTATGGCGGCTTCGGCCCGATGTTCTCCGCGATCCAGGACGCCAAGCCGGGCTTCCTCGCGCTGCCGCCCAGGGGCGAGAGCGCCGCCTGGTTCGACTCCACCGTGCTGCTGACCGCACTCGGCTTCTACATGTGGCCGCACAGCTTCGGTTCGATCTTCACCGCGCGACGCGAGCGGGTCTTTCGCCAGAACGCGATCGTGATGCCGCT
>DATBKQ010000004.1:0-6528 GCA_036555825.1 Acetobacteraceae bacterium | reverse complement strand
CTGGCCTGCACCAGGACGATCGACGACAGGTTGGGCAACACGTGCCGCAACACGATGCGCGGCGTGCCGGCCCCGATCGCCCGTGCCGCATCGACATATTCGGCGCGACGGAGCTGCAGCGCGGGACCGCGCAGGGTGCGGGCGAAGATCGGCACGTAAGCGATGCCGATAGCCGCCGCTGCGCTGAGTGCGCCGGGACCAAGCATCGCGATGATGCCGATCGCCAGCAGGATGATGGGGAAGGCGAACAGCACATCGACCAGGCGCATCAGCGCGCGGTCCACCAGCCCGCCCTGCCAGGCGGCAAGCAGCCCCACCGCTCCCCCGATCAGCAAGGCGCCGAGTACGGACGCGACCGAAACGGTGAACAGCGTGCGCAGGCCGAACAGGATGCGCGACAGCACGTCGCGGCCGAAATTGTCCGTCCCCAGCAGATGTGCTGCCGCCGGCGCGTGCAGCCGTGCCAGGATGTCCTGCTCGTTCGGGCCAGCGGGTGCGATCCACGGCGCCAGCAGCGCCGCCAGGGCCAGGAGCACGACCAGCGCCGCGCCAAGCCGGGCGATGATGGTCATGCCCGCACCCGCGGGTCGATCGCCGCATACAGCAGGTCCACACCGGTGTTGACCAGCACGAACGCCAGTGTCGCCAGCAGGATCGCCGCCTGCACCAGTGCGTAGTCGCGATCGGCGATGGCGCCGACCATCAGCCGCCCCAGGCCGGGCAGCGCGAACACCTGCTCCACGACCACGGAACCGGCGAATAGATAGCCGGCCATGATGCCCGCCTGGGTGACGAAGGGGATCAGCGCGTTGCGCAGCGCATGCCGCAGCAGCACCGCGCGCTCGCCCAACCCCTTGGCGCGCGCCGTGCGCACATAGTCGTGGTGCAGCGCCTCGGCCATCGCCGCGCGCAGGATGCGTGCCAGCGACGCCACGACCGGCAAGGCGATCGACACCACCGGCAGCGCGATGCGGCGCAGGTTGCCGGCGGGATCGGTCGCCAGATCGCGCCAGCCCACCACCGGCCAGCTCGGCGCCAATGCCGATGCGCCATAAAGCAGCATGATGGCAAGCCAGAACGACGGCACGGTGATGCCGACGATCGACAGCAGCCGCGTTGCCAAATTGGCGCCGGATGAGCGCGCCGCAGCCATCGCGATTCCCAGCGGGATCGCCAGCAGCACCGCCACGACCAGACCGAGGATCGTCAGCTCCGCCGTCACCGCCGCGGCACCGGAGATTTC
This sequence comes from Acetobacteraceae bacterium, assembly GCA_036555825.1. GTDB lineage: Bacteria > Pseudomonadota > Alphaproteobacteria > Acetobacterales > Acetobacteraceae > JAMXLO01. Next base: position 5,285 of record DATBKQ010000004.1, on the reverse strand, counting down.
CGCCAGCACCGGCCGCCCGGTCGAGAGGCTGATACCGAAATCGCCGTGCAGCACCCGGCCTAGCCAGACCATGTATTGCCGCCAGAACGGCTGATCGAGCCCGAGTTGATGACGCAGCGCGTCGATCTGCGCCTGCGTCACCTCGGCGTTGGCGCCGAGCATGAGCTGCACGGCGTCGCCTGGGATCAGGCGGATCATCAGGAAGCTCAGCAGCGAGACGCCGAACGACACGAACAGCAGGTCTCCGCCGCGGCGCAGCAGCGCTCTCCCCATCACTTGCTCAACGTGACGTCGCGCAATCCCAGCAACGAACGCGTCGGGTTCAGTCGGAACCCATGCAGTTTCGCCGTCTGCGCGGCGAACAGCGTGCCGTAGACCAGGTGCGCGACCGGCCCCTGGCAGGCCAGCATACGCTGCACCTGATCGTACAGCGCCTTGCGGCGATCGGGTTGCCTCGCGCGCGCCTCGATCAGCAGTTGGTTCAGGTGCGCATCGGTGTGCTTGAAGACGTTGGTCGCGCCGCCGGTCTGGAACGTGCGCCCGAAATAGTCGTCGGGATCCGGTCCGCCGCTGTTCAATGAAGCGAACGCCGTGAAGTTGCCGCCGCGCCAGTCCTGGATGAAGCGGCCCGCCTCCTGCACATTCAGGCTGAGATCGAAGCCGGCCTTGCCGGCCTGCGACTGGACGATCTGCGCCAGATCCACCACCAGCGGCAGGCTGCCCAGCACGTTGACCGTCGCCTTCACCGGCAGCGTCAATCCGGCGCTCTGCAGCAATGCCTTGGCCTTCGCCGCATCGGGGCGGTAGCAGGGAAAGTCGGTCACCGGCAGCACCCAGTCGCGCAGCGCCGGCGACAACGGGCCGGCCGGTGTGCCCGCGCCGAAATACGCTGCCTGCACGATCTGCGCGCGGTCCAACGCGTAATTCAGCGCCTCGCGCACCGCGGCCTGGTCGAACGGCGGCTTCGACGTGTTCATGCCGATCAGGCTGTAGGCGAGGTCCTGGGTGGCCAGCACCTGCACGCCCGGTGCATCCTTCAGCGCCGCGGCGGTGGCGGCATCGATCGCCGGCAGGAACTGGTAGGTTCCGCTGCTCAGGCCCAGGCGGCGGGTCGTCGCTTCCGGCACGATCTCGAAGCGCAGGCCGGACAGCGAGGGACGCCCCGCCTGCCAATACGCACCGTTCCGCTCCAGCGCGATGAAGGTGTTCGGCTGCCATTCGGTGAAACGGAATGGCCCGGTGCCGTCCGGTTGCTTCGTCAGATCGCCAGCGTTCGTGGGTACGATGGCCAGGCTCGCAAGCTGTGCCAGGAAAGAGGCCGAGGGCGTGGACAGCACGAACCGCACCTCATCGCCCGCGCTCTCCACGCGATCCACCATGGCGAAGCGCGAGGCAAAGGGCGACCCCGTCTTCGGGTCGCGCAGGCGCGCCACCGACGCGATCACATCGGCGGCGGAGAGCCTCCGCCCGTCGTGGAAGCTGGCATTGCCGCGGAGACGGAACGTATAGGTCAGTCCGTCCGGTGACACGGTCCAGGATTCGGCCAGCGCCGGGACCACGTGCAGGTCCGCATCGATCGCGGTCAGGCCCTCGTAGATGGTGCTGAGCACCATCGTGGTGGAGAATGCCGTGGCGATCTGCGGATCGAGGCCGACCGGCGACTGATCGGTGGCGATCTCCAGCACCTGCGCCCATGCCGGCGGGACAAAGCAGGCGACCGCCAGGCCCATCGTCGCGCCGATCAGCGGCCGTCTGATCCATCTGCTGCCGATCCGCACTTGACGTTCCACCCAACTGCCCCCGCCGATCGGCTCAGATAGCAGCATCCGGACCAGCCTAGCCAGCGTCCCGCTCCGTCGGGCGGTGGACTTCAGGAGCTTGGCGATCCCTGGTGCGACCAGTGCGTGCGGCATCGGTAGTGTTGTGCACCTCGCCTGGGCCGCCGCAAACTGTTTGGCCAGCCGAATGGAGGTGTGCAGTGAACAAGAACGAACTCGAAGAGCTGCGGCGTCAGGAGAAATCCGCGCATCCTGCGGGCTTCGCAAAATAGGCGCGCACTTTCCATGAAGCTCTGCAAGGACTGCAGCTGGATCAGACCGCGAGGCCCGGACCTGGGGTGGGCGCTGTGCGGGCACCCTGCCGCGACCTATACCAACACCAGCCCGGTGGACGGCACCGAGCGCAAGCACCGGTGGCCTTGCGAATTCATGCGCGCCGCTTCGTTGCCATGCGGTGAGGATGGCAAACTCTGGGAGCCGAAGGAGGCCGGCGGAGGCTTTGTATGACGCTGCGCGACTGGCTGCGGCGTTGGCGCCGGCGGTCACCATCGCCCTCGCGCACCGGCGCTGGCGGCGGCGCCTCGGCACCCTCCGATGATTACACGGCGTCAACCATGCTGCACGCGGCGGTCACGCTGAACGCGCTGTCCGGGCACGACGATGCGGCGCGGCATGGGACGACCGAGACCGCCAGATCGGCGCCATCGGATCCGCCCCACGGCCCGCACCATACACCGCATGAGAGCGGCACAGGCATGGGCCACACCGGCTACGGCCACAACCATGGCCACACCGATGGCAGCGGCCTCGACAGCGGATCGTCCGGCGCTTCCTCCTACGACAGCGGAAGCAGCTCCACGGCTGGCAGCTATGATACCGGCGGCGGCTCCGGCGGTTACGACAGCGGGTCCTCGAGTGTCGGCGGCATGTGACGTCCTAAAGCATGATGAGGTCAGGTTGACCTCACCCTGCTTTAGCTTTCTTCGGTTGAGCGCGTGATTCAGACCTCCGGGCGGGCCGCCAATCGACTCGTCGATTGGGAGCCCAATTCCGCCTCCGGTCATCACGCGCTAGGATCGTCGAGTGGCCGAGGCGGCCACGCGGTGAGCCGGAGGAGACGCGTTGAGCGACGCGCGGCTGACCAAGGCGGAAGAAATCGAGTTTGCCTGGGCCCAGCCTCTTGTCTGGCGGCCATCCACCATCCGATCGCGCGCCTTGCGCGAGCGGCTCGCGGAAGCACCGAACTGGCGCTGCTGCTGTTGCGGTGTTCGCATGGGCGGCGTGCCGGCGCACGACGCGGACGCCCCGACCTTCGAGCATGTCATCCCGCGCTCCAGGGGTGGCATCGACGATATCGAGAACCTCGTGATCGCCTGCCGCCGGTGCAACGGCAAACACGGCGATGCGGAAGACGGCCTGGCATGAGCGAGCTGTGACACAAAGCGGTAGGTGCGATGAAATTCGCCATCTTCTTCCTTTGTTTTGCCGGCGCTGTGGGCGCCATCATGATGGCACCGTTCTGGATCGATCGCGCTGTCGTCTGGGTCCTGCGGACGTTCCATATTTTCCTGTTCCCCTACGCGATCCGGCTGGCCGTCAGCGTCGAACGCGACACGGCGGAATGGAAGTTCGGCAAGTACGAGGCGGAGCATCCGAGGATCGGCACCATCTGGATTGGCAACGAGGCGTACGGTCTGAAGGTGAAGCTCGGATGCGATACCGAGTGGCGTCCCAACTGGATCGAGCGGCGGATCATTTGGGATGCCGTGGATCGCGCTCTCAGCCGTTCCATCCAGCGGCACTTGGACAAGACGCTTCCGGCCTGAGGGACCACGGAGCGGTGCAAGGCTACGGCATGAGCACCGCGGCCCCCTGCAGCCGGCCCGCGCGCAGATCGTCCAGCGCTTGATTGGCCTGCTCCAGCAGATAACGCAGCGGCCGTATCCGCACCGGGATCTTGGGCGCCAGCGCAAGGAATTCCTCGCCATCGCGCCGTGTCAGGTTGGCCACCGAGCGGACCACGCGCTCGCCCCACAGGATGTCGTAGGGAAAGCTCGGGATCGGGCTCATGTGGATGCCGGCGCACACCACAGTGCCGCCGCGCTCGACGGCACGCAGCGCCGCCGGCACCAGCGGGCCGACGGGGGCGAAGATGATCGCCGCGTCCAGCGGCACCGGCGCCGGTTCATCCGAGCCTCCCGCCCAGACGGCGCCCAGCTCGCGCGCGAACGCCTGCGCCTCCGCATCACCCGGGCTGGTGAAGGCATGGATCTCGCGCCCCTGCCAGCGCGCCACCTGCGCGATGATGTGCGCCGCGGCACCGAAGCCGTAAATCCCCAGCCGGCGCGCGTCGCCGGTCATGCGCAGCGCGCGATAGCCGATGAGCCCGGCGCACAGCAACGGCGCGGCTTCCAAGTCGCGGTAAATCTCGGGGATAACGAAGCAGAACCGCTGGTCGGCCACGGTGAACTCGCCATAGCCGCCATCGATCTGGTAGCCGGTGAAGCGGGCATTCTCGCACAGGTTCTCCCGCCCCATGCGGCAGAAGTCGCACGCCCCGCAGGTCCAGCCGAGCCACGGAACGCCGACCCGGTCGCCGATCGCGAAGCGCTCCACCCCTTCGCCCAGCGCTGCCACCCGGCCGACGATCTCGTGGCCCGGGACCAGCGGCAGCTTCGGCTGGGTCAGTTCGCCGTCCACCACGTGCAGATCGGTCCGGCATACTGCGCAGGCGTGCACCCGGATCAGCACCTGGCCCGCACCGGGCACGGGATCGGCAACCATGGCGGACCTCAACGGCCGCCGCGCCGCGTCCAGCACCATCGCGCGCATGGGCTACTCCCCTGACAGCTCAACAGCAGCCGCGGAACCGGCCCTTGCCGATGCTGTAGCGCGCCGCCTGCCGCTCGCGGAAGAACTCCTCGTAGCTCATCACCGGCTTGTCAGGATGCGTGTTCCGCGTGTGCGCGACATACGTCTGGTAGTCCGGCACGCCCACCATCAGGCGTGCCGTCTGGCTGACCACCTCACAGACCAGGCGAAGCCCGGAGTGTGACCTGTTCAAAGCCTCAATCATCACCCGCCGCCGCCATGGCACCGCCGCCGATCTCCAGCGCCGTACTGCGCGGATTGTGCGTCGCCTTGATGCAGGCGAACACGCCGTAGATGACCATCACGATCACGATGGCGGCGAACACCGCGGCCAGCGTCGCATCCACGCGGTCGTTGAACACTATACGATGCATTTCACCGAGGCTCTTCGCCGGCGCCAGTACCTTCCCACCCGCCGCCGCGTCGGCGAACCGCGCCGCGTGGCTGAGGAACCCCACCGCCGGGTCGGCGCTGAACACCTTCTGGAAGCCGGCCGTCACGGTGCACAGCACCAGCCACGCCGTCGGCACGATGGTCACCCAGGCGTAGCGCTCGCGCTTCATCTTGAACAGCACCACCGTGCAGAGCACCAGCGCGATCGCCGCCAGCATCTGATTGGCGGTACCGAACAACGGC
>DATBKQ010000003.1:0-5053 GCA_036555825.1 Acetobacteraceae bacterium | reverse complement strand
TTCGGCGGCGAGGTGCTGAAGTTCATCGGCGACGGTGTGCTGGCGATCTTCCCGGTTACCGGCACGCCGGCCGAGGCCTGTGAGGCAGCACTGCGCGCGGTGGCGGCCGCCCGCGCCGGCATGGCCCATCTGGATAGGGCGCGGCAGGAGCAAGGGCTGCCTCCGCTGCCCTTCGGCGCGGCGCTGCATCTCGGCGAGATCCTGTGGGGCAATATCGGCGCGGCGGACCGGCTGGACTTCACCGCCATCGGCCCAGCGGTGAACCTGGTCAGCCGGCTGGAAGGGCTGTGCCGGCCGCTCGGCCGGTCGGTGCTGATCTCGGGCGCGGTCGCGGCCGAGACCGCGACGCCGCTGGTGCCGCTGGGCGAACACGTGCTGCGCGGTATCGCGGCGCCATGCACCGTCTTCACTCTGCCGGAACCGTGAGCGGCTCCACATCGCGTCAGAAATAATGCCAGAAGTTGGACTCGCGCGCCGCTTGTGGCAGGCCGTCGAACACGATCTGGCCGTTGTTCATGATGACCACCCGGTCGGCGACCTTCATCGCCGCGGCGACGTTCTGTTCCACCAGGATCGCCGACATCGCGTGCGACTTGCACAGATCGCGGACCTGCTGGAACAGGCGCTGCACGAGATTGGGCGCGAGCCCGATCGAGGGCTCGTCCAGCAGCAGGCAGCGCGGCGAGCCGAGCACCGCGAGTGCCAGCGCCAGCATCTGCTGCTGCCCGCCGCTCAGGCTGCCGGCGCGGGTGGTGCGGCGTTCCTCCAGCACCGGGAACAGGCGATAGACATCGGCGATGCCGAACATGGCGCCCATGCCGGCGTTGCGCGCGGCAACCACGTCGATGTTCTCGGCAACCCCGAGATCGGGAAAGATGCCGCGCCCCTCGGGAAGCAGGCGCAATCCCAGGCCGACCCGGCGCGCGGTATCCTGGCGGTCGATGCGCTGACCGTCGAAGCGGATTTCGCCGGCACGCAACGGCAGCAGCCCCATCATCGACTTCAGCGTGGTGCTCTTGCCTGCGCCATTGTGACCGAGGAAGGCGAGGATTTCGCCGGCCTCAAGCGCGAATGACACGTCGGAGATCACCGTCTTGGCGCCGTAGCCGGCCTGCACGCCCGAGAGTTGCAGCAGCATCAGAGCGCACCGCCGAAATAGATTTCTGCCAGCACCGGGTCGCTGATGATGCGGTCGGGCGTGCCCTGCGCCATCAAATGGCCTTGGTGCAGGAACAGCACCTCGCCGGCGATCTGCTGCACCACCCGGGTATTGTGCTCGACCACCAACAAGGTCTTGCCGTCGGATTGCAGCCGGCGCAATAGCGCCATCACCGCGTCCAGCGCACCGGCGGACAGGCCGGAGGCGGGTTCGTCGAGCAGCAGCAGTTCCGCGCCGGTCGCCAGCACGCGCGCCACCGTCAGCAGCTTCTGCTCGCCGTAGGAAAGGTTGCGCACGACATCATGCGCGCGATCGGCGAGGCCGACATGGTCCAGGGTGGCGCGTGCCTCGTCGCGGCGGCGGCGCTGGGCGCGCGCGGTGTGCAGCGGGCGGAGGATGGCACCAACCGGTTCCTCGCCGAACTGGTGCGCGATGCCGATCATGACGTTGTCCAGGGCGGTGAGGTCGGTGAACAGGCGCAAATTCTGGAACGTGCGTGCGATGCCCGTGCGAACGATCGCCTGTGGGCGCAGACCGTCGAGCCCGCGCCCCTTGAACGCGACATTGCCTTCGTCGGGACGGAGGAAGCCGGTGATGACGTTGAAGATGGTGGTCTTGCCGGCGCCGTTGGGACCGACCAGGCAGGTGATGCGGCCCTGATCGACGGCGAAGCTGCAATCCCGCAGCGCGTGCAGGCCGCCGAAGCGATGGTCGAGATTGCTGGCCTGGAGGTAGGCCGTCACAGCCGCTCTCCCGCCAGGCCCTGCGGGCGGAACAGCATGAAGGCGATGAGCAGCAGGCCATAGATGAGCTGGCGCGCCGCGGCGGCGATGGTGGTGGGGATTTCCACCAGCGTCAGCAACTGCGGCAGCGCGAGCAGCAGGAACGGCCCGACGATCGAACCGGCCAGCGTGCGCGCACCGCCGACCACGATCATCGTCAGCAGCAGGATCGATGCGTCGAGATCGAACGAAAATGGATCGATGAAGCTGAGGAAGGTGGCGTAGAGGCCGCCGGCGATCCCGGCGAAGGCGCCGGCGAGCGCGGCCGCGGAGACCTTGGCGCGCAGCACGTTCTTGCCGGCGGCGGCGACCGCCAGTTCGTCCTCGCGGATGGCGCGCAGCAGGCGCCCGAACGGCGCGCGCATGATCAGCCAGAACGCGAGGCAGCCGAGCGCGACCGCCGCGGTGCACAGCAGCACGTACTGCCGCGTGGTCTGGATCGAAAGGCCGAAGATGTCGGGCGGCGGAACGCCAGGTAGGCCGTTGGCGCCGCCGGTACCGGCGGTCCAGTTGATGAAGATCGCGGTCGCCAGCAACTGGATGCCGAACGAGGTCACCACGAAGTAGTCGCCGGCCACACGCAACGACGGCAGCGACACCAGCACGTTCAGCGCGACGCAGCAGGCCGCGGCGATGGCGAGCGACGGGACGAACGACAGCGGATCGCTGGCCATCATGAAGTGCGCGACGACATAGGCGCCGACCCCGAACACCGCCGCCTGCGAGACCGAGAAGATGCCGACGATGCCGACCAGCAGGTTGGTGGACAAGCCGAGCAGGACGTATATCTCGGCGAGCACGATGTAGCTGAACAGGAAGTCCATCAGCGTGCCGCCGCGAACAGGCCGGTGGGCTTGAACAGCATGAAGATGACGAAAACGAAGAAGGTGACGCCGATGCTCCATTCGCCGGGCATCACCAGCAGCGACAGGTTCTGCAGTGCGGCTATGGCGACCGACAGCACGAAGGCACCGGTGATGCTGCCGACGCCGCCGGCGATCATGGCGATGGTGGCGGTGAGCAGCGGCGTGACGCCGTTATAGGGCTGCAGGCCGAGGTCGAGCGGCACCAGGATGCCGGGCAGGCAGACCAGCGCCGAGGCGATGGCGATGACGTAGATATAGACGGTCTGTGGCCGGAGGCGGGTGATGTCGGCAAGCATCGGGTTGGACGCGACGGCGCGGATGCGCTTGCCCAGGATGGTGCGGTGGGCGAACAGCATGGTGCCGGCATAGGCGGCGAGGCTCACGACGATGGTCAGCAACTGTGTGTAGGTCAGCCGTACCGGGCCGAACGACATGACCGCGCTGCTCCAGGGCAGCGGGAACTGCAGGATGTTCGGCGTATAGACGGCGGCGATGATGTTCTGCATCACCGCGAGCGCGCCGAGTGAGGCGATCAGCACGACCAGGTGGGTGGCGCGGCGGCGTTCGAGACGGGCGTAGAGCTGACTCTGGATCAGCGCGCCCAGCACAGTGCAGGCGGCGATCGGCAGCAGAATGGCGAGCGGCAGTGGCGCGCCGTTGCTCACCAGCGACCAGGCGAGATAGCCGGCGAGCGTATAGATCCCCGCGTGCGCGACATGGAAGATCTTCGTGGTGGCATAGACCAGCGAGAAGCTAATCGCCACCACGCCCAGCGCACAGCCGGTCACCAGGCCGGTCGCCAGCAGTTGCAGGGCGAGCATCAGGCGCGCGGCCCTATTGCAACTGCTTCAGCGTCACGTCCTTGCCGTCGCGCATCTCGTTGATGTCCATCGGCACGCTGGCGGTGTTGGTCTTGAACTCCAGCGGGATCAGGCCTTGGAACTTGCGGATCTGGAATACCGCGTCGCGCACGTTCTCGCCGGTGACCGGCTTGTTCTCCGCCAGCACCTTGTCGAGTGCCGCCAGCACCACCTGTGCGGCGTTGTAGTACTGCTTGGCGAAGAACTCCATGTCGGCGCCATATTTCGCCTTGAACTGCGTGGTGAGTTCGGGAGGCGCGTCGATGCGCAACTGGGTGTGCACGAAACCGGTGGAGGATGGATCGGCGATGGTGGCGGGATCGGCGAAGAAAGTGGTGCCGGCGACAGTGAACTTCAGGTCGAGCTGATGGTATTCCTGCGCCATCTGCAGCAGGCCCGCGGTGATCGCCACCAGCATCACATCGGGCTTGGCATCGGCGAGCTTCAGCAGTGCGGGGCGGAAGTCGGTCTGGCCGAACTGGGTCGCCTCCTGCGCCAGGATAGTGCCGCCGGCTTCCGGGAAGGACTTCAGGTAGTCGTCGCGCCCCGACATCCCGGCGGCGTCGTTCTCAAACATGATCGCGCCGCGCTTCTTGCCCTGGCCGGTCAGCCAGTTGCACAGCACCGCGATTTCATCGCCGATCGTCGGCAGCGTGTTGATGAGATAGGGCGAAGCCTTCGCCAGTGCATCGGCCTGCGCGCCGGCGTTGACCAGCAACACCTTCTTGCGGGTGGCCAACGGCGCCATTGCCAGCGTCGGGCCGGAATAGCCGGTGAATACGACGGGGACATGCTGCAGGTCGGTGAGCTTGTTGAAGCTCAGAACGGACTGGTCGGGCTTGGCCTGGTTGTCCTCGAACTGCACCTGGACCTGATTGCCGTGCACGCCACCGCGGGCGTTGGCGGCATCGACGGCGAACTGCACGCCGCGCATTTCGGCGGTGCCGATCAGCGCGCCGGGACCGGTCAGCGGCAGGATGCCGCCCAGCTTGATGGTATCGGCGCTGGCCAATGCGCAGGCCAAGGAAAGGCTGACCGCCAGTGCGGCCATGCCGCGGCAAATTCGGCGCATTTTATGGGTTCTCCCGCAATCCCGGACGTTGGTGGCGCGCAAGCTAAGGCGGCCCATTCAGGGGGGTCAAGGCGTTGCGGCACCACCACGCGGGATGTAGCGTGCCGGCGCGCTGGCGGGAGCCCTTCCGGTATGAGCAAGCACGTGGTCGCAACGGTCGATGAGATTCCGCCGGGGGGCAGGAAGCTGGTGACGGTGCGCGGCCGCTCGATCGCGGTGTTCAACCTGGGCGGCGAGTTCTTCGGACTGTTCAACCGCTGCCCGCACCAGGGCGGGCCGATGTGCGAGGGCATCCTGACCGGGCTGATCGAATC
>DATBKQ010000002.1:0-13044 GCA_036555825.1 Acetobacteraceae bacterium | reverse complement strand
GCGCAGGTTGCTGAGGATCTCCAGGCCGAGTCGGCCGAAGTCGGGTCCGCGGTGGTCGATCGTCGGATGGTCAATCGCGCGGAGCACACGGTCCGGAACATTGGTTGGGCCTGGAATCTGCAAGAAATGTCGGCCTGCGTGGTGCTGGGTCATGCGGTCCATTGTGGTCGCGGCCGGGGCGGGAGACAATCGGCCGCATGCACGAAGCTGATTCGCCCCTGCGCGCGCGAGACCATACCGCAGGTATACGCACGCGTCTCGCCGACCGACTCCGCCGCGAAATCCGCGGCGCTGTTCTGTTCGGCCGGGCCGACCGCGGCCGCTACTCAACGGATGCCTCAATCTACCAGGTGCAGCCAATCGGCGTGGTGGTGCCGGAAGAAATCGGCGATGTCGCCGCCGCCATGGCGATCGCACGCGAAGAAGGCGTGCCCGTGCTGGCGCGCGGCGGCGGCACCAGCCAGTGTGGCCAGACGGTGAACCGCGCGCTGGTGATCGACTGCTCGAAACACCTGCGCCGCATCCTCCACGTCGATCCGGACGCGCGAACGGCACTGGTCGAACCGGGCCTCGTGCTGGGCCATCTGAATGCCGCGCTGCGGGAGCACGGATTATTTTTTCCGGTCGATCCCTCGACGCACGCACGCTGCACGCTCGGTGGTATGGCAGGCAACAACTCCTGCGGCTCGAAGTCGATCCGCTACGGCCTGATGGCCGATAACGTGCGCGCGATCGACGCCATCCTGGCCGACGGGACGCAGCACAAGTTCGGTATTCTGCCCGACAATATCGGCGTCGATGTGCCATCGCGTATCGCCGGGTTGATCCAGCGGCTGCGCTCACTCGGCGCGACCGAGGCCGAGGAGATCGCAGCGCGGTTTCCATCGCAGTTGCGGCGGGTCGGCGGTTACAACATCGAAGTACTCACACCGGTGGCACGCCTTGCCGGCCAGGAGAACCTGGCGCGGCTGCTGGTTGGATCGGAAGGCACCCTCGCCTTTTCCGCGGCGATCGAACTGGCACTGCACCCTGTCAAGCCGCGTAAGCTGCTTGGCATCTGCCAATTCCCCAGCTTCCGCGCAGCGATGCAAGCCGCGCAGCACATCGTGCAGCTCGACCCCGAGGCGGTGGAGCTGGTCGATCGCACCATGATCGATCTCGGCCGCGGCATTCCGATCTTCCGTGCCACCATCGACCGCATGCTCCTCGGCGAGCCCAACAGCCTGCTGATCGTCGAGTTCCATGGCGGCGAAGATGCGCCGCTCGCGGCCCGGCTCGACGAACTCGAGGAGCTGATGGGCGATCTCGGCTATCCGAACGCCGTGGTGCGCGCAGGCGACGCGGCATTTCAGAACGACGTTGCCGCGGTGCGCGAGGCCGGGCTGAACATCATGATGTCGATGAAGGGCGACGCGAAGCCGGTTTCTTTCATCGAGGACTGCGCCGTCGATCTGGAAGATCTCGCCGACTATACGGAACGGCTGAACGCGGTATTCGAGAAGCACGGCACCAAGGGCACCTGGTACGCGCACGCCTCGGTCGGCTGCCTGCACGTGCGCCCGGTGCTGAACATGAAGGACCCGAAGGACGTCGCCACCATGCGCGCGGTGGCGGAGGAATGCTTCGCATTGGTGCGCGAGTACAAGGGCTCGCACAGCGGCGAGCATGGCGACGGCCTGGCGCGCAGCGAATTCCATGAGCCCATGTTCGGCGCACGCATCGTGCGCGCCTTCGAGGCGGTGAAGGACGCATTCGACCCAGCCAACATGCTGAACCCGGGGCGCATCGTGCGGCCGGCGCGGATGGATGACCGTACGCTGTTCCGCTACCACTGGGGCTACGCGCCGGCTCCCGGCTTCACGCCGAAGCTCGACTGGTCAGAGCATCCCGGTGCTCTCGGCGGCATGCTCGGCGCGGTCGAGATGTGCAACAACAACGGCGCCTGCCGTGCGTTCGACGTCGGGGTGATGTGCCCGTCCTATCGCGTCACGCGCGACGAGGAGCATCTGACCCGCGGCCGCGCCAACACGTTGCGTCTGGCGCTCACCGGGCAACTCGGCGCCGGCGCGATGACCTCCGACGCGGTCGCTCAGGCGATGTCGCTCTGCGTCTCGTGCAAGGCGTGCCGCCGGGAATGTCCCACCGGCGTCGATATGGCGAAGATGAAGATCGAGGTGCTGGCCGCGCGCGCCGACCGCCAGGGGCTGAGCTGGCGCGACTGGCTGGTCGCCGAACTGCCGCGCTATGCACCGAAGGTGGCGCCGTTCGCGCCGCTGCTCAATCTGCGCAACCGCGTTATGGCGTTGCGCCGGTTGGGCGAACGCCGCATCGGCTTTGCCGCAGCCCGCCCGTTGCCAACCTGGAACCGCCGCGCATTCCGCGACAGCGAAGCGGTTCCGCACGTACCGAAATACGCGCGCGGCGACGTGATGCTGCTCGCCGACACCTTCAATCGTTGGTTCGAACCGGACAATCTGCGCGCCGCGCTGCGCGTGTTGACGGCCGCCGGCTATCGCGTGCGTATGCCGCAGGTTCGCGGCCGGCCGCTGTGCTGCGGCCGCACCCTGCTCGCCGCCGGCATGGTGGACAAGGCGCGCGACGAGGCGCGGCGCACGCTCGACAGTCTCGGAGACGACCTGCCGGTCGTCGGCCTCGAGCCCTCGTGCCTGATGACCCTGCGCGACGAGTACCGCTCCCTGCTGCCTGGTGCCGCGACCGAGGCGTTGTCGCGGCGCGCCTTCCTGCTCAGCGAATTCCTCGCCGCCGAACAGGCGACGCTGCAACTACGGCCTGTACCGGCTACGGCGCATGTGCATGGCCATTGCCACCAGAAATCGTTCGGTGCCTTTCCCGCCGCGCTCGATGCGCTGCGTCGGATACCGGACCTGACGGTGCAGCCGATCGCCTCCTCGTGCTGCGGCATGGCCGGGGCGTTCGGCTATCAGCGCGAGACGCAGGAAGTCTCGCGCGCCATGGCGGAAGCTGGATTGTTGCCAGCTGTTCGACAGGCCGGAGCCGACGATTACGTTGTCGCGGACGGCACCTCCTGCCGGCACCAGATCCGCGATCTCGGCGGGCGGGAGGCGATCCATTCCGTCCGGTTGCTGGAGCGTGCGTTGGCATGATCACCCCCGAGCAAATCCTTGACTTCTGGTTTGCCGGCGATCCCGCGACACATCGCGACGAATGGTTCGAAAAGAGCGCAGAGTTCGACGCGAGTTGTGCGCGCTTCGCGGACGCATCGCGCGAGGCCCGGACCGGCACATTGGACCATTGGACAGAGACGCCACGCGGCAGCCTGGCCCTGATCATTCTGCTGGACCAGTTCTCCCGCAATCTGCATCGCAACTCGCCCGAGGCGTTCGCCGCCGACCCGAAGGCGCGGGCGATCGCACGGTCGGCGATTGCCAGGGGTTTCGATCAACAATTGGGCCCGGTTGAACGCGTGTTCATCTACTTGCCGTACGAGCATTCGGAGGACCTCGTCGACCAGGATGAATCGGTACGGCTGTTCACGCCGCTGGGCGAGCCGATGGTGCGCTACGCTCAGGATCACCGCGACGTGATCCGGCGGTTCGGCCGCTTCCCTCATCGCAATGCCGCGATGGGGCGCACCAGCACGCCGGAGGAGATCGAGTATCTGGCTCGTCCAGACGCCGGTTTCTGAGGCGAAGGGGCGCCGCGCACAAACATTCTACCGGTCGCGGGGCGACAGAGCGAACGCCTCTGATAATGTTACCGTCATGGTCGCGGGCGGCCTCCCGTCGGACTGGCGGCTCGGGAAGGTGTTTCCCGCTGCGGTGACTCACCTGGATGACTGGCTGCGCTGGTGGTACGGCGTGGAAGAGTTCACCAGCGATCGCGATTGCCTGATCCGGGTAGCCTGGCGGCATGCGCGCGAGACATTGTTGCTGCCGGGCGGCACGGCGGTCCGGGCTGGTCAAACGGTCGGCGAACTGCACTTCTGGAATGAACATGTGCCGCCGTTTCGGCCGAGTGGACCGAGCCTCGGGTGGGCCAGACTGATGCATCGCCGCGCGGTGCACTCGCTGCAATTGCTGGCGCAACAGGTGCGACGCGAGCCCGCGCGGCAGCAGGTCGTCGCCTTCTATGCCGACGTGCCGATACCCAGGCGGCGGTCCCGGTCGGTGCTGCGGCGGCTTGCCCGCCGGTACGGCTTCGAATGCCCGGCCGATCAGCACCGCGCACGCGGGATTGTCGGCGATGCGGCAGAGAGCGTGCTGTTATGGGGACTTGTGGTCGCGCACAATCCGCTGGCCCTGCGGCGGCGGCCGTTCCTGCGATGCCGGCGCCGCATCTGGATCACGCGAACGACATTGCTCGAACGCTACGGCAACCCGCCAGCCGGTCTGGAACGCTGTGCCGCCGAATAGCGCGAACCAGTGATGGCGCGTGCGGGCATTGCAGATGCACTGGCTCGGACGGTCGGCTAGTATCGCCGGCCAGCCACTCGCATGGAGGCGCTGATGCCGTTCGACGAAACATCTCGTCAGCCCGGGCGTCGCCCGTCGCGCAATGTACTGGGCGGCACCCTCGACATCTGCTCGACACAGCCGATGACCGGCTTCTTCCGCAACGGCTGCTGCGACACCAGCACCGAGGATGTGGGCAGCCACACTGTGTGCGCGGTGATGACGAGGGAGTTCCTGGCGTTCAGCCGCTCCGCGGGGAACGACCTGTCCACCCCACGGCCGGAATTCGGCTTCGCCGGCCTCAAGCCGGGCGACCGCTGGTGCCTGTGCGCACCACGCTGGCAGGAAGCACTGGATGCCGGATCGGCGCCGCGGGTCGTGCTGCGTGCCACGCAAGAGGGCGCGCTGGATTACTGCGCGCTGGACGATCTGAAGCGGCACGCGATCGATCTGGCGTGAGGGTGACGTCCGACCTTCCAGCCGAATTCGCGCTGATCGCGCGCCATTTCCGCCCGTTGGCCGGTCCAGGTTCGTTCGATCTGCAGGACGATGCGGCCGTGCTGGCGCCGCCGTCCGGGCGCGAGCTTGTGCTGACTGCCGATGCCATGATCGCCGGTGTGCACTTCCTCGCCGAAGACCCGCCCGATCTCGTCGGCCGCAAGCTGCTGCGCGTCAACCTGTCGGACCTTGCAGCAAAGGGCGCGATCCCGCTCGGCTATCTGATGACCGTTTCGACGCCACGCGGCACCTCGGATGCCTGGTTTGCCGGTTTCGCGGCTGGGCTCGCGCAGGACCAGCGCGAGTACGGTGTCGTGCTTCTCGGCGGCGACACGACAGCGACGCCGGGTCCGATCGCGTTATCGCTGACCGCGATCGGCCATGTTGCTCCAGGCCAGGCGGTGCGTCGCGCCGGTGCCTCTGCCGGGGACGGCATCTGGGTCACCGGCACGATCGGTGACGGCGCACTGGGCCTCGCGGTCGCGTGCGGCCGGCTGGCCGACCCGAGCGGCTATCTGCTCGCGCGCTACCGGCTGCCGCAACCGCGGGTGGGCTTGGCGATCGCCGGCGCCGCATCGGCTGGGATGGATGTATCGGACGGGCTGGTACAGGACCTTGGGCATATCTGCCGCGCCAGCAGTGTCGCGGCGGAGATAGAGGCGACCCTGGTGCCGTTGTCGACACCAGCAAGTGCCGCCGGCCCGGAGTGGCTGGCCACCTGCCTCACCGGCGGCGACGACTACGAGTTGCTGCTGGCGATCCCGCCCCGCCACGAGCCCACCCTGCGGGAGGCCGCCCGGGTGTCTGATATCGCCGTGACCCGGATCGGAACCTTCCTGACCGGCCCGCCGAGTGTAACGGTGCGCGGTAGGGACGGTACCGCGATGGCCCTTGCAACCGGCGGTTGGAGCCATTTCTGATCCGGCATTTTGGCCGCGCGTGATCCGCGCTTCCATTCTGCACCCTCCAAGGTCATTCTGCGTCGGCGACGACACGGATAAGAGGAGCCAAGGCTGGTGCAGTGGATGTGGCGACTGCTGTTTTCGGGACTGCTTTGCGTACCGGCGATCTTCATGCTGGTCGCCGGGGCGTGGAACGATCGCGCGATCACATCGCCTGAACCACCGAACGGTTCCGGCCTGGAGCGCCCTTATGCCTCGAGTGCGGCGGACCTGACGATCAGCCTGCCAAGAGCGGAACAGGCCGCCGCCCCCGCCGTTACGACGGCGGAGGACCTGGATTTGGCTTCGAATCAGCCCGCCGCAAGCCCGCCGCCGCCGGTGCCACAGCGCAGCCGCCCGCCGCATGCGAGGCTGGAATTGTGGTACGCGGCGGCCCCGCGGCAGGAGGCTCCGGCATCTGTCTCTTGGACACTGACGCGCCGGCCCGCCATCTGGGTTCCGGGAGCCAACCAGGACGGCGGCGGCTAAAGCATGATGAGGTCGGGTTGACCTCATCCGGCTTTAGCTTTCTTTGCTAGGCGCGCGATGGCCGGAGAAGCCCGGCCAGATGTTCAGACCTCCGCGATCCCGCCTCTGGTCATCGCGCGCCAACCAGACGAGTCGCGCCCATCGATGAATCGAAACGTCTATCTGCTGTTCTGCTGCCAGGCGCTGATGAATGCCGTGATGTCGGGCCAGACGGTAATGAGCGCGCTGATCGGCCATTCCCTGGCGGTGGACAAGGCGCTGAACACCCTGCCGATGGCGATCCAGATGACGGCCACGATGGCGGCGTCGATACCGGCTGGAATCGTGTTCGCTCGTCTGGGCCGGAAGCCCGGGTTCTGGCTTGGCTGTGCCGGATCGCTTCTGGGCAGTCTGACCTTCGCCCTGGGCGTCTGGACCCAGGCGTTCGCGATCTATTGCGTCGGTGCTGTGTTCGCCGGCCTGGGGTTCGGCATCGCGCAGCATCTGCGCTTCGCCGCCGCCGAGGTGGCCGCGCCCGAGGCACGCCCAAGGGCGATCGCGCTGGTCATGGCGGGTGGCGTACTGGCCGCGATCATCGGCCCCGAGATCGTCAAGCGCACCAATATGCTGCTGCCGCCGCTGATGTTCCTCGGCACCTACTTCTCTCTGACCATACTGCCCCTGATCTGCGCCACGCTGCTGCTGTTCATCCGCCTGCCGCCGGCGGTTCGCCAGGCCGCGGCCGCGGTGCCGTTCAGCGCCATCGTCGGGCGCCCCGGCTTCATCACGGCGGTCGTTTCCAGCATGGTGGGCTACGGCACGATGAACCTCGTGATGGCCTCGACGCCGCTGCAGATGTTGTTCTGCGGCTTCGGCGTGAATGCCAGCGCCGACGTGATCCGCGCGCATTCGATCGCGATGTTCCTGCCGGGGTTCTTCACCGGCCGGATCATTCAACGCTTCGGCGTGCATCCGGTGATCTGCCTGGGCGCGTTGCTGACCGCGCTCTGCGTTGCCACCAATGTGCTGTTCCCGCCGCTGCTCGGCACATTCATGGCGGCACTCGCATTGCTGGGCATAGGCTGGAACTTCATGTTCGTGGGCGGGACGACACTGCTCGCGACCGCGCACGATCCCCACGAACGTGTGCGCGTTCAGGCCACCAACGACTTCATCGTCTTCGGAACCGTCGCCTGCACGGCTTTCGCGTCAGGCGCGATCGAGGCAACCGGCGGCTGGACAGCGTTGAACCTGGTCGTCGTGCCGCCGACGGTGATCGCGGCGGCGGTGGTCATCTGGCATCGGTTCGCCAGGGCGCGGCTCAGTAGGCGGGTGCGGGTGCCCCACCGGAAGGGGCCTGCGGCTGCTGGGTGAAGGCGTTGAACCGACCGATGTTGCCAAACAACTGCTGCAGGAACGAAGCTTCGGTGCCCGGCGACGGTGTGGTACGCGCCACCATGGAGATCGGGATCCCATCGTTCTTGTCCAGGCGCTTCACGTCCTGCAGCACGCCCTGATCGTTGAAGGTCAGCTTGACGACCTCCTGGCTCAGCACGCCCTGGACCCGCCCGATCCGCGAACGCGTGACCTCACTGACGTAGATCCAGGTGTTGTCATCGAAGGTGGCCCTCGCCGTCGGCGAGCCGATCAGCGCGGTGACATCTGCCCGCGTCGAGGTCCCGGGCACCAGCTCCTTCAACTGGTCGGCATCGACCCGATTGCCGCGCAACTGCGGCTGCGCCTGGAAGAAACTGCAGCCGGCGACCAGCAGAGACAGCAGAAGTGCAATGAACGGCCAACGGGCGGGTGAGCGTTCTGTGTCCAACTGGGCGAGTCCTTCGCTCCGCGCTATGTCGTCTCGGTGTCACGCCGGCGCGCCGATTGTCAATCGCGGCCACGGGATGGGATACCGAAGGGAGAGGCTCCGTGTTGCGTCTCAGGTCCTTGCGCAAGCCGACCCAGGAAGAGCGGGCCGGTTCGGCGCTCTATCGCCAGGCGGTCGCAGCCGCGCGGACGCCCTGGTTCTACCGCGATCTAGGCGTGCCCGACACGCTGGACGGCCGGTTCGACCTGATCGCGCTGCACACCTTCCTGCTGATCCATCGCCTGCAGGACGCGCCCGCGCCGGGGCCTGCCCTGGCACAGGGGGTGTTCGACGCCATGTTCAGCGACATGGACAATAATCTGCGCGAAATCGGCGTCAGCGATCTGAGCGTCGGGCGGCGGATGCGGGCGATGTGGGAAGCCTTTCACGGCCGCTCGAAGGTCTATGCGGCGGCGATCGATGCGGCGGACCGCCCAGGCCTCGAGGCATCGCTTACGCGCAATGTCTGGCGCGGGACGGCTCCCGATGGCGCACCGGCGGCACTCGCCAGCGTGGTGCTGGCGCAGTCGGCGCATCTGCGGGAACTGCCGCTGGCCGTGTTCATCGCCGGCAGCGCGCGATTCGTCCCGGCGGAGGTGGCGCGATGACCCCGGAACTGCATCGGCCGATCGCGGTCGCGCGCGTCGGCCCGGCGGGCCTCGACGTGACGGTGGAGGCTACGCGCGCGGAATGCGCGGCGCTGGCGGCGCGGATGCAATTACCGGCCGTCCTGGCACTGACCTGCCGTTTCCGGCTGGAACGCGACACCGCCGGCTCGCTGCTCGCCCACGGCCATCTGTTTGCGCGCGTCGTGCAGACCTGTGTCGTCTCGTTGGAGGACTTCACTGACGTGGTCGAAGACCGCTTCGTCGTGCGTTGCGTCGAGGCGGGCCGGGAAAGCGATGATAACGATCCCTGTTCGCTCGACGAGATGGTGTTCGCCGCTGGTGTCCTCGATGTGGGTGAAGCCGCGGCGGAGCAACTGGCCCTGGCGCTCGATCCCTATCCGCGCGCCCCTGGCGCCGAACTGCCGGACATCGCCGAAGAACCGGCCGCCCATCCGTTCTCCGCGCTGCGCGGACCGCGCCAGCGGAATTAGAATTTCATTGACACGGTTCGTCATTTTTGCTAACTAGCGGCTGACAACGGGCGCACTGCGCCCGGCCCCCCGCCATCGCCCGGAGACTCCATGCACGTCGACCTGACACCGCTGGTGCAGGCGCTGGCCGCGCTTGCGCTGGCGGCCGTGACCGCGGCGGCGCCGTACTTCTCGGTGCTGCTGCAGCGCTACCTGCACGTCCGGCTGACCGCGACCCAGGCGGCCGCCGTGCAGACCGCCGCCGAGGTCGGCGCCAAGGCCGCCTATGGCTACATCGCCGAGAACGCCGCCAGCTACCGCGACGTGGCGATCCGCGACGCCGCCATCGCCAAGGGCGTGCAGCATGTCGTGGCCTCGACCCCTGATGCGCTGACCGCTCTCGGCATCACCCCCGAGCACTTGCGCAACATGGTCGAGGCACGCTTCGGCGGCCTGCTCGCCGCCGACACGGCAGTCTCCATTGGCACTCCCGCGGCTTCCTGAACTTCCCGAAACCGGAGGCCAAGCATGCAAAGCAAATGCGCTCTGGCGCTGTTCGCCTGTCTGTCCGCGTGCAGCAATCCCTCGCCACAACAGCAGGCGCGCTTGATCGAGATCCTTACCGTCGCCTGCAACGTCGAGGGCGTCGTCGTGCCGGTGGCGCAGCCGATCGTCGCGGCCGTCGGTGGCCCCGCCGGCGCGACCGCCGCAAATGTCGATCTGCTGGTCCATCCGGCGGTCGTCGCCGCCTGCCAGGCACTGGAGGGGATCCCGGTCAGTGCCACCCCGGTTGCATCCGCGCCGGTCGCCTCGGGCAGTCCCGCTGCCGCGCCATAGTGGCCTGGCAGGATCAGGGCCGCCAGGAGCACGGCTGGTTCGGCCACGGCACCGCGCCGCAGGACTACGTGGATGATGCGACGAATGACAGCCTGTTCGGTGCGGGCGGCCTCGAGGCTCGCATTCAGGCGGTCGCCTACGGTGCCGTGGCCGCGCTCCCATCCGCATTGCGCGAACAGGCGGCGACCCTGTTCGACGCGACACACCTGGCGCAACTGACTGAGACCATGAAGGTCTGGATTCGTGGTGCTAGGCTTGATCAGGCGCAATTCGCAGCTCTGTTCTTCGGCGCGCAGCGGATGACCCCGTCGTCGTTGACTTGCGCCGAACGGCGCAGGGCGCCGACATGGCGAAAAGCCACACCGAGCTGCGCGAAGCCGCCAGCCATCTCGCCGCCGCTGTGCAGGCTGTGGGCGTCGGCCGCTGGGCACGCTTCGTCGCCGATGCGCTGGAGCGTGCCCGCGATCGAGCGACGGTAGCGGCGGTCGCCAAAAGCCGAGAGCCACCGGCGGGGCCAAAGGACGCCATCCGACCGGTCTATCCTGTCGAGACGGCCACAGGGATCGCGGCCGCCGCTCTCACTGGAGGCGCCGCGGCCGCCGCTCGCGCCGTTGGCGGTGCGTTGCCGCGGCAGTTCCTGGCGAGGCCGGTGCCGACAATTGGGAGTGAAAGTCCGCTGGACATATTGGCGCCTGGCGGACAACCAATCGGCAAGCCCGGCGGCAGTGAGAAAATCCGAGAGTTGCCAGGTGGACGCAACGCGGCGGGACAACTCTTCCGCCGGCTGGCGATCGGCGGCACCGATGTCACGCCCCCACGATATCCTGGAACCTTGGTGCAAACATCCAACGGGGGCTACATTGGGTATCGTCCACAGTCCAAGAGCGGACCACCAACAATCGATGTAAACCAGCCTGGCCTCCCCATCGACGAGTTAAAATTCTTGGGAGACTGACGTGAGCAGCATTCCACCCTCAATACTGAGTGCGGCGCGAGACGAGGCATTGGCGCATGCACGGGACGACTATGTCGGGCTATGGGTCATCATAAAGGTACTTCAAGAAGAGTATGGTGTTACAGGAGATGCATTGCGCGAACACACTCTGGACGTGGTCCGAGAGCTTCTGGCGCGCGGTCTGCTTGCAGGAGACCCACCCTACTCCGCAACTGGTTACCGTCCTTGGCAAGACCAGCTACCCGACGCAGTGATCGATCGGATCCGCGCTGAATGGATCGCTCTCGGGCGCACCCCGAATATTCCCGATATCGTCTGGTTCTCGACGCCAGATTGAGTTAGCGATCACTGACATCACGGCGCCCCGGGCGGCCGCCGCGGAGGCCGGCGCCAAGGCAGCCTATGGCTACATCGTCGAGAACGCCGCGATCAAACCGGAGAAATCCTACATGTCGGCGGACCCGGCTTCAGGTACTGACAGGACTGTCTATGTCAGACTATTGGCAGAGGGCACCAATGTCTGGCGTCCTGCTCCCGCAACGGAGCTGTCCGACGGGGTATACCAGCTTGGCGAGCCGAGTGGCTTTGATCCCAGGACCGAGCTTTGGGAGTTTCCTCCGCACACACGGGTCCGGCACGCCACCAAGAAGTTTGCGGATGGCACCGAAGCCCTGGTCGCAATAGCAATAGCTTGACAAGGGCGGAACCGCTGGTCCCGCTTCCTGGCCGACGCACAGGCGCGCGCCAGCGATCCGGCAACCGTCGCCGCTGTTGACAAGAGCCCTGAACCACCCACGCTCGTCAGGGACGCCATCCGTCCGGTCTATCCGGTAGAAACCGCACTGGGCATTGGCGCGGCCGCGATGACCGGAGGCATGGCAACTGGGTCCGCGCGGCTGGCGCGGCCATCCTGCGGCGACTTGTGGGCGATCGGAGTTCGGCACCGCCCACCATACCGTCGGTGGAACCACGCAGTCCCAGGGATCGGCCGTCCCAGAGTGCGCCTCGTCAGTTGCTCAACGGACAGCGAGCGAACATCAATGCCGATCAACGGACACACATTTTGGCCGGTGATGCGCAAGGTGGGGGTGATCGGCCCGGAACTGGGATTCCCGGCAAGAGTGAGTTCCCCGCCAACTGGTCAGATGATAAGATTATCGAGCAAGTACTCAGCGTCGCCAATGATCCTGCCTCTGTTCGCACAGTCCAGCCGAACGGACGGATCAGAGTGGAAGGAACTCGAGACGGGGTCGATATCCGCGTCATTCTCGACACCGACGGAACATCTATCAGAACGGCGCACCCGACGAATACGGCTATCAATCGTTGAGGCGAATTTCGCATGGCCGACCCCACTCACCTCGACCGGCTGCACCGAGCATTCAACAGTTTGCTCCAAGATCTGTCGTCAGCCTGGAAACAGGACCTCGATTACATTCGCGACGAAATCGCTCATGCAGAGTATGGCGATGCCTTGGAAAATCTGATCGCCCTCGGATTGCGGAACGGCAATGTCCTCAGCCCTGAACAAGTCCTCCGGATTGAAGACTTAGCAGCAGCAATGCAACTAACCAACTCGCTGTCCAACTTCGGCAAGAATTGAAGGGCAAGCAAGACCGGATGGAGCCGACGCAAGGTCAGGATAGGTGATGCGCGTGGAACTCCGCGACGCCCTGGTCGGCCCGTGGCAACTTGCCGACCACTTAGAACGCCAAGGCCTCTCCGGAGATCGCCTCCGGAAGGAAAGCCGCGCGGTGCTCTGGTTCTCCACACCGGGCTGAGCTGCCCCGGCCTGCGCGCTTGCCCGGGCCGCGACGCTGCCGCAGCGCCAGGAGCACATGGCGGGTTGCCCGCGGTGCCTTGCGACCCTGCTGCCCCTCTGCTAGAGGCCCCTCCAATATTGTGGACAATATGTGACCGCCCCCTTCTGCCCTGATCGGGCCGCAGGGCGTCACCAGACCGGAGGGGCG
>DATBKQ010000001.1:0-3096 GCA_036555825.1 Acetobacteraceae bacterium | reverse complement strand
CTACAGCACCCTGCTGCGAACCCAGCGTCAGGAATTCCACGGCCGCATTGCAAAGGCGCTGGAAGACCACTTCCCGGACCTCGTCGATACGCAACCGGAGCTGCTGGCGCATCATTGCACGCAGGCGGGCCTGACCGAGCGGGCCATCGGGTTCTGGCGCAGTGCCGGGCGGCGCAGCGTCGCGCGATCCGCCAATGCCGAGGCGGCGGCGCATTTCACCAGCGCGCTCGACCTGCTGCGTGCGCTGCCGCCGGACCAGCCGCGTGACGCGCAGGAGCTCGATCTTACACTCGATCTCGCAGTGCCCTTGATTGCGATACACGGCTTCGGTTCCTCGCGAGTCGAGGAATGCGCCCTCCACGCGATCGAACTCGCCGACAGCCTGCCCGGATCGCCGAGCGGGTTTGCCGCCCATCGCGTGGCGTGGAATTCCTGTCTCATGCGCCAGCCGCTGCCTCGAACCCTGCAACTGGCGCGCGACCTCGCGCGGTTGGCTGACGAAGACCGAAGCCCGGCGAAGATCGCCGCCGCACATCGTTCCCTCGGCTACTCGCTGCTGATGGTCGGCGAATTCCGCGAGGCGGACGAAATCCTGGCCCGCGGCGCGGCGATCGCGGATACCGTGGCGGATCGCGAGTTCGCGGTCTATGGCGAGCATCCGAGCATGGTCTGCCGCTTCTACGGCGGGCAGGCCAAAATGTCGGTCGGCTTCCCCGATTCGGCCGCCAAGCTCCTCGACGCCGCGGTGGCGATAGCACGCCGTCAGGACAACGCTCATGGCTTGGCCTGGGCGTTGGGCGTGGCGGCGCACGTCTGCACAATTCAGCATGACGCCGCGGGCGCGTTGCGGTTCGCATCGGAGGCACTGGAGACAGCACGCGAACATCGCATGCCGCAGTGGATCGCGCTCAGTGAGCGCTGCATGGGCTGGGCGATGCATCGGCTGGGCAGTTTCGCCGCCGGGATCGATCACCTGACTGAGGGCATCGCGCGCTGGAACGACACCGGAGCGAAGCTGCATACGACGCAATGTGAGCTGGCCCTGGTGGATTGCCTGCTGCGGGAGGACAGGCCTGCCGAGGCGCGTGTCCATCTGGACGCCGCGCGAGCGCATTGCGCCAACTATGGTGAGGCCTATATGGCCGCTGAAATGGATCGGCTGGAGGCGTTGCTGCTTCAACGCGAACACGCGCCGCATGAGTTGGTGGAGGATCATCTGATGCGATCGCTGAGTACCGCGCGCCGGCAGTCAGCGCGCCTGTTCGAACTCCATACCGCGACGACCTTCGCGGAAATCCTCGCCGCGCGCGGCGAACGCCACCGGGCGATCGATGTCCTGGCGCCCGTCTATGGCTGGTTCACGGAAGGGTTCGAAATGACGGACCTGAAAGGAGCGAAGGCGCTGATTGACGCCCTGGCCTGATTGCCTCGTCTCAGCTCACGGATCGACGCACCCGGCGCCGGCCTGCGGATAGTCCGTCCATCCGCGACCGGCGGCATACGCAACCCACCGCCGCTGATCCGCCATCGACAGCACCACGGTCGGGCATGCGACGTTGAAGGCCTTCAGCCCAGCGATGCCGAGTAACGCCCGGTCCGGTTTGAAGCAGCCCGGACCAGCCTCCGGGTAGTGCGGCCACCCGTTCAGTTCCGCCAATGCAGCCCAACGCTCGCGCTCCATCGCTGAGGCGCCCGCCTCGGTGCATGCCACACGGAAGACGCGAAGGTTGGCCATGACACGCTCTTCCGGCACCTGCATCGCGGCAATCTGGTCGGCGGTGCGAAACAGCCGCATCACGCAGTAGCCGATCTGGTCGGCGAGAAACGCCGGACTGATCATCACGCCCATCATCAGCAGCGCGCGGGTCCGCTGCGACAGACGCGGCCAGCAAAGCTTCGGCAGGTGGGGACGCGGGAGACGGATCTCGGGGCTTGCCAGGATCGTGCCTGCATGTGCCATCGCAACCTCCCGGAGCGGGAGTCTTCGCTCGCCGCTGCCGCCTGATTACAGCTTGCGCCGGCCGGCGAGGCAAGCGGCACCGCAGGGTCAGCGCCGATACGGCAGCGGCAGCAGTGCGCGGATCGGCACTTTGGCCAAGCCCTGCGCCCCATGCACGATCACCAGCGCGTCCGGACAGTGGTCGAGGAACAGCTCCCGGCAGCCGCCGCAGGGCGGCACCACCGCCAGTTCCCGGTCCACCTCGTCCGGCTTCGGATGGCGCACCGCCACGATGGTGTCGATCCCATCGCATCCATCCAGCAGCGCACGCCCCAGCGCCACCGCCTCGGCGCACACCGCCAGGCGCCCTACCGTGGTTCCCAGATGCAGGCCGGTCCAGACGCGCCCGTCCTGCCCACGGATCGCGGCCGCCACGGTGTGCCAGAACAGCTTGTAGTGCTGCGCCAGCACATCGTGCGCCGCGGCGATCAACGCATGGTCGGACGCACTCAGGGGGTAACCGGACATCGGCTCACGCGAAAGGTTGCGGCCGGCCAATGTGCCGTCGGCATTCGCTTCGCTCAAGCGAGCCGAAAGGTGGTACCGATTACTCCGCCGCCTCCGCCTCCTCCGTCTCGTCCATCGTCGCCATCATGGCGTTCGCCACCACACCGGATTGCTCGCGGACCTTGTGCTCGATCGCGTCCGCCACCTGCTGGTGGTCGCGCAGGAACTGCTTGGCGTTCTCCCGCCCCTGGCCGATCCGCTGGCTGTCGTAGCTGAACCAGGCGCCGGACTTCTCCACCACGCCGGCCTTCGCGCCGAGGTCGATCAGCTCGCCCACCTTGCTGATGCCTTCGCCATACATGATGTCGAACTCCACCTGGCGGAACGGCGGCGCCAGCTTGTTCTTGACCACCTTCACCCGCGTCTGGTTGCCCACCACCTCGTCGCGTTCCTTGATCTGCCCGATGCGCCTGATCTCCATCCGCACCGAGGCATAGAACTTCAGCGCGTTGCCCCCCGTTGTCGTCTCCGGGTTGCCGAACATCACGCCGATCTTCATGCGGATCTGGTTGAGGAAGATCAGCATGCACTTGCTGCGCGACACGCTGCCGGTGAGCTTGCGCAGCGCCTGGCTCATCAGCCGCGCGTGC